>JBBSLW010000154.1:0-6722 GCA_038233495.1 Chthoniobacterales bacterium | reverse complement strand
TTTGAGCAAACGTCAATTAGTGTTAACACGCCCTAGTCGCAGGCATCCCGCGCCTTTTGCCCGTCCGCTGATCTGAACGACACGGGCCGTCGTCTCTCCAAGGGTTCAGCCCTCGGCCAGGAAGGCAGCCCTCGCCGCGCCCAGCCGTTCGGCTTCGACTCGATCAAGTTGTTCGGTCGCGCGTTGCTCGAGCTGATCAAAATCGGTTGCTTGCAGCTCCGGCGCTGCAGATTTCACCTCACGGAGAGCGCGCCAAAGGAGACGTTTGCCGGCGATTCCGAGCGACAAACTTTCCAAGGCCTGAAGGAGACGAAGTTCGCTCGTCTCCCCTCCGGAAAAACCGATTTTCGCGCGACTAAGTTTCTCGGCCATCCAAGCTCCGGCATTGCGTACACCGCTATCGTCGGTCCCGAGGACCTTCATTAGGTTGCCAAGCTGTTCGTGATCGGCTTTGACCTCCGCTTCCAGTTCCTTGAAAAATCGGACCAGCGGGCTCCCTTCGTGCGCTTCGATCGAATGGGCGATCAACTCGATCGCGCCCACTGCGCCGGCATAGTGGTCTTGCAGATAAACTTCAAGCTGGGGGCGATCTTTTTCATCTTTCATCCTACAATATATCGTCCCGCCGGCGCTCCGAGGTCGTGACGCTTGCGCAAATCAGGCTTCGGCGTTGCCTATTCTTGTGCAAGCGGCCGCACGCTCCATCATCCATCTCGACATGGATTGCTTCTATGCCGCGATCGAGGTACGCGATCGGCCGGAGCTGCGGGGCAAACCAGTCGGCGTCGGCGGCGCGCGTGACCGGCGCGGGGTCCTCACGACCTGTAATTATGAGGCGCGCGAATTTGGCGTGCGCTCCGCCATGCCGACCTTCATGGCGCTGCAGCGTTGTCCAAAGCTGATCGTGCTCCCAACGCGCTTCGACGTTTACAGGCGCGAATCGGCCACCATTCGGGCCATCCTCCATCGCTTCACCACGCTGGTCGAGCCGCTCTCGCTCGATGAAGCCTACCTCGACGTCAGCGCCCACCCCGGCGCGCCTGGACCGCTCGCGCAGGTCATCCGCGAGCTCATTTTTCGCAAGACGAAACTGACCGCCTCAGCCGGGATCGCGCCCAACAAACTGGTGGCCAAGATCGCGAGCGACCTGAACAAGCCTGACGGGCAGTATGAAGTCGCGGCGGCGGAAGTCCCGGAATTCATGGCCGCGTTGCCGGTGCGAAAAATCTGGGGAATCGGCGCGGTCACCGAGCAAAAGCTGCAACAGCGCGGGATCACAACCTGCGGCGATCTGCAGCGATACCCGCGGTTGGAGCTGCAACAGATTTTCGGAAAATGGGGCGCCGAGCTCTACGATCTCTGTCGCGGGATCGATGACCGCCCGGTCGAGCCGCATCGCGAACGCAAATCGCTGAGCACGGAAGAAACCTTCTCGATTAACCTCGAGACGCTGGCCGGCTGCGAAGAAAAGCTGGTGGAGCTCTTCGCCGAGATGATGGCCGATCTCGCACAAAAGGAATCGACCCGCACCGTGACGAAGATTTTCGTGAAGCTGAAGTTCGCTGATTTCACCCGCACGACCGTGGAAAGGGCGGGGCTCGCGCCGTCGTTAGGCGAGTATCGCACTCTGCTCACGGAAGCCTTCGGGCGCACCGGCAAAAGCGTCCGCCTGATGGGAGTCGGCGTGCGCTTCGCCCCGCTCGCGCGACCCGACGCCACCCAGCTGGCGCTCCTCTAGCCGGGGACGCCACCCTTCGACCGTGCAACCTTAAGGGGGCGCGAAGTGGCGCGGTTTCCGAAGCGTTCCCTTCGCGTCTCTCGCAATCGCCGCCCCGCCTAACCTGTCATCCCGATCCGGCGAAGCGCGGAGAGGGATCTCACACCTGCAATCCGCGTCTTCCGAAAAGAAGGAAGCGTCCATTGCATTGGAGAAATCCCTCTCCGTCTTGCGGCGATTCCGGATGACAAATCGCGCCGGGCGGACTGATTTCGGTAACGTTAGGCGCGCTCGATCAGCGCGCGCCGAACTCGCCGGAATCGAAAACGATCTCGCCGCCGATCACCGTCATCAGGCAGCTTGTGCGCAGTATGTCGGCTTCGGGGATTTTCATGATGTCGTCGGAGAGAATCGTGAGATCGGCCAGTTTGCCGGGCGCAATCGCGCCTTTCTCATTTTCCTGAAACGCGGCGTAGGCCGGCCAGCGAGTAAACATCTGGAGCGCCTGCTCGCGTGTGACCGCTTCTTCCGGATGCCAGCCGGGTCCGGTGAATCCATCCTTACTCTTGCGCGCCACCGCAGCGTAAAACTCGATCATCGGCTCGCCCGCCTCGACCGGCGCATCGGAGCCGCCGACGACGAGCGCGCCGCTCTTGAGCAAACGCGCCCACGCATAGGCTCCGGCCAGCCGTTTCTCCCCGAGTCGACTCGGGGCGAAGAAGAGATCGCTGATCGCGTGCGACGGCTGCATCGAGGCGATGACGCGCAGCTTCGCGAAACGCGGCAGGTCCGCCGCGCTCAGAATTTGCGCGTGCTCGACCCGCCAGCGCGGTTCCTGCACTTTTCTCTTCTCGCGCGGGACCGCTTTGAAGACTTCCTCGTAAAGATCGAGAATCGCGCGATTCGCCTTGTCGCCGATCGCGTGCGTCTCGACCTGGATGCCGCGCTCCAGCGCCTCGCGCAACATCGGGCGCAGGTCTTCTTCCTTCTGGGTCAGGAACCCGGAAGTCTCCGCATCAGCGTAGGGTTCGAGGAGCGCGGCGCTGCGCGAGCCTAACGAGCCATCAAACACCACCTTGATCGCGCGGGTCGTGAAACGAGAATCATCGGCGTTGAGAATCGGACCGTCTTTCAGAAGGCGGGTGGCCGCTGCGCCCGGTCCGTAGACCGCGTTGTAGATGCGCAGTTTTACTTTTCCTTCGCGATAAAGTTTTTGCATCAACTCCACCTCCGCGATCGTGCTCCCGGCGTTTTGGATTTCGCACCAGCCGAGCGCAAGCGTGCGCTGGACCGCGAGCTGAAAGGACTTTTCGATTTCTTCAGGAGCCGGCGGCGGAATCTTTTCCCGGACCATCTCCATCGCGTTGTCGAGCAACATGCCGAGCGCTTCGCCGGTTTTTTTGTCGCGCAGAATTTTGCCACCAAAAGGGTTCGGCGTCTTTGCATCGATCCCGGCCAGCTTCAGCGCCTTGCTGTTCACGACCGCGGCATGGCCGTCGGTGCGCTCGACGAAGACCGGATTGTTTGGCGCGACCTTATCCAGTTCGGCCCGAGTCAGGACAACCGGCGGCTTCCAGAAGGTTTCGATCCAGCCGCGGCCCACGATCCATTTCCCGTAGCCTTTTTCTTCGGCCTGCTCCTTCACCTGCGCGAAAACCTGGTCGCGGCTCGTCTGCGGCGTGAACCCGAGATTGACCAGGCGCTGGCCGACTTCAAAGATGTGATAATGCGAATCAGTCAGGCCGGGGACGACGGTCTTGCCTTTGAGATCGATCGTGCGCGTGGCGCTGCCGGCATATTTTTTCGCGTCGTCATTCGAGCCGACGAACGTGATCCGTTCGCCCTTGATCGCGATCGCCTCGGCCAGCGGCTGCGCGTCGTTCATGGTGTGGACGATGCCGTTGAGAAAAATCGTGTCGGCCGTTTCCGATATTTCGCCGCGGGAATGCAGCGGGAGGACGAGGACGAGGATGAGAAGGAGCTTTTTCATTTCCAATCTGGTGCGCGTTTTTCGAGGAAGGCGGCGATGCCTTCCTTCGCTTCGGTCGATTCGCGCGCTTCCATGTGATGGCGCAACGCGCTCTCGACGTCCTCTTTCACCGAGGAAGACCAGAGCTCTTCGATCAGGCGTTTCGTGTTGGCGAGGGCGACGGGGGCGTTTTGCAGGACGGCGTCGACGATCTTCTGTGTTTCGTTTTCGAGGTCGTTAGGCGGGACCACTCGATTGACCAGCCCGATCTCGCGGGCTCGCTCCGCGCTGACCAGATCGCCCGTGAAAAGCAGCTCGCGGATGTCGCGCTCGCGCAGTTGCCGGCGCAGAAAAGTCATGACCAGCCCGGCCACGAGGCCGCGTTTCGTTTCCGGATATCCGATCTTCGTCCCCTCGGCCGCGACCACGAAATCACAGGCCGACATCAGGCCCGCGCCGCCCGCGACCGCGGCGCCGTGGATTTGCGCGATCGTGATCAGGCGCGTCTGGCTGATCGCGAGCAGAGTCTTCGCCACCATCTCGGCGGAACGATGCGCCTTCTCCATCTCGGTCGTTTCCTGGAGGTCGAGCCCGGCGCAGAAAACCTTGCCCGCTCCACGCACGATCAGGGCGCGCATTTTCTCATCGGCGCTGGCGGCCTCGAGCGCTCCGGTTAGTTCGGTCAGGAGCTCGATCGTGAGGGCATTGCGCCGCTCGGGACGGTTGAGGGTGACGACGGTGGTGCGATCTTTTTTTTCAACAAGGACGTTAGGCATAAGCAAATGATCTCGATGGTGAGAGGAAACGATCTTCGCTACTCTCCAGATGACAAGAATAAAGGCTGCGCCCAATGAAAGACCAAGCTGTGAAATTGATCGAGTGTCCGCGGGACGCCTGGCAGGGATTGCCGAGACAAATCCCGACCGAGCTGAAGGTGCGATACCTCCGCGCGCTGATCGCGGCCGGCTTCCGGCACATCGACGCGGTTAGCTTCGTCTCGCCCAAAGCCGTGCCCCAGCTGGCCGACAGCGAAGCGGTGCTCGAGCAACTGCAGCCGCCGAAGGAGGTCGAGATCATCGGGATCGTGGTGAATGAGAAAGGCGCGGAGCGCGCGATCGCAACCGGCGCGGTGCGCACGCTTGGTTATCCCTGCTCGATCTCCCCGACGTTTTTGCACCGGAATCAGAACCAATCGCCGGAAGAAAATCGGGCGGCGCTGGAAAAAATCCGCGCCCGCGCGGAAGAGAGCGGGGTGGCGATGGTGGTCTACATTTCGATGGCATTCGGGAATCCCTACGACGATCCCTGGAGCGCGGCGGAACTTGCGGATGCCGTGGCCCGCGTGGCCGCGCTCGGGGTGGCTTCCATCTCGCTCGCCGACACCGTCGGAGTCGCGACCCCGGAGTTGGTCGCGGAAGCAGTCGCCGCCGTCCTGCGCGAAAACCCGGCCTGCGATCTCGGCGTGCATCTGCACAGCACGCCGGCGGACGCCGCGGCCCGCGTCCTGGCGGCCTACGATGCGGGTTGTCGCCGGTTCGACGGCGCGCTCGGCGGGCTCGGGGGTTGCCCATTCGCGCAGGACGAATTGGTCGGAAACATCCCGACCGAGGAAGTCATCCGCACGTTAACCCAGCGCGGCGTCCACCTGCCCCTCGCCACCGAACAGGTCGCTCCGCTCAACGAGCAGATCAGCCAGCAATTCTCCAGCTGAGTATCGCAGAAGACGCAACCTGCACGGACCGCCCCCTATTCTTCCCAATTTTCTACTTTAGCCTTTCGGCTTTGATTCGCTCGCTGCGCGCTCACTCACCCTCACGGGCTTCGTCTATGTCGCTCCCTCCCCACGGCTCCATTCTACTTTTTTCCGTCTTCCGGAGTGCGCTGTGGAAACGTTGATCCCTGCGCTACAGTAAACGCGCGTGAAACTGCCGGCCGACGCCACGATCGCTCCCGAGAAGCCTCACGCATTATCTCCTCGTGCCGCAAACGCGCGGCGACAAATCTGCGTTCTTGAATCGCGCCGGTTATAACGGCGAAAGCGCCGACCAGTTGCTGCACGATTTGCGCACCCAACAGCTGCCGATCGATGCGACGCCTTTGCACACGACGAAGTTCGGACAGTTCTACGAGATCCGCGGCGCGCTCACAGGCCCGAATGCGTCACGCTCCGCGTTCGCTCGATCTGGATGAAAGAGCATTTGTCCGGGCAGACGAAGTTCATTACACTGATCCCCGAACGATAATCGTCATGGCCTTCGAACTCTATACTGACGCTGCGCTTGCTCGTGATCTTCCCGAGTACGGGCTTCGGCGCGGCGATTTAACCAAGATCGTCGATGCTCACGTCGCGCCCGATGGAGAGAACGGCTACTCGATTGAGGTGTGCAACGCCCTCGGTGAAACAATCGCTGTCACGGCCGTGCCGGAATCAGCTCTGCAAACGCTGCACAAGAACGAGGTCCTCAGCGTTCGCGAGTTGAGCGTGACGCGCTGACTTCGCCGCGCGAACGAACACGGCGAGCCGGGGAGCCGCAAGGTAAACGGGAAGACTGATAGGTGAAGGAGCGGGAGGCCGCTGAATCACGCGCGCCCAGCAACTGATCCGCGCCGTAACCCATAACGCAGGCCGACAGGTCGAGGCCGGACCTTCCAGCCGAGCGCAGCCTGATCGCGCGCGAAGTCGGCTCCGCCGCACTTTCCTTTCTACTTTAGCCTTCCTGCCTTCTCTTCCGCACGCCGGCGTGCCAGCCGATGAACGAACCTGCCCGCTCCCACGAAAGAACGATCCGAAGTTTCTGCTTGTCGGTAGGCAACGCGGCAGTTAAAACCGCCGCCATGAAAGTCCCCCATTTATCGCAGGCTTTTCTTTCCTGCTCGGACCCAACTGCCGAGATTCTAGTGCAGTGTTACGGATAAAAGTGAACACTTCATCGAATTCGATTGGAGGTGTTGCGGTAGGTCCATTGGAAAGGGACGGCCGATTTATTGTAGTGCCTGATGTAACGCATGATTTTACTTCGGAGATCGCTCTTAGAA
>JBBSLW010000153.1:0-6777 GCA_038233495.1 Chthoniobacterales bacterium | reverse complement strand
TTTTTAAAATTCTTCATCTGTGTTTATCCGTGTTGATCTGTGGCCAATTTCTCCGCCCCGTCCAGTTGTGGCCGGGCAGTGTAGTGTTGCTTCGCTTTCTCGAGAACGTCGTCGTGCGGCGTCGGCTCGTACTCGTAGTCGTCCGGCTCGACGTAATCTTTTCGCATCGGGAAATCGGTGAATTCGTCCCACATCAGGATGCGGCGCAGATCGGGGTGTCCGGCGAAGTGGATGCCGTAAAGGTCGTAGATTTCGCGTTCCTGGAATTCCGCGCTCCGCCAGATCGGGGTGAGTGATGGAAGCGGCGCACGTTCGGCGCGGTCGCTCGTTCGCAGCCTGACGATGACCGGCCCGTGCTTCTGCGCCATCGAGTAGAGGTGATAGACCGCCTCGAGATAACCAGGAACGAACTCTTCCTGCGTTTCCTCGACTTCCTTCTCTTCGCCTTCGACCAGCTTCTTCACCTTCACCTTTTTCTTCACCGTGCGATCGAGCCAATCGACGCCGGTGGCGTTCGAGCAATAGTCAAAACGCAACGCTGCGTCATCGCGCAGGAAACGCGCAACTGCGACCGCGTGCGCGTGATCGAGGAGAAGCGAGGGCTGATTAGCCGGGCCGGGATTTGGAATGATCTCGATGCGAGCCCCGGGCACCGCTTGTTCGGCGCGCGCCTTAATTTCCTCCAGAGATTCCATCCCTAGGTTGTTAGCACGATAACAATGACGGTATTCCTTTTAATTTTCCGACGCCGACGCTGCCTCTGCCATTAAATCTCCCAGCGCGCCCCGCAGTTGCGCGAAATCGACCGGCTTCGTCAGGTGCGCCGCGAAGCCCGCTTCCCGCGCACGGCGCACATCTTCGTCCATCCCGTAACCGCTTAAGGCGATCCCGCGCAGCCCGTGCGCGTCGCGCAGTTTTTCCATTAACTGGAAGCCGGTCCCGTCGGGCAAACCGAGGTCGGAGATCACGGCGTCGAACGTTTCCACGGCAGCGGCGGCGAGCCCGTCGCGCACGTTACTGGCGTGCGTGACGTGGTGGCCGTGGCGCGTGAGCAGGCGGGTGAGCACGGCGAGCGTCGCGGCGTGATCTTCCACCACGAGCAGCCGCAGCCCGCGGTCCAGCGCGGGCGGCGTGCCTTGCCCGCCGTCCACCATCTCTGGCACATCCACGGTCGCGAAGCTGACGCGGAAGGTCGCGCCGCGGCCGACGCCTTCGCTCTCGGCGTAAATCGCGCCGCCGTGGATCTCGACGACCGCGCGCGAAATGGCCAGTCCCAAGCCGAGCCCGCCGAAGCGCTGCTGGAACGTGGCTTCGCCCTGCTCGAAGGCATCGAAGATGTGCGGCAACGCGTCGGCGCGGATGCCGACACCGGTGTCGGCGACGCTCAGGATGAGCGTTCCGGCGCCATCGTTGCGCGTGCTCACCGTCACGCTCCCGCCGGCGGGAGTGAATTTGAGCGCGTTCTTGATGATGTTCCAAAAGACCTGCTGGAGCCGCGCGGGATCGCCCATCGCGTGATGCCGCGCCGCCGCGAGATCGAAACGGGCGCTCACTTGTTTGCCGAAGCCGTCGCTGCGCACGATCTCCGCGGTCTGCTCGAGGAGCTGGTGAAGATCGGCAACCACCGGTCGGATTTGCAGCTTGCCGTGGCTGATGCGGGTGATGTCGAGCAAGTCGTCGATGAGCCGCGCCTCCAGCTCAATGTTGCGGCGCATCATCCCGAGCTGGTCGCGCACCTCCAGCGGGAGCGCCGGATCGATCTCGAGGGCGGCGGCGGTCATCAGCACAGGCGTGAGCGGCGTGCGCAGCTCGTGCGAGAGCGCGGCAAGGAAGTCGTCTTTCGCGCGCGAGCTGCGCTCGATTTCCGCCATCGCCGCGTGCAGCGCCTCCTCCACCTGCTTGCGCTCGGCGATCTCGGCCTGCAGTTGAGCGTTCAGCGCCTCGGCCGCTTCCTTGGCTTCATGCTGGCGCAAGGCGGAGAGAAGCAAGGCTTCGTTCACCGCCGCAGCGTTTTGTCGAAAATGAACGGCCTTCGTGAGCTGGATAATGACTCCGACCGGACGCGCCTCCAGATCCAGTGCCGGCCACATGGCGTAGAGCCAGTGAGCAGGCTCGGAATCGTCCTCGAGCGCGTGCGTCGCGGCCGCGCCCGTTTTATAAACGCTATCCAAAATCGCCCCGCACTTTTCTCCGCCCGGCACTATTTCCGCGAACAACTTTCCGATCAGTTCCTCGCGGTTTTTCCCCAGGAGGCTGCAAAATGCAGCGTTGACGTAGGACACACTGTGATCTTTTCCCTCGACTTCGATGATCGGCAGGGGCGCGCGCTCAATGAAGGGCGCGGCTCGACTTCGCTGCCCGGACAACCGGTGGCTTTCGCCAGGTTTTCGTCGTGTCGTCATTGTTATGAGCCCACGCTTGCGCGCGACTACAATCTTACGCTTTCGTCCTCGGCTCCGGGGCTGTCTCGATGAGCTGGCCGACTCGCTCCGGTAGCCCGGTGGTCAGGCGCGTATAATCCAGCTGGCGCGGGCTGATCAGGACCACGCCTTGTTCGGTAATCACATATTCCCGGATCTCTTTGCTGTGGTTGCCGCCGCGCGTTTTTACCACGACGAGGATCCTGCGCAGCTGCCCATCGATCTCCACGTAGCGCAACCGGATGATGTCGTCGGTCAGGAACGAGATCGCATAATGGCTGAACCCAAACGAGGTGAACGAGTCCTCGATCTCAACCGTGCTCAGGATCGTCACCCCGGCACCCGTGAGCGCCACGATCATCCGGTAGAGCGATTCGCGGAAGTCGTCGCGGAAGCCCGGGGCGAGCGCCATCTCGAAGCCGACCAGCGAGTCGATCGCGAGCCGTTTTGCTTCCGTCCTCTTCACCGCATCGAGGATCTCCTGCATCGTCTCATCGACCGAGAGATCGAGCGGGCGCAGGTAGAGGATTTCCAGCGTTCCGGCTTTCTGCGGCTTCTTCAGGTTCATGCCCATGCTTGCAGCGCGCGCCGCGTATCCCTCCGGCCGCTCTTCAAAGACCGCGATGATTCCCGGCTCGCCCGCGCGGAGTCCCGCGTCGATGAATTGCGTGGCGAGCGCCGATTTCCCCGTGCCGGAAGGCCCCGCCACCAGCACGCTGTCACCCTCGGGGATGCCGCCGCCGAGCAGCACATCCAGCTCCGCGACCCCGCTGGACAGCCGCCGCGGGCGCGCGGTGCCTTTCTTTTTCCCGACCATGCCCAGGGTGCGGGAGAAGGCTTGCAAGCCGTCCCCGGTGATGCGGACGGTGTGCAGTCCCGGCACCGAAACCTGTCCCCGAATCTTGACCAGTTGCAACTTCCGGACCACGGAATTGCGCTCCACATTTTGAGAAAGAAGAAACAGGCCGTCGGCGACGGTGAAGACCGGATTATCGCGGATATCCGCCGTGGAATATTCTCCGATCAAAAAGGTGGTCGCTTCCCAACTGGTCAGGAATATGGCGAGGCGCTGGACCAAGCCTTGCAGCGCCAGACCGCTCTCCTCGCCGGCTTTCCGGGCGACGTTGTGGAAAGAATCGACCACCACCATGCTCGGATTGGAGGCTTCGACTTCGCGCTTGATTTCCTCCAGCACTCCGTTCAAATCCTGTTCCATCACCACTTGGCTGAGGTTGATGAAACGGATGGCCTTGCCCAGTTTCGCCGGATCGAAGAAGGAATATTGCTGTTGGTAACGCAACATCTTTAGCGTCGGCTCACCGAGCACGGTGAAATAAAGTGCGGGCTTCTGCGGGGTCGCATTCGCGAAAATGATCTGATGCGCCAGGGTGGTTTTGCCGGAACCCGGCGCGCCCGCGATGATGTTAAAGGAGAATTCCGGCAGCCCGCCGCCGATGATCTCATCCAGGCCGCGCACGCCGGTGGGCAGTTGGCGGATTTTGACTTTCTCCGGTGGCTTCACCTTCGTCGAGGGCTGGCGCCGCGGTGTTTTATTTTTGCTCATAGGATTGATTCTTATTGCCAAAGTTCTTCAATCTTCCAGTCCGGCCAGACCTCGTGCAGCAATCGCAGGGTCAGCGCCGGACCGATGAAAAGAACGAGGAGCCCGAGCAACTGCCCGACGAGCATAACTTCGCCCTCTGCAATCGTGCCCGCCTCGAGTTTCGCCTCCAGTGCGTCCAGACCCTCGAGCGAGCCGTTCGCCTTGATTTGCAGCTCACACAACCAGGGGATTTCCTCGCAGCCTATCGCCACCGCGCGAGAGAAGAGTGCGCGAAAGCCGTCCACGCCCAAGAGTCTGCGGAGCGGTCTGCGCAGTTTTTCACAGACGCTAAAGGCCGGGGAACCTTTTGCGCCGGCGGGTTTGCCCGATGCCACTTCGTAAGCCAGAAGCTGGCGCGCAAATCCTTTCGGTATCGCGGAGGCTGACATCGGTTACATGGTTACAAAGGGAACGTAGTTACTGTCGCCAAATCCATACGCTCGCTACAGAACTTTTTAACGGTGGATTTCAGGCGGATGAAAAAGCGCCGGATTCGCCGGCGGTTGCAGATCGTGCGCACCGAACGCGGGCACGGGAAATTCGCTCGGCTGCGCGCGGTCGAGATGGGGCGCCTTGTGCGCGCCGGTTAATTTTTGCTTATCGATCTTGCGCTGCAATTCCATGAAGGCGTGCAACAACGCCTCGGGGCGCGGCGGGCAGCCGGGAATGTAAACGTCGACCGGGATGTAACGGTCGATCCCTTTGAGGACATTGTAACCCTGCTTGAAGGGCCCGCCGGAAATTGCGCAGGCGCCCATCGAGATGACATATTTCGGATCGGGCATCTGATTATAGAGCCTGACGATTTGCGGCGCCATCTTTTTGGTCACCGTGCCGGCCACGATCATGAGATCGGCCTGGCGCGGCGAAGGGCGAAAGACTTCGCCGCCGAAGCGGGCGAGATCGTAGCGCGAAGCGGCCGTCGCGATCATCTCGATCGCGCAACAGGCGAGGCCGAACTGGAGCGGCCAGATCGAATTCTTCCGGCCCCAGTTGTAAAGCTCCTGCATCGAGGTGACCCAGATGCCCTGCTTTTGCAGCTCGCTCTGAAGTGCTTGATCGATCGTGTTGCTCATCGCCGGTAACAGGGAGGACGAATTTGGAAGCCAGGAAACCAGAAAGGGGAATGCTTTTTTCTGGTTTCCTGGCTTTTAAATTGGTTTCCCTTCACTTCGCCCAATTTAGACAACCTTTGCCCCAAGCCCAAACCAGACCTTCCAGGAGGAGCAAAAGAAAAATCAAGATCGCGACGAAAGCGCCGAAGGGCAACCCGGTAAAGGCGACCGCGAAAGGAACGAGAAAAATCGATTCAACGTCGAAGATGAGGAAAATGATTGCGTAAAGGTAGAACTGCGACTGGAATTGGATCTGCGCTTCGCCTAACGACTCGATGCCGCACTCGTAGGTGGCGTTCTTGGCCGCGCCCGGCTTCGGCGGCTGGAAAAAGCGGCGCCAAAACCAGGCCAGGACGAGCGGGGCAATCGGAAAAACAAGGGCCACGCCCACAAAAATAACGAGGAAAAAATACGGCGACGGATTCATGCGCGAACAAAAGGCAGGCAGCCCCGGATGGACACGGATTTACACAGAGGAAGAGGTGGCCTGCTTTTTTCCCGTCCCTGTTTCATCCATGTCAATCTGTGGCTTAAAAATTGGCTAGTTTCTCAGACCACACCCTGGTCGAGCATGGCGTTCGCGACCTTGAGGAAGCCGGCGATGTTCGCGCCGTTGACGTAGTTGCCCGGCGTGCCGAAGCGTTCCGCGGTTGCGCGACAGGTTTTGTGGATCGCCTTCATGATCCCTTGCAGTCGAGCATCCACTTCCTCTCGTGTCCAGGAAAGGCGCATGCTGTTTTGCGCCATCTCCAGGCCGGAGGTTGCGACTCCGCCCGCGTTCGCGGCTTTCCCCGGACCGAAAAGAATCCCCGCATCGAGGAACCGCCGGATCCCGCCGATCATGGTCGGCATGTTGGCCCCTTCCGAGACGACGTAGACGCCGTTGCGAAGCAGGTTCTCCGCGTCTTTCTCGCTGATCTCGTTCTGGGTTGCGCTCGGGAAAGCGCATTGCGCCGGGTGATCCCAGAGCGGGTTGTGCTCGAGCGTGCCGTCGTCCGTCGTGTAGACCGCGCTCTTGAATTTGTCCGCGTATTCCGAGATCCGGCCGCGCCTGACGTTCTTCAGTTCCATGACGAAGGCGAGCTTCTCGCGATCGATCCCGGCCTCGTCGTAAATATAGCCGGTGGAATCCGAGAGCGTGACCGGCTTCGCGCCGAGCTCGATTAATTTCTCGACCGTGTATTGCGCGACGTTGCCGCTTCCAGAGACGAGACAGGTTTTGCCCGCGAGATCTTCGTTCCGCGTGTTCAGCATCTCGGCGGCGAAATAGACCGCGCCATAACCGGTCGCCTCCGGGCGGATAAGCGAGCCGCCCCAGCCGATGCCTTTGCCCGTAAGGACGCCGGTGAACTCGTTGCGCAGGCGTTTATACATCCCAAAGAGGTAACCGATCTCGCGCGAGCCGACCCCGATGTCGCCCGCCGGGACGTCGCGATAGGGCCCGATGTGGCGAGAAAGCTCGGCCATGAAGGACTGGCAGAAATGCATCACTTCGTTGTCACTCTTGCCTTTCGGATCAAAATCGGAGCCGCCCTTGCCACCCCCCATCGGCAACGTCGTTAGGCTGTTTTTGAAGACCTGCTCGAAGGCGAGGAACTTGAGGATGCCGAGATTGACCGTGGGGTGAAACCGGAGCCCG
>JBBSLW010000152.1:0-6845 GCA_038233495.1 Chthoniobacterales bacterium | reverse complement strand
GAAACGAAAGATGCTGAGGAAAGCCACTTCCAGCGCAAGCGCTTCCTGGATGTTGCGCCCGAGATGATCGCGCAGTTCCTCGAGCCGACGGAGGCGGCGTAGAATTTCTGTTGTCGTTAGGCGGGCAGCGACTGACTCGGTCCGGGCGCGAGCCGCGGGCAGTTCCCGGGCGGCGATCCCGGTGCTGGCGCGAAGGACGTCGCCCCACCAGAGGAAGAGCGTTTCCACGAGCTGGCTGCGCTGATGCAGGTAGTGGCTTTCCGTTAGGGCCTTGTAATGGTCTTCGCGGCTCTCGAGCCAGGCGCCGTCGGTGGTTTGCTTGTAGCGCGCTTCCTCTCGCTTCAGCGCGCCGCCGTTTTCCTCCTGGATGCTTTGTCGAATTTTCATGAGCAACCGTTGCAGGCCCTGGGCGAGGCGATAGGCCTCGTGCACGCTCCCGGCGGAGTTGAGATCGAGCGCGTTGAGCAGGCCGATCAACTCGGTCTGCTCCTCCGTCAGCGCCGCGTCGAGCGGCGCGGCCAGCGGGATCTCGATGCAGCGCGAAAGAATTGTGTCGGGCAAAACTTCCGGGATCGAGCTGAGCAGGATGAGGAGCGAGTTGTTAGGCGGCTCCTCCAGCGTCTTGAGAAAGGCGTTCGCGGCCTGCGTCACCATCCGGTCCGCCTCGGAAATGATCGCGACTTTGCGCCGGCCGTCGCCCGCTCGCATCTGGAGCGCGTGCTCGAGGGCGCGGATTTGCTCGATCACGATCCGGCGCGATTTCGATTCCGGCCCGGCGAGATGAACGTCGGGCGCGTTGCCGGAAAAGATCTCGCCCGCCGGGGCGCCGTTAACGAGCTCGGCGACGTCGGCCGCGAGGGCGCGTTTCCCGCTCCCGCTCGCCCCCGCGATGAGGTAGGCGTGCGCGAGGCGATTCCTGGTCTGCGCACCGCGCAAATAATCGAGCGCGACTTTCGGAGTGAACGCCACGGGATCAGGAATGCCGGCTTTGCTGCCGTTGCGGGATCATGCGCGCGAGGTGGCTAAAACGAGTCGCGATCGTCTCCCAGATTTCGTCTTCGATTTCCTTGATCGAGCGGGTGGCGTCGATCACGCGGATCCGATAAGGCTGCCGCGCCGCCAGCTCGCGGTAGGCGGCGCTGACGGCTTCGTAAAAGTCGAGCGGCTCCTGTTCCATCCGATCGATCCCGGCGGCGGGCCGGACCCGGCGCATCATCCGGGCGCGGGCCGTCTCGACATCGATGTCGAGGAGGAAAGTGAGATCGGGCCAGCAGTTGCCGACGGCGAAGGCATTGAGATGGCCGACCATTTCCTGGTCGAGCCGGCGCGCGACGCCCTGGTAAACCGTGGTCGAATCGGCGAAGCGATCCGAGAGAACCACCGTCCCACGATCGAGCGCGGGCTGGATCACTTCCCTAACGAGCTGGCTGCGACTGGCTTCGAAGAGAAGGAGCTCGCTCTCCGGGGTCATGGCCACGCTTTCCGGGGCGAACTGGAGGAGATGTCGAATCTTTTCCCCGATCGCGGTGCCGCCGGGCTCGCGGGTGACGAGGAGGGACACGTTCGCGTTCGTTAGGCGCGAAGCGAGCAGGCTGACCTGGGTGGATTTACCACACCCCTCGGAGCCCTCAAAGGTGATGAAAGGGAGGCGCGGCATGCAGCGGATTCTGAAGCAAATCGCGCTCCTTGTCGAATCCTCCCGGGACGGGTGCCCGCGACAGGGGAATCACCGAAAGAAAGGCGGCGTGGCTCACGGTTTGGAGCGCTCGAGGAGTTTCAGGAGCTCGTCCTTCCAGAGGGCCGCGACGGTGTGGCTGCCGTGCCCGCGGGTCTGGTCGCTGAGCGGAAGCACAAGCACGCGGCCTTTCGGGACGCGTTTGATCTCGCGCTCCAGGATGGCGAGCTCCGGCGGATTGATCAGGTCGTCGGCGGAGTTGATCGCGAGCAGCGGGACCCGGATTTTCTCGAGACCCGGGCCCGGATCGTAATCGTGCGAGGCCTCGACGGCGTAGAGCACATCGTTCGCGTCACCGGTTTTGAGGTAATCCTGCACAAATTTTTCGAGGGCGGTATCGGTCTGGGCGAGGGTCGGCGTTTCTTTCTGGCGCAGGATCGGATTGCTGCTCACGAACCAAAGCATCTCCGCCGCGGTGCGCAGGCTGGGTGGCTGCGTTTTGTAGTCGCCGCCGTCCCAGCCGGGGTCGTGGCGGATGGCGTCGATCACGATCCGGCGCCAGGCGCGGTTCCGGCCGGAGATCTGGGTCGGGAGGCTGGCCAGGGGCATGAGCGCGTCCATGAAATCGGGATAAATCTCGCCCCAGAGCCAGGTGTGCATGCCGCCCATCGAGGTGCCCATGACGAGTCGCGCGTGCTTCACCCCGAGGCCGTCGGTCAGCAATCGATATTCCGCCTCGACCATGTCGCGATAGCCGTAACGCGGGAATTTTGCATGCAGCCCGTCGCTCGGTTTGCTCGATTTTCCGTGGCCGATGTCGTCGGGCAGGATGAGGAAAAACTTCGTCGCATCGAGCGGCTGCCCCGGGCCAAAGAGTTCGCCGGCAAACTCCGGCCGGATGAATTGCGCGCCGCTCCCGGTCGTCCCGTGCATGATGAGGACGGCGTTTTGCGTCACGCCCTCGGCATTTTTCACCGCCGTACCGAGGGTGCGGTAATGGAGGCGCAACTCGGGCAGCGTTTCGCCGGAGGTGAACTTGAAGTCGCGCGCGACGTACTCGCCCTCGTTAGGCGTAGGATAATCCGCGGCGCGGGCAGACGCGAGCAGAGAGAGGGAAAGAAGGAGCGCGAGCAGGGGCGGGCAGGCATGCATGGACGAAATGATAAGCGGCTCTGTCCCGCCGACCAAGACACCAAAGCGTCGGACGGCGGAAGCTCGCCGCATCGTCCGCTGTGCGCGGATGTGATTGAATACCATGCGATGAAGAACCACTGGCTGGTGAAGCAGGAACCGGAAGCCTATTCTTGGGACGATTTCATGCGCGATGGGCGCACGGAATGGACCGGGGTGCGAAATTTTCAGGCACGCAACAATCTCCGGGCAATGCACAAAGGCGACGCGGTCTTCTATTATCACAGCGTGAGCGAGAAGGCGGTCGTCGGGATCGCAGAGGTGACGCGGGAGGCTTTTCCCGACCCGACGGCGAAGGAGGGAGATTGGAGCGCGGTCGAGTTGAAGCCGGTCAGGTTGTTGAAAAAAGCGGTTACGCTCGAGGAGATCAAAGCCGAGCCGAAGTTACGCGAGATCGCGCTGCTGCGGAATTCACGCTTGTCGGTTCAGCCGCTGGGGAAGGCAGAGTTTGATCTGATTTGTCGGATGTAGTGGCGCTGGGCGCCTGGTGGTGAGGCTCGGGTGCCGAGCGATGTTCCCGCGACTCGATCGCTTTCGCTTCGCGTGAGAGATCCTTCGTCATCACCGCGGCTCGGGACAACAACCCCAAGAGAAAACGATTGTCGACGGTCAGCGCGGACTCCGTCGGAGAGATCCCTCCCCGTCTTCGCGGCTCGGGATGACAACGTTGGCGAAAGGATCGGCGCGCCTTTCGCGTCTCCACGAGGCGGGATGACATCGCGCCGAATGGGCAGGCGTGTGCACGAGTCGTGAGCGACGGGGGCTCTGATAGTTTCGGCTTGTCCGCATTTCCGATACGACGACGCTACGGCGTGCAACGTGCCCTGGTCGTCTCGATTCACGACGTCGCTCCCGCGACCCGATCGCGCGCCGAGCGCATGCTCGCCCAACTTGCGGAACGTGGGGTGCCCTGTTGCTCGCTCCTGGTCGTGCCGGATTATCATCATACCGGCAGCTCGTTAGGCGATCCCGCTTTTACGGCCTGGCTCAAGGAACTCGACGGGCGCGGGCACGAGATCGTGATACACGGCTTTTACCATCAGCGCGCGCGGCGGGCAGGGGAGACTGCCCGCCAAAAAGTCGTGACCCGGCTCTACACCGCGGACGAAGGCGAGTTCTACGACCTCGATTACGAGGAAGCCTCGCGTCTGATTCGCGCCGCGCAGGGCGAGTTTGTCGCGGCGGGTTTTCATCCGACTGGATTTATCGCGCCGGCCTGGCTGCTCAGCACGGAGACGGAACGGGCCGCGAGCGAGGCCGGTCTTCGCTACACCGCGACGCTGACGGCGGTGCGCGACTTCGTCAGCGGCGCGGAATTTCTCTCGCAATCGCTCGTTTACAGTGTGCGGAGCGACTGGCGTTGCGCGGTCAGTCTTTTCTGGAATCGCGCGCTTTTCCGTCGCCTGACGCGCAACCCGCTTCTGCGCCTCGGCCTGCACCCGCCCGATCTCGAGCACCGCGGCGTCTGGCGGCAGATCAACGCGCTCGTGACGCGCGCCTTGCGCAACCGGGAGCCAATGACCTATCAGGGCTGGCTCGATTCCCAGCGAGAAAGCAGCCAGCAGAAAGCAGCCGTTGGATGAGCCGCTGCGATCTTCATCTTCATTCGAAATATAGCGATCGATCCGAGGATTGGATCTTTCGCCGGTTCGATTTTCCCGACAGTTATTCGGATCCGCAGGAGGTCTACGCCCGGGCGAAGTCGGCTGGGATGGACTTTGTCACGATCACGGACCACAACACGATCGAGGGTTGTTTGGCGATTTCGCGTTATCCCGATGCTTTCGTTAGTGAGCAGGTTACGACTTATTTTCCGCAGGACCCCTGTAAGATTAGCTTGCTCGTCTGGGGACTTTCCGAGGCGCAACACGGTGAGATTACCCGGCTCCGTGAGAACATTTTCGAGCTCCAGGCGTTCCTGAAGCGAGAAGCGCTCGCGCACGCCGTCGCGCATCCGCTCTACAGCATCAATGGCAAGCTCAGCACGGGCCATCTTGAGCGGCTCATCCTTCTTTTCCAGCATTTCGAGGGCGTCAACGGCTTGCGCGACGCCCTCCTGAGCGACCTCGTCCGCCACCTTCTTTCGCATCTGACGCCGGCCAAGATCGAGGAGTTCGCGCAACGTCACCGGCTCGCGCCGACCCACCCCGAACCGTGGAAAAAAATCCTCGTCGGCGGCTCCGACGATCACGGCGGCGTGTTCATCGGCTCTGCCTGCACCGAAACCCCGGCCGCCCGCACCCCCGGCGAGTTTCTGGCTCATCTCCGGGCCGGCGATTGCACCGCGCATGGCGAAGGGGGCACGCCGCTCGCGCTCTCGCACGGTTTCTACAACACGTTCTCTCGCTTCATCCAGGACCGGTTCACCGAGAAGCTCGGGCCGAGCGCGGGCCTGGTGGAGAAAATGTTCTCACGCTTCATGGAAGGTCGCGACCCGACGGAGTTCACGCTCAAGGAAAAAGCTGGCTTCATCACTCAGGGCGTTCTCTCCGGGAAAATCTTCGACCTCGCCAAGCCGGGCAACATTTCCCTCTGGCGCGAGCTTTCCGGCTACTTCGCGCAGCCGGAGGTGAAAGAAAAAATCGCGCGCGAAATCGCGGCCGTGCACGAACCGGAGCGCCGGACTTTTCTCATGGCCAACGCGGCCTGCGAGCAGCTCGCGTTTCGTTTCTTCGAGAAATTCGTGCTGCAGATCCGGGCCGGCAACGTGATCGAAAGCATCCAGGCCCTGGCCAGCATTGCCCCGATCCTCGTCGTCCTCGCGCCTTACATCTACGCTTTCCACAGCCAAGCACCCTCGCGCCGCTGGCTTCGCCAGATCTGTCGCGATTTCACGGGCGAAATCCCGGCCGCCTTGCAAAACAAAAAGCGCGCCTGGTTTACTGACACCCTCGAGGATGTGAACGGCGTCTCCACCACCATCCGCAAGATGGCGGCCGAAGCGCGCGACGCCGGCGAGGAGCTGGTCGTGGTCAGCTCGGTCGGCGAAGTCACGCTCGATGGTCTGCCGATCAAAAATTTCCGGCCGATCGGGGAATTCGAGCTCCCCGAGTACGAGCTGCAAAAGCTCAGCTTCCCGCCCATCCTGCAAATGCTCGATTACATCCAGCGGGAAAACTTTTCCGAGATCATCATCAGCACCCCCGGCCCGGTCGGCCTGACCGCGCTCCTCGCCGGCAAGATGCTCAACCTCGAAACGAGCGGGATTTATCACACCGATTTCCCGCAATACATCCGCATCCTGACCGATGACAGCTTCCTCGAAAGCCTGGCCTGGAAATACATGCACTGGTTCTACGGCCAGCTCGACACGATCTTCGTGAACTCCGAGCAATATCGCCAGAGCTGGATCGACCGGGGAATCGAGCCAGCGAAACTAAAGCTCCTCCCGCGCGGGCTCGACACTCAGCTCTTTACGCCGGGCCGGAACGAGCCGGATTTCTGGAGAAACTTCGGCAGCGACGGCGCCGGCGTGCGTCTTTTGTTCGTTGGGCGGGTTTCGAAGGAAAAGGACCTCGACATTCTGGCCCAGGCTTTTCGTCAGCTCCGGCAGGAGAATGTGCCGGTGCAGCTCTCCGTCGTCGGTCACGGGCCCTACTCGGCGGCGCTCGCGAAAATGATGCCGGCAGCCTGTTATACAGGTTACCTGAGCGGCACGGAGCTGGCCGGGGCTTACGCTTCCTCCGACATCTTTGTTTTCCCGAGCACGACCGACACCTTTGGCAACGTCATCCTCGAAGCGCAGGCCGCCGGTTTGCCGGTGATCGTCTCGGACGTGGGCGGCCCGCGGGAGCTCGTGACTGATGGTGTCAACGGCCTCATCACCCGGGCCCGCGACGTCGCCGATTTCACGGCGGCCATTCGCCGCCTCCTCACGGATGAATCTTTGCGCAGGGAAATGAGTGCCGCGGCGCGGCATAGCGTGGAAGATCGCAGTTGGCCGAGCGCCTTTCGCAAGTTCTGGGCGATGACAGAGATT
>JBBSLW010000151.1:0-6848 GCA_038233495.1 Chthoniobacterales bacterium | reverse complement strand
GGTAAACGCGGAGTGCAATCGTGAGGTCCGTCACCGCGCTTCGCCGGGTCGATCCGCCGCATCGGTTTCTCGCGCGTTTGTTCTTCGGTGACATGCGCCACCAGGCCGGGCGTGCGCGCGATCATGAAAATGCCGTTGAAAGTCGCCGCATCCATCCCGAGATCGGCCAGGATCGCGCCGATCGCGCCGTCGACATTGATCGGCAGCGCCTTCTTCGCATCGGCAAAAGATTTCTCGACCGCGCGCGCCGCCTGCATGTGCGCGCCATCGACGCCGGCTTCGCGCGCCAGTTCGAAAAGGCGCGCCGTGCGCGGATCCTTGGTGTGATAGCGATGCCCAAAGCCGGGCATGCGCTGGCCCGCTTCCTTCATCGTCGCGAGCGCGCGGGTGGCGGCTTCGTCCATGGAAATCGATTCGCTCGCGGCGAGATCAGCGATCTTTTTCAACTGCCGCGCGCAATCTTCGATCGCGCCGCCGTGATGCCGATTGATCGACATGATCCCGGCCGCGACCGAGGCGCTGAGCGAGGCGCCGGTCGAAGCGACCGAGCGCGCCGACAACGCGCTCGGCGGCGTCGCGCCGTGGTCGATCGATGAAACCAAAATCCCGTCCATCAATTTCCCGGTCGCCGGCGTCGGCAACTCGCCGGTCAGGATCAAATAGACCGCGGCGCCAAACGACGCGCGCCCCATCAAATCCGCGATGTCATAGCCGCGGACTGCGACGCGGTTCGGCTCGATTCGCGTGACCGCCGTGTTCCAGACCGCGATCCGATCCGTCTCGCTCATCAGACTCTGGCCCTTGATGCCCTTGAGAATATCGGCCACCGCCCCGGGCAATTCGCCGAAGGCATCGACGACCGTCGCGCCGGCTTCACGCAACGCTTTCACTTTTCCTCCATGCGTCCCGCGGCCACCTTCGATAATCGCGCCCGCATGACTGAAGCGCGTCCCTTCGCGCGCCGCTTTCCCGCCGATGTAAGCGATGACCGGTTTGGTCACTTTGCGATCGCGGATCAACTGCGCCAGTTCCTCTTCCTGCGACGAGCCGATCTCGCCAAAAATTACGATCGCTTCGGTCAGCGGATCTTCCTGGAACATCAGAGCCGCATCCGGGATCCGCACACCGAGGACCGCGTCGCCCCCGATGTGCGCGATGGTCGAAATGCGCACGCCCGCCTGCCCGAGGTAATAACCGGTACTCGACGCCATCCCCCCGGAGCGACTGATC
This sequence comes from Chthoniobacterales bacterium, assembly GCA_038233495.1. Taxonomy (GTDB): domain Bacteria; phylum Verrucomicrobiota; class Verrucomicrobiia; order Chthoniobacterales; family UBA10450; genus Palsa-1392. The sequence continues at coordinate 5,618 of JBBSLW010000151.1, read as the reverse complement.
ACACCGACCCCGGCCGGATTGCCGGGCTTGAACCATTGCCGCGCGCTCTCCGCGCGCCCGCCGATCATGCCAACGACCGCCTTGCCCGGGCTCAGAATCCCAAGCGTGTTCGGTCCGATAAACCGCGCGTCGTTCGCCTTCGCCGCGGCGGCAATTTCCATCGCATCCCAAACCGGCACGCGATCGGGCACCAGCACGGTGAGCTTGATCCCGGCCTCGATCGCGGAGATGGCCGCCTCTTTCACCCCCGCCGCCGGCACGAACAAAACCGAGATATCGATCTCGCCTAACGACTCGACCGCTTCCCGCGGCGTATTGAAAACCGGAGTACCAAGAACGGTCTGCCCGCCTTTTCCGGGCGTCACACCGGCCACCACCTGCGTGCCGTATTCGCGCATCAGGCGCGTCCGCGCCTGGCCTTCGCGGCCGGTGATGCCCTGCACCAGGACGCGCTTCGTTTCGTCGATTAGAATCGCCATTAGCTGTTCGGTTCCGGAAAAACCTTCATTCCAAAAAGTGAGGCGGCTTTCCGCATGCGTGTGTCCGTAGTTACTATATCCGTCACTCCGGCGGCAAGCGCGCTGGCCAACTGCAAGACGTCCAAAACACGGAGGAAGACAGTGGTGTCGGCCTCGTAACACCGTCGCACAACCCCGAAAGCATGTTGCTCGACCCGCACATCATACGCGATCGGCCGGAAGAATTCGGCACCTAATTTGTCTCGAAATGACTCGAATAACACTTCAGCCATACCGGGCTTCAAGGCCTTGAGGGATTCTTTTCGGCGCAATCCGCAATGAACCTCGTGCACCGTGAAAGCCGAAATGAGCAGGCTTTCAGGAGTCTCCGCCAACGCCCGAACGCTGCGGGCATTTGGCTCGTCCACATACAACTTCATGACGGCGGAGGTATCCCAGAACCTTTCCATCATACGCGATCAGCACGCATCTCATCCTGAATTTCCTGTGCTGTCATCCCAACGATGCCGGTTTGGGTTTTTCTGCGCAGTTGCGCCAGCTCGGCCAGCCATTTTTTCTTATCCAACTTCTTGGCACGCCTGGGCAGGCCGACCAGCTTGGCCATTTCCTTCCCATGCACCGTAATCACCACTTCCTCGCCTTGGCTGGCACGCTTCACCATCTCCGAGAGCTTCGCCTTGGTTTCTCGCAAAGTGGCCGTCATGTGGTCACCGTAGTCACAGCGACCGAACACGTCAATCCCGGCGGGCACGCACCAAGCCTTCCCGCCCAGTGAAAGCGACTCCAGGCTATAGCAAGAAGAGGTGCTCCGAGACCCTTGGCCACTCTCAGAATGTCGTCGTCGATTTCGAGCGTCGTTCGCATGCCTTTGATGTTACTGCATAAGAGGCCTCAAAAATAAGGCGGCGGCCTTGTCGGGTCGCGCCTTGTCGTTAGGCGGTCGCGCTGCCTTCGTCCGGACCGCCGAACCGGATCCCCTGCGCAAGCGGGAGCTCAGTCGAGTAATTGATCGTGTTCGTCGTGCGCCGCATGTAGCTCTTCCAGGAATCGCTCCCGCTTTCGCGCCCGCCGCCGGTTTCTTTTTCCCCGCCGAACGCACCGCCAATTTCCGCGCCGCTCGTGCCGGTATTGACGTTGCTGATGCCGCAATCGCTCCCCGCCGGGCTGAGAAATTTCTCCGCCTCGCGCACATCGTTGGTGAAAATGGCCGAGGTCAGCCCTTGTGGCACGCCGTTGTTGATCGCGATCGCTTCGTCGAAATCGCGGTAGGTCAGCAGGTAGAGGAGCGGCCCGAAAGTTTCGTCATGGACGATCTTGTAATCGGGCTTTGCGTTCGCGAGGCAGGGCGTCATGTAACAGCCGCCGGAATATTTGTCGCCCTTCAGGCGCTCGCCTCCGTAGAGCACCTCGCCGCCCTCTTTCTTCAATCGCTCGATCGATTGGAGCACGTTGTCGACGGCCTGGCTGTCGATCAGCGGGCCCATCAAAGTTTTCTCGTCGAGCGGATCTCCGATCGGGACCGTTTTATAGGCGGCCAAAAGTTTCTCGCGCACTTTGTCGGCGATCGATTCGTGCAGGATGACGCGCCGGGTGGACGTGCAGCGCTGCCCGGCCGTGCCGACGGCGCCGAAGAAGATTGATTGCGTCGCCATCTCGAGGTCGGCGCTCGGGCAAACGATAAGCGCGTTGTTGCCCCCCAGTTCCATGATGGTGCGGCCGAGCAGGCCATGCACGGTCTTGGCGACGTCGATTCCCATCCGCACGGAACCGGTCGCGGAAACCAAAGGAATGCGCCGGTCCACGGTCATCTTCTCACCGACCGCGTGCCGGTCGCCGATGAGCAAGGTGAAGATCGCCGGGTCAACCCCGGTCGCGCGACAGACGCGCTCCGCGATCTTGATCACCGCGATGGCGGTGAGCGGCGTTTTCTCCGAAGGCTTCCAGACCGTTGCATCGCCGCAAACCGCGGCGAGGGCGGCGTTCCACGACCAGACTGCGACCGGGAAATTGAAGGCGGAAATAACGCCGACCACACCGAGCGGATGCCATTGCTCCATCAGGCGATGATTGGGCCGTTCGGATTGAATCGTCAGGCCATAAAGCATGCGCGATTGCCCGACCGCGAAGTCGCAGATGTCAATCATCTCCTGCACTTCGCCTTTGCCTTCGGCGAGAATTTTGCCTGACTCGAGGGAGACGAGTTTACCGAGATCTTCCTTTTGCTCGCGGAGCGCATTGCCGAGCTGCCTGACGGTTTCGCCGCGGACCGGGCCGGGCGTGGTGCGCCAACTCGCGAAGGCTTCCTGCGCGCGCGCCATCACCTTGTCGTAATCTTCCGCCGAGGCGCTGCGATATTTGCCTAACAACTTGCCGTTAACCGGCGAAATCTTTTCGTGGACCGGCCCAACGCCGTGCCATTCGCCGGAAAAGGCACCCTCGTTTTCGCCATCAGACAGACCAAGATTTTTAAGAACGTTTTGCATATTCAGGGTTGCGCAAGCTTCCCGCCTACGTGGTTTCAAACTCGCACGCGGAAGGTCGCGCTACTTTTTCATCCGCTGGCATTGCGCCCGCAGCAAGCTGATCGCTTCGTCGACCACTTCCTGGGTGATGTCGAGCGCCGGCCGGAAGCGGATGGCGCGCTCGCCGGACTTGAGGGCAAAGACGCCGCCGTCATACAAACCCTTCCAGAATTTATCGCGCGTCGCCGGGTCCGGCAGATCGAAGGCAAGGAACAAACCGCGTCCGCGCACCGCGCTGATCATGGTCTCCTCTTTTTGCAATTCGAGGAGGCCATCGAGAAAATGTTCGCCGACCACGCGCGCGTTCTCGACCAGGTTTTCCTCCTCGATGATCTCGAGGAAATGAGTCGAGCGCACCATGTCGGTAAAGTTGCCGCCCCAGGTGGAGTTGATCCGGCTCGGGAGACGGAAGCAATTGTCCTTCACCTCATCGAGGCGCGGGCCAGCCATCACGCCGCAGACCTGTGCTTTTTTCCCGAAAGCCATCAGGTCGGGCGCGACCCCGAAATGTTCGCAGCACCAGTTGCGGCCGGTGGCGCACATCCCGCACTGCACTTCGTCGAAAATGAGGAGCATCTCGTTCTTGTCGCAGATGCGCCGGAGGGTTTGCAGCCATTCCCCGCGGAAATGATTGTCGCCGCCCTCGCCCTGGATCGGCTCGATGATGATCGCGGCGATGTCGTCGCCTTTCTCCCTGACGAACTGCATGATCTCCGCCTCGGATTTCTTTTCCCGCTCGATCACGTCCGCTTCGCGCTCTTTTTCGCCTAACGAAAAGTCGATACAAGGTGTCGAGACGCGCGGCCAGTCGAACTTGGCGAAGAGAGCGGTTTTGACCGGATCGGTATTCGTCAGGCTCATGGTGTAGCCGCTGCGGCCGTGGAAGGCGCGGCGGAAATGGAGAATCTCGGTCCCGCGTTCGCCGCGGCCGGCGGCCATGTTTTTGCGCACCTTCCAATCCATCGCGGCCTTGAGCGTGTTCTCGACCGCGAGCGCGCCGCCCTCGATGAAAAGCATGCGCTCGAGCGGCGGGATGCCGACGACGCGCCAGAGCGCCTCGACAAAACGTCCGTAGCCTTCCGAATAAACGTCGGAGTTGGCGATCTTGATCTCGGCCGCGCGCAGGAGATCGGCTTTCACCTCCGGTTTGTCGAAGTGCGGGTGATTAAACCCGACCGGATTGGAGCCGAAGAAACCGTAGAGATCGATCAGGCGCTGATCGTTGGCGGCGTTGTAAAGATAAGAGCCATGGCTCTTCTCGAGGTCGATCACGATCTTGAAACCGTCGAGCAAAACGTGCTCGGCGATTTGATCAAGGACGCGCGTTTTCGGTTCAGTCTCGGATTTCTTGCTTGCACCAGTGCGTTTGGCGGCAGATGCCCGGGACGCTTCGGTGAGCATGGAAGGCATACTCATCCGCTGAGGGTAGTCGGCGCGGAGAAGCTGGTCAACCGGAGCACAGGCGAGACGCCTGTGCTCCGGCTCGCCTGTGCTCCGACTACACGATGCCTTTGCGCAGGTCGGCGTGTTTACCGGCGAGCAACTCCTGCGTCAGGTCATACCCGGCGCGATCGGCATTGTGCGACGTCCCGGCAAATTGCCCATCGATCCGCATCTTAGCCGAGCGACAGAAATAGGTCGCAACCGACAACACTTCCTCGACCGGTTCGCCGCTCGCGATCTTGTGCTGCGCAAAAGCACAGGTCGCGCTCATCGCGAAAAGCTCCGTCGCGATGCTGACAAATCGCGCGAGCAACAACTGTTCGCGATCAAGCTTCGGACCGAACCGCGTCATGGCGTGAAACAAACCGCGCGCCAGCCGTTTGCTCGCGCCAGCCGCATAACGAACATGCGGCCGCAGATCGGCGTGCAGCTGGTCGAGGTCGCCCGCGCTTCCGCCCATCCACTGTTTCGGATACCAGCTCGCATAGAATTTCCCCGAGCTGAAAACCGCCTTGGCCCGCTCCGAGGTTGGAAGCTGGGTGTTGAAAATCGCGCCGCCGATCTTGAGATGCGGATCGAGCGCTTCGCGCGCAATGAAGAGGCGCATGATTTCGCTCGAGCCTTCGAAGATCATGTTGATCCGGCAATCGCGCAGGAAACGCTCCACCGGGATGCCCTCTTCGCCGCGGCCGACGAGCGACGCGGCGGTTTCGTATCCGCGCCCGCCGCGCACCTGCATCGCTTCATCGGCGATCCGCCAGGTCGCTTCCGTCGCCCACATTTTGCACATCGCGGTCTCGATCCGGAGATCGCCCGCCTTGCGATCGACCATCGCGCTGGTCAAAAACGTGATCGCTTCCATCGCGAAAACATTGCCCGCCATCTCCGCGATCTTGCCCGCGATCGCGTAATGCTGGCCGATCGGGACGCCCCATTGCACGCGTTCGCCGGCCCATTTGCGGCAGATCTCGAGCAGCCGTTTCGACAAACCGACGCAGGCCGCCGGGATCGTCAGGCGTCCGGTGTTGAGAGTCGTTAGGGCAACCTTCAGCCCCTGCCCTTCCTTCGCGATCATGTTCTCGCGCGGAACGCGGACATCGGTGAATTTCACGATCCCGTTATAAAGCGCGCGCAGCCCCATGAAATGACAGCGATAAGTGATCTCGAGCCCAGG
>JBBSLW010000150.1:0-6900 GCA_038233495.1 Chthoniobacterales bacterium | reverse complement strand
TGGCCTGACCCCGAAAAGTGGGCATGACATGAGTGTAGTTCTGCCTTTAGAAAGGCAGAACAAATGAAGAAGAGTCGATTCGGTGAGGAAGAGAAGATAGCGATCTGAAAGGAGGTGCGGGCAGAGGCCACGGTGGTGAGGACGTGCGCCAAGGACAATATTGGGGTGCAAACGTATCACGGGTGGAAGCGCAAGTTTGGAGGGATGGAAGTGGATGAAGCGCGGCGCTTGCGCGGACTGGAAGAAGAGAACGGGCGGCTGAAGCGTTTGGTGGCGGACCAGGCCGTGCAGATCCAGATCTTGAAGGAAGTAAACGCAAAAAAATGGTAAGCCCGTCGAGCCGGCGCCGGGCGGTGAAGATTGCGGTGGAAGAGGGCTTGGGCAGTGCGGTCCAGGCCTGCCGTGCAATGGGCTTGGCGCGCTCGAGTTTTTATCGGCCCAGTGCGATCAGCCTGCAGCGACGCCGGGTGCATCAGGCGGTGATGAAGCTCAGTGAGGAGCATCCGCCTTATGGCTATCGGCGGAGCACGGCGCTCTTGCGCCGTGCGGGTCTCACGATCAACGCCCAGCGCGTGCAGCGACTGCGCCGCGTGGAAGGAATGCAGGTGCCTCAGAAGCAAAAGCGGATGCGGCGGCTGGGCCCGCAAGAGAGCGAGCGGTTGCGGGCGCGCATCCCAAGGCAGGTGTGGAGCTCTCGATTTTGTGGAGGACCACACTGAGAATGGAACCCGCTTCCGCATCCTGACTCTGCTCGATGAGCACACGCGAGAGTGCCTGGCGGTGCACGCCGCCTGGTCGATCCGGGCGGTCGATGCCATTACCGTGATCGAAGCGGCGATCCAGCGCTACGGTGCGCCGCAGCACCTGCGCAGCGACCATGGCGCGGAGTTTATCGCCTCCGCCATCCAGGACTGGCTCAAAAGAGCGACAAATCAAAACCCTCTACATCAAGCCGGGCAGCCCTTGGGAAAACGGCCATATCGAAAGCTTCCATGACAAGCTGCGGGACGAGTTTTTAAACCGGGAGATCTTTGGCACCCTGGCCGAAGCGCGTGTCCTGCTGGAAAGCTGCCGGGGTGGAATACAACCAGGACCGGCCGCACAGCTCCCTGGGTTACCTCACGCCGCAGGAGTTTGCCCAAGGCGCGAGCAAATTTAGGCTCCTCCCGGCCTCCGGCCTCCTTCCGCCCAAATTTGCGAAGATCTACCAAATAAGATTATATCCAATCAACCAACCTGCAGAACTACACTTATAAGCTGTCCAGTTTTTGGGGTCAGGCCAGCTCCCTTGATTTGGTGAGCAGGAAGGAGGAAGCAAAGAAGGATGCGCGATGGCGCAGAGCGCGCCTTTTAAGCAAGTGTTTCTCATTTTGTTGGTTAAGTGCATGCTGGTATTTGTTGGGCGGACGTCTTATCAGCCCGTCACTTCCATAAACGCAAAACGGGCCGCAAAGTGATGATCGGGCTCAAAATTCTGCGGGTGAGATACTCGAGGGCAGTCCGGCAGGCTCACTTCTCCCGGGGGGCGACGACCCGCTTCAAACCTGAAAAATACCGAGCGTCAGAGGGAAAGAAGACTCCTCTCTGGATATGGAATCGCCTTCTGTCTGCCCGGAAAAGGTGAGCGCGTTGCTGGCGGATTGGCGCGCGGGCGACGACGATGCTTTCACCCGGCTCATCCCCCTGGTCTATGAAGATCTGCGACGCCTGGCGCGAGGTATGATCGCGACGCTGGCTCGCCATCGATCGCCGGCAGGGCCGATGGAGCGAGGCGATCATAAACCTGGATCGCGCGGTCGAGCTGGACCCGCGCAACGTCGAATGGCTAGTGAGATGCCGCCTCCACTTACGCATCGATGCATCGGTATGCTGAAGCCGAAGCGCTCTTCCAACGTGCGCTGGCTATTTCTCCCCGCGATGTGGGTGCCCGTGTCGGCTACAGCTTCGTGTCGTTCGACGAGCGGGCTGATCTCGGAAGGTTAAACGGGAATTCGAGGCGCTCGCGCGCGAAAACCCTTCCGACCTGTCATTCTTAGCCGATGGTCTCTTCCACTACGCGCTTTGCCGCCGCGATCCGGCAACGGCAGAGCGGGCCCTCGCGCTCATTCCTTTAGATGGATTGCCGATGGTGGAACTGCGGGTGCCTCGGGCTTTGTATGAAGCGGAGCTCGCGTCGGCCTTTCATCGCACGGAGACCGCCGTCGCCGCCGGCGAATCTGCTCGCTCCATCTTGGAAGAGCTGACCCGCCGTCAACCCGACAATGCTTTGGTCTGGAGCACCCTCAGCAGAACCTATGCACTGCTGCAACGAAACGAGGATGCCGTCAAAGCCGGCCGCCACGCCTGCGAACTCTTGCCGGTGGCAAAAGAGCCGACCGCTGGCGCCAGACCCTTGAATTGCCTCGCCCGCACCTACGCCATGGTGGGTGAGAAAGACCTCGCGATCGAGCAACTCACCGCCATCGTAAAACGACCGATGGGTTTCAGCTACGGAGAACTGAAGCTGGGTCCAATATGGGATCCGCTGCGGGGCGATCCGCGTTTCGAAAGACTCGTCGCCTCGCTCGCGCCGCCCGAGCTGGGAGATTAAGGAAGACGATAAACTTCCACCAGTGCGACACCCGTTAGGCCGGTCTTGCCCGCTACGATTGCGGTGTGAGCGGTCGCGGGCAGGGTCACGATCATGGCTGCTCCAGATCATTAATTGGAGGGATCCCGCTGGCTTCAATCTCAGCCTGCTGGGATTCCTTCCAGTTGTCACTTCTCTCCGCCGACCGTGACGCCGCTCGTCTCGGGTCTGGGGGCGTTTTTTCGGCACTACGGTCGGGCCGGATGGTGCGCTCTATGTCGCGGAACTCACCGGTAGCATCTTGCGCGTCGATCCGTAGATCGGCGCGGTCTCCACCTTCGCCAGCGGTCTGCTCACCGTCCCCGGCCTTGGTGGCCCCTACGATGTTGGCATTCGTCCGCTTGGCGTTGAGCCTGATCTCAGTGTCGGTGAGCGCCTTCGAAACCGGGCAGCCCACCTTCGTCTTCTCGGCCTGCTCGTTGAATGTTGCCTCATCGATCCCAAGAACTTCGGCCTCCGTATCCAGTTCGATCGTGGTGATCTTCGGACCTCCGTCGGTCATCTCGCGCTTCACATTCGCCGTCGTGCTCACGCGACGGCCCGGATGTCCGGCTTTCTCGAGATTTGCAGAGAGCGCCATTGAAAAACAGCCGGCGAGTGAAGCACCAATCAACTCCTCGGGATTCGTGCCGCTGCCTTTCTTCAAAGCGCGACTTGAATGAAAACGGCCTTCATACGCGCCGCTCCCGAGCTTCATCGAGCCGCTGCCTTCTTTGAGTGTGCCGTCCCAAACTGCGGTTCCTTTTCGTGCTGGCACGGCCGTAAATCTCCTCGGTTGACGGTTGGCATTCCGTAGCCGCGAGTTCACAGGGCGCATCCCGCCCGGGTTGAAAGCGGCGCGGCTATGCCGCTTCGCTGACCTGCTCGATCACGCGATTGAGCCGCTCGAAGTCGATCGGCTTCACGAGATGGGCGAGGAATCCCGCGCGTTTTGTGCGCGCGAGGTCCTCATCCATCCCGTAGCCGCTCAGCGCGATCCCGCGCAGGCCGAAGTCGCGCCTGAGTTGCACCATCAGGTCAATGCCGTTGCCATCGGGCAATCCGAGATCGCTGATGACAAGATCGAAAGCGGTCCCCGCCGCCGCAAACGCCAGCGCGGCTTCCACACTGCTCGCGGTCTCGACTTGATGGCCTTGTTTACGCAGGAGACGCGCGAGCACGTCGAGCGTCGGCTGATGGTCCTCCACAACGAGCAGGTGATAACGGGGCTTCTTCGAGCGCTCGCTCGGCGCAGTCAACTGTGGAGGCGTGACGGAGCTGTCGGTCGCAAGTTCGACCGTGAACTTCGCGCCTCTGCCGAGGCCGTCGCTTTGTGCGCGAATGCTGCCGCCGTGCAGCTCGACGATGGTCCTCGAGATGGACATCCCGAGGCCGAGCCCGCTCGTAGCTCCGGCAGCCTGACGATTCCCCTGTGTGAAGGGATTGAAGATCGACGGAAGAAACTCGGGGTCGATGCCGACGCCGTTATCGCAGACTTCGACGCAGACGCGATTGTCTTCGTAGTTGCTCGTACGCACCGTGACTTCGCCGCCTTCCGGCGTGAATTTGATCGCGTTCTTGAGCATGTTCCAAAACACCTGCTGCAGGCGGGCGGCGTCGCCGTTTGCGATGTGATCGCGTGCTTCGAGGTATAGCTGCACGCGCACGCCCTTACCGTGTGCGTCGCTCCGGATGATCCCCTCGGTGTGCTCGAGGAGGACGTGGATATCGGCGCGACCGTAGTGCAATTCCAACTTACCCCGCGTGATGCGAGTGAGATCAAGAAGGTCATCGATGAGCCGCGCTTCGAGCTCCACGTTGCGCCGCATCATGGCGAGCTGCTCGCGTTGTTCGGGTTCGAGCGTCGCGTCGCTTTCCATCATTGCAGCCGTCATGAGCACCGGGGTTAGCGGGGTGCGCAGCTCGTGCGAGAGGGCGGCGAGGAAGTCATCCTTCGCGCCGTTCGCGCGCCGCAGCTCGTCGTTCACGCGGCTGAGCTCTCCTGTCCGGTCGGAGACGCGCTGCTCGAGTTCCGCGTTGAGCTGGCGAACGTGCTCTTCGGCTTCCTTTCGCTGGCTATCGGAGCGAAACAGTAGTCGCGCTGTCCACCAGACCGCGCCGAGGAAGAGCGCGATAAAGCCGGTCGCGAAAAGTCCGACGCCGATCCGGGTCGAGTACCACCCGGCGTTCTCGCCTCCGATCCGGAGCGCGCCGAGTAGCATCGGCAGCAGCACTCCCAGCGGCAGCAGCAACCGCGCAAGCAATCCACCTGAAGTCTCGCTGGTCACAACGGCCATCCCGCCCTTGTCCGGCCGCGCCAGGAGCGTCCCGAGGCCGATGGCGACAAAGCCGAGCCCGCCCGGGAGGGACAGCGGCACAGCATCGGATGCGCGGTAATAATCGAAGAGCCCGTAGGAATAGCCGAAGAGCGCGAGGCCTCCGAGGATGACGGGCCCGAGGGCGAGGAATTCTGCAGGCCGGCGGCCTTTGCGCGTCTGCACATCGATCAAGAGCAGCGCAGCTCCGGCCAGCGCGAGGCAGATCGCCATCCGCAGAGCGATGCGGCTCTGAGCCTCCGCCGCACCGAGGATTTGAATCGTGAACAGCCATTCGTCGACCGGCATTTGCCAGCCGAAAACGACCGCGAGCAGTTTGGCAGCGCCAGCGGCAGTGACGACCGCCGCAAGAAGTTGGCCGAAAAACTTGCGACGGCCGGTGACGCTCGGATCGCGCAAGAGCGCGAGGGCGATCCCGGCCGCGGCCAGACAGCAGGCGCCCACCGGATTCAGCGAAACGTAACCAGCCCCGAAACGTCGCAGCGTCGGAATATCGAATGCCCACCCTGCGAGCACGACCGCAGCGATTGCGATCGAGACGCCGCTTGCAATAAGCCCGCCGACCCGTGCGGCTCGAAGCGTATTTTGCTGGCCTAACATCGCTGATCCACTGCCGTCCTGCGGCGCAATCCCTGCGCCTGACCTTCAATGAAGCGTATTCTGTGCGAGGCAGCGGTCAATCTCGCTCTCCGCGCTGAAAATGGCGCGCTGTTCTCGGCCCGCAGCGCCTCATCTAGCGCGACGCGTGGTCAGGAGTTTTCCGCTCGAACTCGGTAAGATAATCGACAAACGCGCGGTCTCGCCAATGGCGATCTCGCGGTCGGCGATGCGGAGGTTCGCCTCGTCGTTCAGGCAAGGAGCGGTTATCGAAATTGCGGAGCGGACCGAAGTCCAGCAAGACGGCGTGGAACCGCTTAGCGCTTGGAGAACTGGAAGCGCTTGCGCGCGCCAGGCTGACCAGATTTTTTCCGCTCTTTCATCCGTGGATCGCGGTGCAAAAGGCCTGCCGCTTTCAACGTTCCGCGAAGGTTTGCGTCCACTTGCAGCAAAGCGCGCGCAATCGCGAGCCGCGCAGCGCCGGGCGGCCAACGCGTATGGCAGGCTCACCCCTATCGTACGTCACCTGAACCTGCCCACCTCGTTTGAGTTCATCGGGACAGTGCCTATGTCGTTGGGCTGCCCAGGGAAATCTGGAGAATCGACAATGTCTCGTGTCCGCGCCATGGCCCAGCACACAAGGCATACCAGGCAGTGACTGCACTCGATTCACAACTCCCGGAAGAGGCGATTGGGGGTCAACCAAACGACCGCGGCTCGCGTTGAATGGCATCAGCTCGGCGCCCGCCGGACACCGCGAGTGAGACCTCCTGCCATCGCCGGGAAAGGTGACACCTGGCTCAGGCCCTTTCCCGGCTTGGCAAAGAGTATGCCCGAAATCCGGTGCTCATCATTAAGCGCGAGTTGATCAATGACTCGGGCGAGCGCACAACGGAGGAGTTGTTTAAAAATCTCGATTGTTCGATGTTCGATGTTCAGCGCGCCTGAGGTTTCAGCGACGCATGCAGGCTGGCCAACCGGGATCGGCCCCGCCTCAGTTGAGGGCGTAGATTTCCACGAGCGCGATGCCGGTCGCTCCGTTTACCCCGCGGACGATCGCGGTGTAGGAGGCGGGGGGCAGCGTTGCGATGATGGCTGCTTCCAGGTCGTTCGCCGGCGGGATAGTCGTGGCCATTATTTCCGATTCCTGATCGGACCGCCAATTGTCATTACTGCGCAAGAGAACGCCGTTTTCGTCGTGTAACTCGAGGGTTGGATCAGACAAGTTGCCCAAGATGGGGAGCGATGGCCCGAGGGCGCGCACGATAACCTGTTGCGACTCTGCGCCGCGCACGATGAGGCCGCCGATCATGACGCGATCGTCGACATCAACCCGGGCGCGGGTCGAAATGTTGAGGA
>JBBSLW010000149.1:0-6956 GCA_038233495.1 Chthoniobacterales bacterium | reverse complement strand
GAATGTGGAGATGTCCCGGCCGCTACGGATCGAATACGAGGGAGCGCTCTATCATGTCTTGAGCCGCGGGGATCGACGGGAGGCGATCTTTCGGGAGGAGGCCGACCGGGAGGAATTTTTGCGGGGGAGCCACTCGGGGTCAGAGCTTACTATCGACACAACCTGCTACGTCTGCAGATGGCGTCATCGCCCAAGGCTGCGATCACGCCGCTCAGGCACAGTAAGGGGCGGACGGGGTCGCGTCTAAACTTTTTGACATTTCGTTCGCGAAGCGGCGTCATCGCCCAAGGCTGCGATCACGCCTCGAAGAAGTAGTTAGAGCAGCTTTGCTGCAGCAGTTAAGAAACGGCCACCAAGACAGCCGCCCTGGACAAAGAGACCCCAAGCCCCGCTCCACCGTCTGTCACGTCTGTTGCTTGCACGAGAATCATACAACGGCGGTGAGGCAAAGTGCCGCCTCAATGCACTCGCGTCTGTTGCGCTCATGTCACCTGCCGCTCTCCAAAGGAGGCCTCCGGCAGGGGCGGTTCGCTGCGTTCGTTCCTCACTCCGCCCACATTTACCTCACCGCGCATTGTATGATCTAGTGCCTAGCAGCCGCCGCGCCAGCCGGCTCCGGGGCGAGAAGAGCCCAGGGCGGCCGTCTTGGGGGCCGTGGGGAAGCTTCGCGCTGGCGCGCTCGTGTTGCCAGCCTACGCCTCCGGCTTCGGCGAGCCGAGGGGGGAAAAGAAAAGCGTGGGAGCGAAGTTGCCCGATTGTGCGAGAGCGATTGCGCGCGGGGCGGGCGGGCGTGGCCGTGCGGCCCCCGCCCGCCCTGGCCTGGTGCTCCGCCAATCGCTAACGCTGGGCTGCGCACGCGCTCGGCTAACGCCTCGCTCAGGCCCCCGCGAACCAGGGACAGGCCAGAAGAAAGAAGAAGAAACCGTCTCTAACGAGACGACACCTCGGGCAACGCAGTTCCGTCTCGGAGCTGCGCTGGTCATGCCGCCTAACGACGGCTAGGAAAAGAAATCAACCACCGTTGTTGGCGTTGGCGTGATGGAGAACGAACGGTTCGAGCACGGCGGCAACTTTTTCCTGCTGCTTACGCGGCAGGTTGGAGGCGACCTCGAAAAGTTTGAGCATGCGGCCCTTGGGGCCTTTGGCTTTGGGCGGCCGGGCTTCGCGGCCTAACAAAAAATCGGCGCTGACCTTGAGAGCTTCGGCCAGGGCCGAGAGTTGCTCGGTTTTGAGCGCGACCGGTTCGCGTTCCCACCAGCTTAAGACGCGCTGAGAAACGCCGAGCTGATCGGCCAATTGCTTTTGCGAAATGCCGAGGACTTCGCGGGCCTGCTGAATGCGCTCGCCGAAAGCGGTCCGTTTGCGTGCAGTGGGTCTGCCCATGTTCGCCATGTCGGGAGCATACGGGCTGTTTTGCGCAAAAGAGGAAAGTGCTTGCACTGAATAACGCAATACGTAAATGTCAGGGGCATGTCAAAATCTTCCTCTTCGCGCTTGACGGATTTTGAAAACGGCGGCGAAGAGGCCGCCGCGAGCCGCGGCTACCCTCAAGCTCTCGCCACGTTGCGCGAGCAGGGGCGGTGCTGCACGGGGGTCGCGTCTCAACATTTTGACATTTGAATGCGAGCGGGGAGCGAACGAGCCTGGCCGTCACCGGGGGACACCACCACCGCCTACGCGGGGCCAATACCCACGGTGGGCGGGCTGGGCGCGACCTACGACGGGAACGGGAACTTGAAAACCTACAACGCGTGGACACTTACGATGCAATGAACCGGCTGACCGCTGCGGTCAAGGGAACGGCGAGCGCCAATTTCTGGTATGACGGCTTCAACCGCATCTGCACCTGGCAGCAGAACGGGAGCGCCACCGCGCGCTTCAACGTCTATGACGGCTGGGATTTGGTCGCGGAAGACAAGGCGGGCAACGTGCTTGACACCGAATACCTGCACGGAGCGGGGAGCGACGAGCTGGTCGTGATTCGGTGTCAACATGCTCGGCATCGGTCTTCATTCTTATGGGTTCATGGACAGCGCCTTCCCCTGGCTGATTGCGTTTGGGGCGAGCCAGGTGGTTTTCATGCTCATCGGCGTCCTGCCGCCGCAGGTCTGGAAAAGCCAGCCGGAAGTGGCGAAAGCAAAGGCGGCGCCTCCTTTGGTCGACGCGCCGGCTTGAGTCTTCCGGGGCGCTCGCCCCATGGTGCTTGAAAGCGTCGAGGGCCGCTTCCAAGCACCGTCGGATCCGGGGATCCGGGGACTAGCCATGGTACCGTGACAACTGATGTCTCTCACCTATTCCATGCTCAAAACGTCCCCAGCGTTGCAGAAATAATGCGGAAGTTCTAAAAATGTTCCCGCGCAAGGGCGTCAGTCCCTTCCCGACACAAGCTCCCGAGCGATTTAAAAAACGGTGGCCGGTTCCGGTGCGTTCAGGATTTCCTGGAAACGCGGGTCGCTCCGGAGCGGATCCCACTGCCAGCGCAAACGCAATTCCCAAAGGCTCATGCTGGCTTCATAAAAAAAGACGCCGCCCGGCGTGCGCAACAAAGTCTCGATCATGGTGAGCGCTTTTTCGTTCTCGCCGAGGCGGGCATGGATGAGGGCGAGGTTGCTGAGTTGCTCGGGACCGTCGAACGCGTCTTGCGCGAGCGGGTTCAAGGCCACCGCCCGCTCCCCTTCCCGCAACGCATCCTCTTTCCGGCCCATGTAGGCGTAAAGCAGACCGAGCCGGGCGTGACGGAGGGCGTTCTCCGGATGCGCACGCGCTTCGGCCTCGAACGCCGGGCGCGCCGCTTCGAATTTTTCCCGAGCCCGCGCGGTGTCGCCCTGGGCCAGGGCAAGGCAGCCTTCGAGATAACTTTTCGGGATCGGCGCGCTGTAGACGGAAGGCAGCGTGTCGAAGGGAAAACCATCGATCGCAGCCTGCGCGGCGGTGAAATCGCGGGCCATCATCGCGGTATCCCAGCGCATCCAGGCGACGATGCCCTCGGGATCGCCGTAGGACGGCATCTCGGCAAATATTTTCTGGAGCGGGGCCAGGTTGCCGTCCTTCCAAAGATCAACCAGCCGGCGCTGGATCCGGAGGAGCGGGAGAGTGGGCGCAAGAGATTCGGCCCGGAGGGCGTAGTGCTCAGCCGCGGGCCAATCGCGCAGCAGGTAGGAGGTGGTGTAAAGCTCCTCGGCGTAGGTGGCGTTGCGCGGGTCGCGCGCCAGGCAACGCTCCAATCCCGTGCGCGCCTCCCGCCAGCGGCCTTCCCGGCGATGGATGTAGGCGATGAAGCTCTCCGCCTCGGTATCGTTAGGCAAAAGGCGCCGCGCCACTTCCAGCTCGGGCAGGGCGCGCTTGAAATCGCGATCGATTCGGTACGAACAAAGCGCGTTCACGAGATGCGCCTCCCCCAGGTTGGGTTGCAGCCGGAGCGCCTCCCGCGCTTCTTCGTAGGCGAGCTTCTTCAATTCCTCGCTCGGCCCGCGAAAGCGATAGAGCGAGCCAAGCGTCGAAGCCCGCCGCGCATGCGCGAGGGCAAAGCCCGGGTCGAGCGCGATCGCCTGGCTATAAAGCGCCTCCGCCGCCTCGTAATCGGCGATCGCAAAAGTGAGGCTGGTTTCAAATTTGCGCCCGCGCAGGTAAAGGACAAAGGCATCCGGATCCCGCGTCGGTGTGGCCCGGACCCCGGCTTTTTCCTGCGGGCTAAGGGTGGCGTCGAGTTCGGCCGCGATCGTGCTCGCCAGCTCGCCTTGCAGGCTGATCACATCCGCCAGCTTACGGTCGTACCCTTCCGCCCACACTTCATGGCCATCGCTCGCGTCGATCAGCGCCACATGGAGATAAACCCGGTCGCCCGCCCGCCGCAGGCTGCCCTCGAGGAGATGCCGCACCCCGAGTGTCTGGCCAATCGCGAGCAGGTCGCGCGGGGAGCCCGCCGGATAAGGCGCGGTCCCGAGACGGCTGATCACCTTGAGGTCACGAATTTTTACCAGCCGGGAAAGGATGTCGTCCTGGATGCCTTCGGCAAAAAAGGCATTCGCCGGGTCGTTGCTCAAATTGCGGAAAGGCAGGACGGCAATCGACTTGTCCGCGGGGTGTGCAGCCGCGGAGTAAAGAAAAACACCCAGCGCGACCAGTCCCGCGGCCAGACTCAATCCACCCGCGAGCGCCCATTTTCGAAAGGAGCTGACCGGAACGGTTTCGCGACTGGCGTCGGCGAGATCGTCCTGGCAACGCTGCACCGCTTCACCAAACTCGGCCGCCGAGCGTGGCCGATCCTCCGGAGAAACTGCGAGCGTCGATTCGAGCAGCGCGACCACCGGCGCGGGCACGCTGCGCTGCGCCAGTTGCTCGAGCGGGAGCGGTCCCTCCTGCAAGCGCGGCTCTGTCCCGCCCGATAACCGGCCGGTCGTCGGCACCTTCCCGGTCAGGGCATACCAAAGCGTCGCGCCTAACGAGTAGAGATCGGAACGGCTGTCGACTGGTCGGGCCTGGATTTGCTCCGGGCTGGCAAAGGCCAGAGTGCCGAG
This sequence comes from Chthoniobacterales bacterium, assembly GCA_038233495.1. Lineage (GTDB taxonomy): Bacteria > Verrucomicrobiota > Verrucomicrobiia > Chthoniobacterales > UBA10450 > Palsa-1392. Next base: position 2,439 of record JBBSLW010000149.1, on the reverse strand, counting down.
AAAACTCTTCGTTAGCGCCGGGTTCTCCGTCGTGCTGGAGAATTTGACCAGGCCAAAATCGATCACCTTGACCCAGGCTTCCCCGGCGCGACCGGGTGGATCGGGTGCCGGGCCTTCCTCCGCTGCGAGCATGATGTTGGACGGTTTCAGGTCGCGATGGACCAGGCCGCGCTTCTCCGCCGCGGCCAGGGCGCGGGTGATCTGGAGGGCAATCTCGAGGGCCAGCTCCGCCGAGAGCGGACCACTCCGGCGCAAGCGGGTCTCGAGCGTTTCGCCCTCGATGAATTCCATCGCATAAAAGCAATCTCCAGCCTCCGCGTTCTCCTGCGCGCTGGCCGTCGCTCCTGCCGGATCCGGCAACGAGTTGACCGTGCCAAAGTGGAAAACGCTGGCCACGTTCGGATGCCGGAGCCGCGCGGCCGCTCGCGCTTCCTGCAGGAAACGCTGGCGCGCATCCGGGCGGGCGGAGAACCGCGCATTGATGATCTTGAGCGCGACCGGCGTGTCGAGGTTCACATCGCGCGCCTTGTAGGTCACGCCCATCGCCCCGCGCCCCAGCTCCCAGCGGCTCCCGTCGGGCCGGCTCAGGATTTCATAATGCTGATAGACACGCGGCCCCTGCTCGTTAGGGGATAAGCTGGCCGCGTCCGCTTCCGGCTCGAGCCCAGCCGTGAGGAGGCATTGCAGACACCCGTCCTCGCGCGCCCGGGCTTGCAAGGGAGCGCCGCACTGCTCGCAGAGGAGCGTCTGGTTCCCGGTCGGTGCGGACATGTGCTGCCACGACAAACTTCGTCGCTTCGGCCTCAGGCACTCGCGATCAGCACGCGGCAGAGATAACGCAGTTCGTCGTCCACGTCCCTTTCCTGCGACACGGTGCGCAAGACTTCCGCCCGGAGCAGGGCGCGGTAGCGCGCGCGCAAACGAAAGAGATGACTGCGCAAAGTCTCGAGCGAAACGCCAAGCTCGGTCGCCGCTTCTTCGTGCGAGGGCAACCCCACCCCGCCGGTCAGGAACGGTCGCAAGGCGGCAAAGACCGGGGCCCTCCGCTCGCCTGAATATTCGTCGCTCAAGGTGGAGAGAGCGCGGCCGACCAGCGCGGTCGCCCAATTCCACTCGAAGACCCGTTCCTCATCGAGCGGCGCGTCGGTCAGGAGCGCGTCCTCCGCAATTCGGTCGAGGCCCTTCCAGTCGCCGCCATCGAGAAAGAGCGCGGTCTGGCCGCCACCCCGTTTCTGTCGGCTCTCGTAGGCCTGCGCCGCGCCGAGATAGCGCTTCAGCAGAACGAGCAGAAAAGTGCGGAATCGGCCCTTGCTCCGATCGGGAGTCGCGTAAGCCTGTTTTTCAAAAAGGTAGGCGAAGAAACCCTGGGTCAGATCCTGCGCGTCCGCCGAGTTGTAACCGCGCCGACGGACGAATCCGTAAAGGGGCGGCCAGTAATCCCGGCACAACCGCGTCAACGCGACCTGGGCACGATCCGGGGCGCTCTCTTCGAGGGCAAAATCGCTGACGACGCTCCAATGCGTAGTCATAAAGGCGCCCGCAGCAGTGGGAAAAGTACTGACTTCCTCGTTCAAACCGGAGCGAGAGTACTGGTTGAGGACCCCCGCCGTCAAGCCTCCGCTGCCTGCGGAAAAATTCCAAAAAATTGGAGGCGAGGGGAGTTGAACCCCTGTGGCACCAAGGGGAGTTTCGGAACGTTCTCATGTGCCCGATACGAGGGAGAAGCACTTCCGCGGACCAGTTTGGACGTCCGCGTATGTTCCTACTACGGTTCCTCTGTGGCGAGCCTCACCCAACGGCCAACTTCCAGATTTTGGGTTGCCTGTTTTACAGATCGGCACGTCCGGCGCTTGAAACGTTCGACGAAAACGAACGACCGCAAACGGGCCCAGAAAAATCGCCGATGAGTTTGAGCGGCAGCACGGCGAAAGCGTACCGCGTTGCAAGTGCGTCGCGTGATCTCGCAGCTGCACAGCGAGAGCTGGTTATTTACATGGACAAGGTGCTTTTTGATGTCGCGATCAAGCGGCAAATCGCGCGTTTCTTTGCAGTGACGAAGTCGCTTCCGGTCTTTCGTCGTGCCGAAATCGACGCCCGCCCAGCGCACGCTAGCGGGCTTCGCGGGCGACCCGGTTGATGTTGTCGCGCGCGGTCATCAGCGCGTCGGGTGTCACGCTGACGTCGCCCCACAGCGGATGGTCCATGGCGATGATGAGAAACGCCATCAGGCCGAACATTGCCGCCATCATCCCGGTCACCGCGAGTTGCGTCCGCAGGCTGTGCACCTCAAAAGCGCAGGCGTAGCCGACGGTGACGATCCCGCCGAGGACGATGATGACCCACAGCGTCGCGCCGATCCCCTGCTGGCCGACGAAGAGCCGCTCGCGCCGGCGATCGAGCAGGTTGGTGCTCTCGGTCAGCAGCTCCGGTATCAGCGCT
>JBBSLW010000148.1:0-6957 GCA_038233495.1 Chthoniobacterales bacterium | reverse complement strand
GACGCGGTCTACGCGGCCGCGGCCGAGGACATCCGGCACCAGGGCGCGCCGAGCCTGAACTAAATGCGACTTTACCTTCTCCGTCATGGCGCGGCCGACTGGCCAGATTGGGACCAACCAGACGACGAACGGCCCCTGACGAAGTCCGGACGCAAGGAAATGCATCAGGTGGGCGAATTTCTCGCCCGACTCAAGGTGCGGCCAGACGTTATCCTGACCAGTCCACTGCCGCGCGCGGCGCAGACGGCCGATATCGCCGGCGAGCATCTCAAAACCCGATGCCGCGAGGAAAACCTGCTCTCCCCGGGATTCCGGACCGAAGAAATGACCCGGCTGCTCCGCAAGTATCCCGAGCAAATCTTACTCCTGGTCGGTCACGAACCGGACTTCTCGCTCGTGATTACGGCTCTGACCGGGGCCAGCGTCAAACTCTCAAAGGCGGGGGTGGCGCTCCTCGACCTGAACCTGCAGAAGGGAAAGCTCCTCTGGCTTTTCCCGCCAAAAGTGGCGAAGACGTAACCCGCCGAACAGTGTCACTTCTCAGTCAACCGCGCCAGATCGGAAATAATCGTGTCGATTTGCCGCAAATCTTTCGTCGGCCTTTCTTTGGCTTCAATCGCCGATTGCGGACCATGATCGTCAGGTCACGGACCCGATGGAGACGTTCCCGGGAGAGTTTGTCGACCGGCCCGTAGCTTTTTAATGCTGCCGCGGTCGCCGTGAGTTCACGTTCCAGCCGCGACGCGTAAGCCCGCACGGTCGCGCGAAGATCGCGGCGCAGCGCGGAGATCTCCGATTCCAAGGCCTTCACGGGAGACGCGTCCTCGTGATTTTGCGGCCCAATTTTCTTGTTCCTTGGCTTGGTCATAGCAGGGCCGTTTCGGGTAAGTGGCCGCGCGGGATCGTCGGCAATAGAAAAGGATAGGGCACACGCGGGCGAACGATTTCGATACGACCATCCGCGTGTTCGACCAAAGCAGAGCAGCTCTCCACCCAGTCCCCCGCATTGTAGTAAGTCGTGTTTCCGAAGCGGCGAATCGAGGCGTTGTGGATGTGTCCGCAAAGGACCGCATCGACCGAATATTTCTCGGCATATTTCGCGACCGCGGCTTCAAACTTGCCAATGAAACTTACCGCATCCTTGACCCGGCGCTTCACGTAGGCGCTCAAGGACCAGTAGCCAAAGCCAAAGCGGCACCGGACAAAGTTAACCAGCGGATTGAGCGAAAGGAGGAACTGATAGCCAAGGTCGCCGGCGAAGGCGAGCCACCGGACGTTTTGCACCACCGTATCCAGCTCATGACCGTGGATGACAAGAATGCGGCGCCCGTCCGCCGTGCGATGGAAGGCATGCTTCTGGATGGTCACCGCGCCATAAGCGCCGAGATGGCTTTGGAGAAATTCGTCGTGGTTGCCCGGGATATAGATGACCTGCGTACCTTTGCGGGCTTTGCGCAGGATTTTTTGAATCACGTCGTTGTGTTCCTGCGGCCAATAGATTCCGCGGCGGAGTGACCAGATATCGATCAGATCGCCTACGATATACAAAGTTTCGAACTCGTTCTCCCGGAGAAAATCAAGTAACGCACCTGCATTACTGCCCTTTGTTCCGAGATGAACATCCGAGATCCAGCCCGTGCGATAATGGTTCACGTTTTTTGGCCGCAACTTGATTTCTGTCATTCTGCGCTACGGGCCGAGCACGGGTCAAAGGGTTCCCTGTTACATTTGCGTGACGACCGGGGAGACTTTGAACGGATTTAGATTGCAACCATCCTGGCCGCGCCTGAGCATCGCCGTCTCGCGATTTCCCACTCCGCGAAATATTCCGAAATTCTTCGACCGAAATCGCGCGACCGTTGCGCGTAAAAGCGCTCGCCGAGCGTGACGGCCATTCGCTGGAGTTCTTCTTCGCGCGCCTCGATCAGGGCGCCTAAAGCGCGGCCGCCCCGCTTCCGTCGCGTGGCCCCCGCCGTCCTCAGGCGCTCGGCCAGGAAGTCAAGATCGTGCGCGTGACCGAGATGCTGGCCGATCGTCTTCAGGTCGGCCCCCAGCTCTTTGAAGATGGCCGCGTGCAACGGGCGCAGGATGCGCAACTGATACCAGAGCTGCTTCGCTGCTTTGCGGAAGGAATGGAATTCTTCCGCCGTCGGGTTTTTCATCGCGCCGCGAAGAGCTTGGCGGCCGCGCTTGTAAGATCGCTGCACGGCTCGCCGCAATGTCTTGCAGGTTACCTCCTCCAACTCCCATTTTGCGATCCGATCCCGAGACCGATTCAGCTTGGTTTTCGCTTCCTCCTCCCAATCGGAAAACGCAGCCAGGAAGCTGTCGAGTTCAAAGGAAAGCAACTCCTCCGTCTCCCGCAGATTCTGGTTTTTCTTCCGCGGCGAGACACCGCGAAGCTGCTTGAGAGTCTGCAACCGCACTTCCGCGTCGCGGATTTCCGAAATCAGCCGAGCCACATTGCGCAAGCAGCGATTCTCACGGCGGGCCCGTTGCCGCAAGACATCATCCGCGATCATGCGCAGGGACGCGCGCGCTTTCTTAAGGTGCTTGCGCGTCTCGTGCACGGGAGAGCCTTTGCCGTTGCGGGATCCGCTTCGGGCCGCGATTGCACCCTCGATTTGCTCACAGACGATGCGCCGCATTCCCTCGCCCAAGGTCTCTTCAATTCGAAGTTGATAGCTCATGAAACGTTTGGGAGGTCAATCATGGGCCAGCAGGACGTTGCTGTAGCGAGCTTTTCCGGTCACATCCTCATCCATCCACTCCGGGGGCTGGAAGGCGGTGCAGCTTTTCTCATCCGCGAATTCCACCTCGGCCACCACGAGACCATCGTGCCGACCGGTGTAAACATCGATTTCGATGGTGTGCTCTTTCCACGGCATCTCGTAACGGACCTTGCTGAGGCGGCGGCCGGCCGTCGCGGGCCAGAGCGCTTCGAATTGTTCCGCGCTCAGGCGAATCTCCCGCTCCTCCCGTCCATTCTTGACCGTCCGTTTGTAGGTCAACGAACGCACGTTGCCCTTTTTGCGCAGCCGCACTTGGATGCCGCCCGGCTCCGTCGCCAAATAACCCTGGGCGATTTCGTCGTGCGGGAACCCGGCGAGTCCGCCCGGCACGCGCTTGACCAAGAATTTGCGTTCGATTTCCAGCGAAGACACTTTTTCCGTCGCGATCATTTCCCCGTGCCTCTCTACCTTCGGTCTTGCCCCGGAGTCAAAACTTCTCGTGTAATATTTTCGTGACTAAGCGCAGCGGAAAGCTTTTCTGGCTCCTTCCGCCCCAGGTTGCGAGAAAAGAGAATTTGTCGCGTCGACTCCGGACGGCAAGCTCAAAGGACTTCTAATAAATTGTTCGGATGGCGAATGTCCTTCGCCTCCGCTTTGTAGACCGCGTCTTCGCCAATATTCTTCGCATGGTCACCGACTCGCCCGAGATGGCGGGCGATGAAAAGCAAATTGAGGTAATCGGGAATGCGATCGGGCTGGTCGGCCATTTTCGCCGTGAGATCATCGGCGATGTCGTGATTCATCTGATCGATCTCCTGGTCGCGCTCGCGTAGTGACCTGGCCAACACGACGTCGCCATCCGCGTAGGCGCGGATGCTGTCGCGAAAGAGCGCAATGGCGTCGATGAAGAGCGGGCCGAGAGCTATCGCTTCATCCAGCTCCGGCTCCATCGTGAGCTTGCGCGAGCGTTGCGCGATCTTGACCGCCTGGTCCGCGACCCGTTCCAGGTTGCTGCCCAGCTTCATCGTCGAGACAATCTGCCGCAGATCGGAAGCGACCGGCTGGAACCGGAGCAGAATCTCGACGCCGTCGCGATCCACTTTTTTCTCCAGGGTGTCGATCTCTTGTTCATCTGCGACCGTGATGGCGAGCAGCTCAGGATTGCGATCGAGCAAGCAGCTCATCGCGTTTTGTAAGTTACGATCCGTCAAGCTCGCCATCATGAGCGCATCGGCGCGCAAGCCGTCCAGCGCCGTGTCGAAGGCGCGCAAAATATGCCGGGAATAGAGCATACGCCTAACCGAATCTCCCCGTGATGTAGCCTTCGGACTTCGCTTGCTTTGGTCGATTGAAAAGTTGCGCCGTTTCGCCGAACTCGATCAACTCGCCAACGTAGAAGAAGGCCGTTTTGTCGGAGACGCGGCTCGCCTGTTGCATGTTGTGGGTCACGATCACGATCGTGTATTCACGGTTCCGCAAGCCCCGCGGAAGGGTCAAAGTCTTTAGTGTTACAATCCGGTGACGGCGCAGAGCACGCCCTCGATCGAGGCGCACTCAAAGCAGACGCATCGCTTCGATCGCATCGATCATTGGTCCAACGCAAAGAGCCGCCAGGAGAGCGAAGAGGAGCAGCTCGATTACGAACCATCGGACAGATTCGCTATTGAGATGTTTCCGCTGCAGTCTTCGCAATGCCGCGCTCGACTTCCGACTCGGCCGCCGTTTTTGCGTCCGGGCGAGAGTTAGGACAGAAGGATTATTTACTAGAGGATTTGGTAGCATAGGTGCCCCTTCCGTACGGTCCTGAGCCCATCATGTCATGTGAACAAAAGATGAATTTCAGGTCACGAGCAGGTCACGTCACTCTGGACAGCCGCGCTTCTCCGAAGTGACCGTCGGTTTGACGAAAAAGTTACGCAAACGCCATCTCGCTGTAACTCGGGCGGTGCAGAGTGATGGCGCAGTTCAACAATTCAAACCAATAAACTACACATCTCTACTATGAAGAAATGCATCTTAGTTAGCATTCTCGCCAGTCTGAGCCCGGCCATGTGCTGGGCTGCTCCTCAAGTGTCGATCCGTTTGCCCGAACGGTTTCGGCTTCTCACCCAACAACAATTCGATCTCCGGGTCGAAGCCACTGGTCTGACCAATACTGATGCCACGATCACCGTCACGGTCGGCGGCAAACAATTGACTCTTCCCAGCCCGGAAATCACGACCGACAACGACAGCGATCCAGCCGGTCTTGATAAGGCCTGGACGTATCGCAAAGTCAGCTTCCCCACCCGGGGAGTGAAATCAGTTGTCGCTACCGTGATCGACGCTGGCAGCCAGAGTCAGGCGACCCAGCGGATCGGCGTCCAGGATTTCCGTCTTACTGGCGGGACCAAGAACATCGTCCTCTTTATCGGCGATGCGATGGGCACGACCTACCGGGACGCCGGGCGCATCGTGGCCAAGAGCACTGATAATCGTTTCCGCGAGGGCTTCTTCGACCAACTTCAGAACATGGACACCATGCCCGTGAGCGGCATGGTCATGACTTACGCGGAAGATCGGATCGTGCCGGACTCGGCGAACACCGCGACGGCCTGGGCGAGCGGGAACAAGACCATCGACGGCGCGCTCAACGTGCAACCGGACAACAACGACTTCAAATATAATTCGGCGGACATCCAGAACACCAAGCAGTTCGCCCTCGATAATCCGCGCCAGGAAACTCTCTGGGAATATCTGAAGCGAATCTACGGTTATAGGACCGGTATCGTCTCGACCGCGGATATCGCCGATGCCACTCCGGCCGGCGAAGGCGGCCACTCCATTACCCGCAGCCTTCTCTACGACATCGCCGCACAGTATGTGGACGGCGTTTTCACAAGCGGCCCAACGTTTGATGTGATCATGGGTGGCGGCAAAGAGAAGTTCGATGCGCGGACCGAGGCGAACAGCGGCGATACCCGCAACCTCGTGAGCGAGCTCCAGAGCGCCGGCTATACCTACGTCGCGAATCGCACGGAGTTAAATTCGCTCGGCGGGGGCACTTCCAAGGTTCTCGGCCTCTTTCGCACCGGCAACATGAACGTCGCTTACGACAAGCTCGGCCTGGTGCGCGATCCGGATGAGCCATTGCCGGATTTCGCCGGGTTCACCGACCAGCCGTTCCTCGATGAGATGACTCACAAGGCGATCGCGGCGCTGAACAGCGGCGGCTCACCTTTCATCCTCATGGTGGAAGCGGCATCGATCGATAAGCAGTCGCACCCGAACCACGCCGACGGCGTCATCTGGGATACGATCGAGTTTGATCAATCAGTCGGCGTCGGGCGCACCTTTGCCGGCGGCGGCGAGGGCAATGCTCTGTCTACCCTCGTTCTGGTCTCAGCCGATCACGATCAATCGATGCACATCGTCGGCATTGGCGATGCGGCATTTACCGGCTCGGTGCTAAACACCCGAAGCAACTCCATCTATCCGGCCACGCGCTCGCCATTCACGCCGGCGATGGGTCCGTTTAACCCGTTTGGCGCCCCGCCGCGCGTCGTCGCGCCCCCTAACTTTGGCAACAACGTCGGCGAAGTCGTCGGCTTTCCCGATTATACGGATGGCAACGGCGATGGTTACCCGGAGAACACCAACCAATTCCGAATCGCGGTCGGTTTTCGAACCGGCAACCATACCGGCTCTTCGGTGCCAATTACAGCCGAGGGACCAGGCGCGGTGCAATTCACAGGTTACTTCGACCAGACCGATATCTTCTTCAAGATGGCGCGCTCGTTGAGCACCAATACGCGGCCAATCGATAATCAACTCAGGCAGGCGGCAGCGCGGCTGCGGATCATCGATCAGAATTACTAACCTAGCATGATACCCACTGCGGGGCGTCGCCTTTCGGGCGGCGCCCCGTGAAGGTGGGCGATTCTGCCGGCCTTTACCGCAACAGGTCAAATCTCTATGCCTCACTCTTCAGCGGACCTGACGACCGAAACGAAGCCACTCCCGTTACCGAAACGTCAGCGCTCTTCCCGTCAGGTCCGCAACGTCTGGCGGAAGCCTCTGGGACTCGGCGCTTTGCTCCTTTGCGCGCTGTTCCTCTTCACGAGCTGGCCGCACTACGCCGGCACCGCGGTCTGCCAGACCTGCGGGATCAGGCGTGATTATTACGCTTGGGAAACCCGATTCTCCCCGTTGCTTCTCCATCGCTTCACCACCGACCATCCGACCG
>JBBSLW010000147.1:0-6987 GCA_038233495.1 Chthoniobacterales bacterium | reverse complement strand
GGATCGTTCTCGGCCACCGCGGAAATGATGTTTGGCAGGACCGTGCTACGCGCGGCCGGGTCCGACAAAGTCTGGGCCCAGCTCATCGCCGCCTGCGGATCATTCTGGGCCCATTGCCGCGAAATATTCTCGAGCAAACCCTGGCGCATCTCGCCGCTGCTGTTCGTTAGGGCAAATTCTGCCGCGGCCGATGGATCCGATTCGCTCCACTGCGTGATGATGGGGGTGAGCGCGTCCTGGCGCGTCTTGCCGGCCGGTAATTTTTGGGCCCAACTTAGAGCCGTCTGCACATCGGCGGTCGCCAGTTGTTGCGCGATCGACTTGACCGCGTCGTCCTGCGCTTTGCCCGCCGGCATGGCCGCGACGTAATCCGCCGCAGTGGTCGGTTCGCTTTGCGCCCAGCTCGAGAGCACGCCCTGCATGGCGCGCTGTCGGCCTTCGCCGTCGGAGAGTTCCTGGGTCCAGGCGAGCGCGGCGATCGGATCGTTTTGGGCCCATTGGCGCGCGATGTTGCCGATCGCCCGGTCGCGTAACTGGCCGGCCGGGAGCCCGGGAACGATGGCGGCGGCGGCCGCCGGATCTTTGCTCGCCCAGGCCGAAAGAACGGTCTGCATGGCGCTGTCACGGCCGCGACCGGCGGCGAGGGTGTTGGCCCAGGTGAAGGCGGCGTTCGCATCCTGGTTCGCCCAGGTGGAAGCGACGACCTGGAGCGCGTTGTCGTGCCCGGACCCTGGCGGGAGAGCGGCAGCCCGGGCCGCGGCGGTGTTTGGGTCGCGGCTCGCCCATTGCGAAAAAATCGGCCAGTAATAATTCTGCCGGCTGCTGCTCCCGTTAGGCAAAGACTGGAGAAGGTTGAGCGCCGCTTCCGGATCCTTTTCGGAGAGGGCGGAGATGACCGCCCCCTGCGCGCGATCACGATCCTGACCGGGCGCCATCTGCAGGACGAAGGCGTTGGCCGCGGTCGCATCCTTTTCCGCCCAGGAACGGATGGCCGAAGCGACGGCCAGTTTCCGATCGGAAGCCGTCCCCGTCGTCTGGGCGTAGGCGAGTGCGCCGTGTGGATCACCCTCCGCCCAGCGCGAAATCAGGAGCGAGAAGTAGATCGATTTCTCGCGCTGGTTAGGCAGATTTTCGAAGGTCTCGAGCAACGGGCGGATGTTTTTCGGGTCGAGCCCGTCGATCAACTTGCTTGCCTCGAGATAACCATGGCGATCGGAGGGATGCGCCATCGCGTTCTTGAGGGCGAGGAGGAGATCTTCGTTGGACGCGGGTCCCGGCGCGGGTTTGTCCTCCGCGCGCCGCGCAGGGAGGACGGCGACGTCGGGTGTGAAACGCGTCTCGGGTTTTTCGACGAACGCGTTGATCGCGGCGGAGACTTTCGTCTCCGATTGCGGCGCGGACGGCCGGGAAGTCGATCGTCCGATGACGAGTCCGGCAAGGAAAGCCAGCACGAGCGCGAGAAGGAGGGCGAAAACAGAACGCTTCACGGAGGGAAAAGTAACCGAAGAAACGAGCCGGCCAACCGGGAACTGTCGTTGAGAGCTCTTCGGTAGGGCGAGACTCTGTCGAGCCTTGGGAAGGCGGTTTTCTTGCAGCGGCGCGCTCGCCCGTTCGACGGAGTCTCGCCCTACCGATCGCTGCAGCCTAACGACGCGCGATCAGAGAATCTTGACCGGGCATTCCGGCAGCGATTTTAGGAAGGCGCGCCCGTAAGTCTTGGTCACGACGCGGTTGTCGAGAATGACGACGATGCCGCTGTCGCTCTTCGTCCGGATGAGGCGGCCGACGCCCTGGCGGAATTTCAGGATCGCTTCCGGGAGCGAATATTCCGTGAAGGCATCGCCGCCGCGCGCTTGGATGAGCTCGAGCTTGGCCTCGATCAGGGGATGATCGGGGACGGCGAAGGGCAGGCGCGTGATGATGACGTTGGAAAGCGCGGCGCCCGGGACATCCACACCCATCCAAAAACTGTCCGTCCCAAAAAGCACACTGCGCGGCGTGGTCTTGAACTGCTCGAGGAGCTGGCTGCGCGGCGCGCCTTTTCCTTGTACAAGCAGGTTCATCTTGCGGGTCTCGAAAAAATCCTCCATCTCGAGCGCGAGCTGCTGCATCGCCCGGTAGCTGGTGAAGAGGACGAAGGCGCGACCATCGGTGTCCTCGACGAAGCGCGCGACCCATTCGGCCAGCGCGGCACCGTAGGCTGCGTCGCGCGGGTCCGGCATCTTGCGCACGACGAAGAGCTTCATCTGTTTTTGGAAATCGAACGGGCTTCCGAGCTGCAACGGTTCCGCTTCGTCCGCGCCGATCCGGCGCCGGAAATAAGCGAGATCCGGTCGCCCCACCGCGAGCGTCGCGCTCGTCATCACGCTCGTGCAATCGTCGCGGAACAACATCCGGCGCACGACCGGCGCGACATCGACCGGCGCGGCGTTGAGCGTGATGTTCTGCGCGGCTTTCCCGGTTCGCTCGATCCAGTAAACGTAATCCTCCGCGCTCTGTTGGAGGAAGATCGAGATGCCTTCGCGCGCATCGCGAATCCGGCGGCTCAACTCCCCCAGCTCCGCCTTGAGAAATTCGTCCTCCGTTTTTCGCACCACCTCGATAATGCGCCCCTGGAGCGCGGTCAGCCGGCCGGTGATCTCGTCCTCGACGAAATCGGGTTCGCGGACCCGGCATTCGCGGCCTTTCTTGAAATTGGCGCGTTCATCGATCGCGGCGAAGAAACGATCCGCCTCCTCGACCAGCGCCGCCGCCAGCGTGACCCCGGCGGCGTCGCGCGTGACGGTGAAGAGCCCTTTCTTGGAGCGCGCGTTGTAGAGCCGCTGGATGGTGGAACGCAGGCCGTACTGCGAAATGCCGATCCCGATCTGGCGCGAGGCGACCTGCTCGAGAGTGTGCGCTTCGTCGAAGATGATGAAGTCGTTAGGGAAAAGATATCCCTCCTCGCGCTCCTCCTGTTCTTCCGGGCTCCCGAGGAGCATGAAGAGAAGAGTATGATTGATCACGACCACGTCGGCCGCGAGGAGGCGTTTGCGCGCCTGCTGGAAAAAACAGCGCGGATTTTGCCCGCAGGTTTTCGCCGTGCAGAGGTGCGCCTCGCTGCAAACCTGCGCCCAGACTTTGTGATCGGGCTCGATCGGCAGGTCGCTCAGCGTGCCATCGGTCGTGGTTCGCGCCCAGTCCGCCAGGCGCGCCAGATCGGCCTGCTCGGTCGTGCTGAAAAGTTCGTTCGCGCTTTGCAGGGCGCGCTCCAGCCGGCGCGGGCAAAGGTAATTCTGCCGGCCTTTCATCAGCGCCGCCTCGAACTCGATCGGGAGAATCTTTTTCACGATCGGGATGTCCTTGTGCAGGAGCTGCTCCTGGAGGTTGATCGTGTGGGTCGAGATGATCGCTTTCTTCTTTTGCTCGATCGCAAAGAGCGTTGCGGGAATGAGGTAGGCGAGCGATTTGCCGACGCCGGTCCCGGCTTCGACCACGAGATGTCGGCCCTCATCCAGAGTCCGCGCGACGGCCGCGGCCATTTCCTGCTGCTCGGGCCGGTACTCGAAGTTGCGCGCTTTCGCGAGCAGGCCGTCCTCCGCGAAAATCGCCCGCACGCGCTCGACAAAGTCGCTGCCGAGGGAATCTTTGAGCGCTATCACCCTGCGAGTTTACGCGGGAAATTCGAATTTCGAAATCCGAACAAGTGCAAATGACCAAAGCTCAAACTCCTCATCCTGCGGCGGCGCCGGCGGATGTTTTGGCCCTTCGGATTTTGGATTCCGTTCTTCTTTCGGATTTCGTGCTTCGGATTTCGAATTTTGCGACATGAGACTTCTTGACCGCTACATCATCCGGAATTTTCTCCAGCCGTTCGTCTATTGCATTCTCGGCTTCCTCTCCATCTGGCTGATCTTCGACATCAGCGATAACAGCTCGACCATCTTCGATGAGCGCGCCGCCTTCCTGCTAGTCTTGAAGTTTTACTGGACCCAGATCCCGCAGGTCCTCGTCATCCTTCTGCCGGTCTCGCTTCTTCTTGCGCTCCTTTATTCGCTCGGTCGGATGTCGCGCGCGAACGAGATCGTCTCGATGCTGACTGCCGGGGTAAGCGTGCCGCGACTCATTTTGCCGTTGCTCGCGATCGGCCTGCTCACCACGGGCGTCGCTTTTGCCCTGAATTATTCTCTCTCCGCGCATGCCGAATTGGCGCGCAAAAATTTCGTCGCCCAAGTGAATCGGGGCGGGCCGCGCGACGTTGTCATCAGCGGCCAGGTGTTTCGCAACCGGACCGATAATCGCACCTGGTACATCTCGCGTTTCCGGCCGATGGCGAACGAATTCAGCGGCGTGCAGGTCGTGCAACAGGATGCGGAGGAAAATATTACGCGGAACTACATCGCGACCGAAGCCTTCTACGATCCGGCGACCAGGGCTTGGCGGATGCATGCGGCCAAAGTCGTGGACTACGATCGCGCCGGTAACATCACGCAGGAAAAACTGGTTAAGAGCCTGACGATCACCGGTTGGAGCGAAACTCCCTATCGCCTGAGCAGCGCCAATGTGCGCCCGGAGTTCCTCGGCATCTCCGAGCTGCGCGAGTATCTTCATTTCAACGCTGATTTTCCCGAGACACTGCTCGCTCCTTTCCGCACCCAGCTGCAGTACCGTTGGGCCTTGCCCTGGACTGGTTTCGTCGTCGCGATCATGGCGGCACCGCTCGGGATTGGTTTCTCGCGCCGTGGGATTCTGGCCAGTGTGGCGGTGGCGATCGCGCTCGTGTTCACAATGAATTTTCTGACTCATCTTTTCCTCGCTCTCGGGGAAGGGGACCGCATCTCACCGGTCACCGCGGCCTGGGCGCCGAACCTTATCTTTTTCGTTATCGGCCTCTATCTTCTCCGCCTGCGCGCGACCAACCGCGAAGCGCCCAGCTTTAACCCTGCCGCGCTCTGGCGTAGCGTGCGCGCGTCATGAATCCGCTGGCAGATGAATGGTCAATCCAACACCGCGCGGAGAAATGCGCGGTCACGGGTCAGCCATTTTCCGAGGGCGAGAATTTTTACACTCTGCTCTTCCGCGAGGGCGAAGGCTTTCGCCGCCAGGATCTGAGCGAGGAAGCCTGGCAGCAGCGGAACGAGAATCTGCAGCCGTTCTCCTTTTGGCGCTCGCGCTTCGAGCCGCCCCCGGCCGCGCCGCCGGAAACGTTGCCGAAGGAAAACGCGGAGGAGATCTTCCGGCGCCTGGTCGCGGCGGCTGATCGCGCCAACGCCAATGCCTGCTATGTGCTCGCGGCCATGCTCGAGCGGAAGAAAATTCTCAAGCAAATCCAGACCGAGAACAACGAGCGCGGACGCATCCTGATTTACGAGCATGCGAAGACCGGCGACGTCTTCGTCGTGCCCGATCCGCAACTGCACCTCGATGAACTGGAGCAGGTGCAGGCCGAGGTGGCGCAGCGTTTGCAGTTACTCTAGGGGCAGATTCTTAAGGTAGCGCAAGCTTCCAGCTTTCAGCCGAATCGCGCGAGCTGGAAGCGCGCACAGAGGTTTTTGTCATCCCGAAGCGCGGAGAGGGATCTTTCCAATGTAATGCACCGCTTTCGAAGCCCGATAAACGCGGATGCCAATTGCGAGATCCCTCTCCGTCCTGCGGCGGTTCGGGATGCCAGCGCTCGAGAGTGAAAGAGAGCGTCAAACTCCGCGCAAGAGCGCACAGTTCCGCGAGAGAAACGCCCGCAGCGCCGCTAATGACAATCACAGCCCGCGCCGCCGCCGCCGGCGGTTCCGACCGATGGCCGGTGGAGCTGCCTGTTCGCGCTACCCTCCCCAGGAAGGAGATTTGCGACGCCCGCCAAGCGCCGCTACAGAATGCCGATGCTGCCTTGGTTCTCGCACGGAAACTTTCCGCTCTATCTCGCGCCGATGGCCGGCGTCTCGGATAAGATTTTCCGGCAGCTCTGCAAAGAGCGCGGGGCCGATGTCCTGGTGACGGAATTCGTCTCCTCGGAAGGCGTTTTCCGGCGCAACGAACGGACCCGCGGCTACCTTGATTTCGACCCGGTCGAGCGCCCGATCGGCGTGCAGCTTTTTGGCGGAAACCCTGAGCACATGGCGGAGGCGGCGCGCCAGGTGGTCGACTGGGTGCACCCCGATTTCATCGACCTCAACTTCGGTTGCCCGGTGAACAAAGTGGTCTCAAAGAACGGCGGCTCCGCCCTGCTCAAGGATTGCCCGACGTTAGGCAAAGTCGCGCAGGCGGTCGTGCACGCGGTCGCGCCGCTCCCGGTCACGGCCAAGATCCGGATCGGCTGGGACGCCAGCTCGGTCAACGCGGTCAGCGTCGCGCAGCTCCTCGAATCGTTAGGCATCGCCGCCCTCGCGGTCCACGGGCGGACCCGGGCCCAGGGCTATTCCGGCGCGGCCGACTGGGAAGTGATCGCGCAGGTGGCGGCGGCGGTTTCCATCCCGGTGATCGGGAACGGCGACCTCTTCTCCGCGGCCGACGTCGCGAAGCGGAAGGCGGAAGCGGGCATCGCCGGTGCTATGATCGGGCGGGCCGCGATGAGTTCGCCGTGGATTTTTTCCCAGACGAAACATTTCCTCGCCACCGGTGGGATCCTGCCGCCGCCCGAGTCCGCCGAGAAATGGGCGCTGATCCAGCGGCATTGCGAACTGGCGGTGGAAGAATGCGGGAACGAAGACATCGCCATTCGCTCGATGCGCGGGCGTTTGATGGCTTACTCGAAGGGCTTACCCGCGAGCAAGCAACTGCGCGAAAAGTTTCAGCACGTCTCGACCTTGGCGGGAGTGGAGGAAATCGCGCAGCGCCATCTGGCGACCTGCCTGGAAGCGGCCTAAATTCCCCCGTGTCCACGCCCGCAGCGCCTAACGGCGAGATCAAATTCAAAATCGGCAACGAACGCCTCGTCAAAGTGACCGAGGACGCTTCGCGCAAGCTGACGTCGCTCCTGCAAAAGCAGGGCCGGGCTCACGGCGCCTTGCGGGT
>JBBSLW010000146.1:0-7052 GCA_038233495.1 Chthoniobacterales bacterium | reverse complement strand
GACGATCACGGTGAGCAAGGACGACCAGATCGATCTTTCGGTTACGCCGCTCGACGGCGGCGACGGCGCTGCGGCCACCAAAGTGGTGCAGAACGATCTCGCGCTCTCCGGCTATTTCACCCTCAGCGGACCGAACGCCACCTACACCGCACGCGGCACGGCGAACGGCGGCAGCCTTCAGGGCCAAGTGGTCGATCACAGCGGCGGCACGGTCCTTTCCAAAACCTATAGCGGCAACACGCGCGAGAACGCGCACCAGTTTGCCAACGACATCATCGAGACGTTGACCGGCCACAAGGGTCTCGCCGGAACCAAGATCACCTTCATCGCCACCCGGAGCGGGAAGAAGGAAGTTTATCTGGCGGACTTCGACGGGAGCAACGTCAGGCAACTGACCCACGACAACGGGATCAGCGTCCATCCGTCGCTTAGCCCGGATGGCCGGCGCATTGCCTACACCGGTTACCAGAGCGGTTACGCGGATGTTTACGTGATCGACGTCGCGAGCGGCGCACGGAATCGGATCGTGAATTTCCCGGGCACGAACAGCGGCGCGTCCTTCTCGCCGAACGGGAGCGAACTTGCCCTAACGATCAGCAAAGATGGCAACCCGGAGCTTTACACCGTGAGCGCGAGCGGCGGCGGCGCGCGCCGGTTGACCCGCACCCGCGGAGTCGAGTCGAGCCCGACCTGGTCGCCCGATGGGAGCGAGATCATTTATTCCGACCTCGCGGGCTCGGGTGGTGCGCAGCTCTACCGGATCTCGTCATCCGGCGGGAGCGGGCAATTGCTTTCCACCGGTCGCGGGAATTGCACCGAACCGAGCTGGTCGCCTGACGGCAAAAAGGTCGCGTTCAACGTGCGCAGCGGCGGTGAGTTTCAGGTCGCGGTCTGCGACGCGAACGGCGGCGGCACGCACACTTTGAGCACGGGACAGAACCCGGTCTGGGGCGCGGATTCGCGGCACCTGATTTTCACCGACGGCGGCACGCTCTACATGCTCGACACGGTGAGCAGCAAGAAGAGCAAGTTGATTGATGGCCTCGGGAAGATTTCCGAGCCGAGCTGGTCTCGTTAGGGAGGCGATCTCGAAAAGAACCCAACGCTGCCGACAGACTCCGGGTAGCGCGCGCGTCTCGCGTGCTGGTTGTGACGTCCCGCCACAACGGACTTTTTGGAGGGAAGCGGGATTTTTTCGTCCGGTCGCGCGCGGAAAGGAAAGTTCGCGACGGCGAGACGCCGCCGCCAGCACCCGGGACGGGCGCGCTCCCCAGAACTGGCGCGAGACTTTAGAGCAACGCGAGCGACTTGCCCTCGCGATGCGCGACCTGGTCGAGCGTACATTGGCGCGGCGCCTTGTTTTTGCGCCAGCGCACGATCTTTGTGCCGTGCCGGAAACGATCGCCGGTGAAATGGTCGTAGGTCACTTCGACCACGATCTTGGGCGCGACCGGTTCCCATTCCGCGCTCCGCTCGGTGCTCCAGCGGCTCGGGCCGCCGGGCGCGTTCCCGGTGAAACCGGGCGCCTTTTTCAAGGCCTCAAACTTTTTCGTCAGGGCCGCTTTCTCCTCGTTTTTGAAAGCCGAGGTGAAGCCAACGTGATGGAGCAAACCCTCCTCGTCATAAAGCCCGAGAAGGAGCGAACCAACCACCCGCGCCCCACTCGCATAACGAAAACCACCGACCACGCAATCAACCGTGCGGATCTGCTTGATCTTCACCATCGCGGTCCGCTCGCCCGAGGCGTAGGGCGCGTCGGCTCGCTTTGCGATCAGGCCGTCGAGATTGCCGCCGACTTTTTCGAACCACTTCTGCGCCTGGCGCAGATCGCTTGTCGCGGGCGAGAGGCGGACCTGCTCTTCGTTAGGGAAAAATTTGCGTGCAAATGCTTCGAGCTCGGCGCGGCGTTTCGCGAGCGCCGTCGGGAGGAGCGACTTGCCATTCGTCCCGGCGAGCAGATCGAAGGCGATGAAAATCGCCGGGTGCGCTGCGGCCAGTTTCTGCACCCGGCTGGCCGCGGGATGAAGTCGCAACTGCAACTCATCGAAAGAAAGCGCGCTGCCGATCGGAATGACCAGCTCGCCATCGAGCACGAACTTTTTCGCCTTCAGTTTCCCCAGCGCCGCGGCGACGTCGGGGAAATAACGGGCGAGCGGCTGGCCGGCTTTTGATTGCAAAAAAATCTCCGCGCCATCGCGGAAAGCGAGACAACGAAAGCCGTCCCATTTCGGCTCGTATTGCCAGCCGTCGTCGGCGGGAATCTCGTCAACGGAACGCGCTTCCATCGGCGGGAGCGGGGGTTTAACCGCAGAGGGCACAGAGCTCGCAGAGGAAGAGGACATACTTTTCGTTTTCACTCTGCGTGCTCTGCGGGAATCATTTTTAAGTGTAACGGCGCGGCTCGAGCTTTGGCGGCCGCTTTCCTTTTCGCACCGCGCCCTGCACCGGGATGTAGGGAAGTTCCGTCCCGTCGACCGCGGACCGCAGAAGCAGCCCGCCCCGGCTCATGTCGCCGCGCCCGACGAAATCGGCCGGGAACCGCAATCGTTCCTGTAAAATGTCGAGGAGCACGCCGACGTATTTGCCGGTCGCGACGCTCCCGAGAAGGACGACGTCGCATTGCGGGCTCAGTTTCCCGCCGAGCCTCCGCACATCGCGCTCCAAGGGCCGGCGATAGCGCGGATCCTCTTCGTTGATATCGACCTCGGCAAATTCGCGCAGATCGCTCAACCCCACCGGCGCAGAAGCGGCGACGAGGCCGCGCGTCGGCGTGATCACGAGGACGCGCGAGAGATCGGGCCGGGCAAAGGCGTTGGCATAAGCGAGCTTGCCGCGAAAATAGAGGCCGCTCAGGAACGTGAAAACTTCGCCTAACGACACCGGCTCTTCCTCGCGCAGCCGCCGCGCCAGTTCAAAACTGGCGCGCTCCTTCAGGAGCATCTGGGCGCGGCGCCCGCCGGCAAAGGCGGGAGAGAGGAGGAAGGTGCGCGTCATAAACAAGAGTTGTAGCGTCCGCAGTCCTCAGGAAGAGGCCCTTTCCTCCGGCGCTGAGTCGGCGCACGCTACCATCATGAAACCCGGCTTCCTCGAAAAACTGATCGGGCGCCTCGGCCGCATCGGCCCCGAGGAGGTGCAGAATTACCTCCTGCGCCTGGCCCAGGAGAAAGGCTTCCTCGAAACGATTTTCAACGCCATCCAGGAAGGGATCATCGTGACCGATGCGAAAGGCCGGATCACGTACCTGAACGATGCGGCCTGCGAGATCTTCGGGCTCGACGGCGAGAACGCGATCGGCAAACCGCTCGAGGAGCAGGTCCGCGGGCTCGATTGGCAGTCCCTTTCCCAGTCCGACGCCGCGCTCAGCCGCGACATGGAGATTTTTTATCCGACCAATCGGTTCATCAATTTCTATGTCGTCCCGCTGATCATCGAGCGGCGCGTGGCGCAGGATTCGCCTAACGACGCCCTGACTGAAGCGGCCGGTCATGCCATGATCCTGCGCGACATCACGGAGGATCGCCGCTCGACCCAGCAGACGATCGAGTCGGAGCGCTTCTCCGCGCTCACCCTGCTCGCGGCCGGGGTCGCGCACGAGATCGGCAATCCGCTCAACTCGCTCCACATCCATCTCCAGTTGATGGAGCGGAAAGTGAAAAAACTGCAGGCCGCCGCAGACAAACGGGAACTGCAGAACTCGATCGATATCGCGCGGGCCGAGATTGATCGGCTCGACTCGATCGTGACGCAATTCCTCCGCGCCATCCGGCCTTCGAAACCGCAGCTCCAGCCGGAGGACATCAACGCGATCGTGGAAGAAGCGGTCCGCTTTTTCCAGCCGGAGATCCAGGACCGCGACATCGTGGTCGAGACGGAATTGCGCTCGGATCTGCCGCCGCTCGAGGTCGATCGCGACCAGATCAAGCAGGTCTTCTACAACGCGATCAAGAACAGCTTCGAAGCGATGAAACGCCGCGGCATCCTGCGCGTCCGGACCGATCGCGACGATACCCATGTTAAGATCAGCTTCACCGACACCGGCGGCGGCATTTCCGCGGAAAACCTGAGCCGCGTCTTCGAGCCCTACTTTACGACCAAGACGACTGGCTCGGGGCTGGGTTTGCTCATCGTCAGGCGAATCGTCCGCGAACACGGCGGCGAAATTGCGATCGAGAGTGCCGAGGGCAAAGGGCTGACGTTGACGATTCGATTGCCGTTTCTCGATCGCCGGGTGCGGATGCTGCCGGAGAAAACGGAAGGATAAATCAGGCTCCACGCCTCCGACATGGTTGTCATCCCGAGCCGCCGCAGGACGGTGAGGGATCTCACGACTGCGGGCGGACGGTTGTTTCAGCTCAACAGCACTTCATTTGCAATGCGGAGATCCCTCGCCGCGCTGCGCCGGCTTGGATGACAAAGCGGAAAGCGATCTCGGGCCGGCCTGTGGACGCATCGCTTCGGCAGGAGGCTGCAGGGCGCCACGCTGTCGAAGCCGCACGAGGGGACGCTAACTTTTCTTTTCCCTCTCGCACCGACCTCCTGCACAGTTTCTTCCGATGCAGCCGACTGTCCTCATCGTCGACGACGAGAAGCATACCCGCGACGGGTTGCGGAGTTTGCTCGGCGACAACTACGACACCTATCTCGCGGCGGACGTTTCGAGCGCGCTCGACGTCCTCCAGCGCGACCAGATTGATGTCCTCCTGACCGATCTGCGTCTCGGGGGCGAGGACGGAATGGACTTGATCGAGCGCGCGCTCAAGCTCCCACACGCCCCGGTCTGCATCATGATGACTGCCTACGGCTCGGTCGACACCGCGGTCGAGGCGATGAAGCGCGGCGCCTACGATTTCGTGACCAAGCCGCTCAACCTCGACAAGGTCGAGATGTTGATCGCGCGCGCGCTCGGGAGCCGGCGGCTGGAGCAGGAAAATCGTTCGCTGCGCAAGCAGGTGGACGAGCGGTTCGGACTCGAAAACATTCTCGGCGAATCGATCGCGCTCCGCGAAGTGCTTGACACCATCCGGCAGGTCGCGCCTTCCTCAGCGAATATTTTGATCGAGGGCGAAAGCGGCACAGGCAAGGAACTGGCCGCGCATGCGATTCATAACCTGAGCCGGCGGCACAAGGGAAAATTCGTGACCGTGCATTGCGCGGCACTCTCGCCGCAGTTGCTCGAGAGCGAGCTCTTCGGGCACGAGCGCGGGGCGTTCACCGGCGCACATGAGCGCCGGATCGGGCGTTTTGAGCAGGCCAATGGCGGCACCATTTTCCTCGATGAAATCGGCGAGATCGACACCCCGACGCAGATCAAACTCCTGCGCGTGATGAGCGAAGAGCGCGCCTTCGAGCGGGTCGGCGGCTCGCAGACTTTGTGCGCCGATGTCCGCCTGATCGCGGCCACGAACAAGAACCTCGAGACGATGGTGAGCGAGGGGAAATTTCGCGATGATCTCTACTTCCGCCTCAACGTGGTCAAGATCACGATGCCGCCGTTGCGCGAGCGGAAGGAAGATATTGCGCTTCTCGTGCGTGCCTTTTTGCGGCACTTCTGCAAGGCGAATGAGAAACCGCTGCTCGATATCACGGCCGACGCGATGACCGCTCTCCTCGCCTACGACTGGCCGGGGAACGTGCGCGAGCTGCGGACCGCAATCGAGCACGGCGTGGTTATGGCGACGGGCGCGAAAGTGACGGTGCGCGATCTCCCAGCCGCGATTCGGCAGGCCGCGCCCGCTACCGGCACGCGGACCCGGATTTTCCACGAAAATGCCAGCCCGCTCGATTTACACGCGACCGAGCAACGGCTCATCAACCAGGCGCTGGCCGCGACCAAGGGCAATATCACCGCGGCGGCGAAAAAGCTCGGGATCAGCCGCCGCACCCTCCATCGCAAGATCAATGAGATGAAGGCCGCGCAGCCTAACGACGAATCGCCGGCGGCGGCGGGCGGAAACGCTTCTTCCGATGCCCGGTAGCGCGGACGCGATCCAGGAGACGATCCACGCGCTCGAATCGGGCGGCGCGGCCGTCTGGATGCGGCGCGCCCTCGCCGTTGCGCTGGTCGCGGGACTTTCTCTTTTTTATTTGCTGCACGAGTTCCGTGGGCTAGCCACTTCCCAGTCGCGGCTCGCGCGGGTCGGTTTTCTCGCCCTCGTTTTTGTCTTGTGCAGCTGGCCGATGATTTCCAGCCTGTTCCTGAGCGGCCCGCAGCCGACCGTGCGCTGGCCGCCTTATGTGCCGCCCTACATTGCGGTGCTCAACGATTGGATGAAGCCGGAGGAAATCACCGCGACCGAAATGCCGTTGGCCGTGGCTTGGTACGCGGACCGGCGCGCCCTCTGGCTGCCGGAAACCGTGCGCGCCTACACCAAGTTGAGTGATTACAAAACACTCGGCGGCCCGATCAACGCGATCTACCTGACCTCGATCAGCGGCGGCGGAAACACCTTGCGCGATATCCTGCGGGGCGAATATAAAGATTGGGCGCCGCTCATCATGCGGGGCGTCGATCTGCAAAAGTTCCCGCTCAAGTTCGCCACTCTCCTTGGGTTCGGGAACGAGGCGGTCCTCCTCAGCGACGTGGAACGGCAAAAGAAATCGCCGGAGCGAAAGTAATGGCCCAAGCGAAGAAAATTTTTGGAACCGACGGGGTCCGCGGGATGGCCAACGTCGAGCCGGTCACGGCGGAGACGGCGCTCAAGCTGGGGCGGGCCGCGGCGCATATTTTCAGCTCGCTCAATCCACAGGCGCATCCGCCCGGTTTGCGACCGAAGATCGTGCTCGGGAAAGACACCCGCCTCTCCGGTTACATGCTGGAGAATGCGCTCGTCGCCGGGATCACGTCGTTAGGCGTGGATGTCCTCCTGATCGGTCCGCTCCCCACGCCGGGCGTGGCCTACATCACACGTTCGCTCCGGGCCGACGCCGGGATCGTGCTCTCCGCCTCGCATAATCCCTATGAGGACAACGGGATTAAATTCTTTCGGCACGACGGCTACAAGCTGGATGACGAGATCGAGCGCAAGATCGAGCAGCTCGTTTTCACCGGCGAG
>JBBSLW010000145.1:0-7164 GCA_038233495.1 Chthoniobacterales bacterium | reverse complement strand
GCGAAAGGCATCGTAAAAGCGATACCGGCGCGCCTCGATCCAGAGCATGATCCAGACGATCGCGAGATTGAAAAAAAAGATCAGATGAGGCACGCCCGCATTCGAGAACGCGATCGTGATGATGGCCGTGCTGCTCGTCACCGCCCAGTTCGTGGTCGTGTCGAGCCGGGTCCGCCAGACCATGATTCGGCTCAGCTCGCCGCGATAGAAATGGGACATCGCGTTGACGTAACCCTGGTCGTAGAGGCTGCTCTGGACAGAGTGCACCGCTGCTTGGGCCGCTTCGTGAGTTTCGTCTGCCACGCGTCGCGAATGATTCGACTTCGCCGCCGTGCGCGTCAATCTATCAATTCACGATGATCTCTCCGCTCCTCGACGCTCTCCTTGATCCCAAACATGTCGCGCTTGATCTGCGCGGCGCGACCGCGGGCGAAGCGGTCTGGGAAATTGTCGGACTCCTGCGCGAGACCGGCGAGCTGCCCAAAGCGAAGGAATTTTTCGAAGCGGTGATGACGCGGGAGGAAAAAAGCTCAACCGTGGCCAACGGCGGCGTTGCCTTCCCGCATGCCCGCACCGAGTTGGTCGAGCAGCTCGTGCTCGGGATCGGGCGGAGCCGGGCGGGCGTGCCATTCGGTGAGGAAGGGAAACTGGTCCACCTCATTTTCGTCATCGCCGTTCCGCAACAAATGGTGAACGACTATCTCATCTGCGTCGGCGGACTCGCCCGGCTCCTCGGTCACGAGGGCCGGCGCCAGGATTTGCTCGAAGCTTCAACGCCGGCTGAGTTCTTCGACCGGCTGCGGGACGAGTACTGAGTCGTTAGGGGCGGCAATCCGGTCGCGGTAGTACCAGCGATGGAGGTGATGGGGCGAAAGCCCGCATTTGTAGAGGACGATGAAGAGTCCGTTCTGGACCGATGTTCGCCACGCGCCGCGCTGAAGATGTCTGCGGGTGGAGGATGCCACCGGCGGATCGAGCACCGCCACTTCGCCGGCGCGTCTCAGGCGCCGGGAGAATTCTATGTCCTCCATCAGCGGGATGGGGGCGAACCCACCGAGCGCGCAGAAGATTTCGCGCCTGACAAAAACCGACTGGTCGCCAAAAAAGCTGCCGCCGTTCCGGGTAAAAAAACGGGCGACCGTTTCCAGCCAGAGCAGGCGCGGATGGCGCGCGTCGAACTTGCGATAGAACGCGCCGCCGATCACGGCCGGATTGGAAAGTGCGCGCTGGATGGCGGCGACGTGCGCGAGGTCGAGGATCGAGTCGGCATGATGAAAGATGAGCGCGTCACCGCTCGCGCTGCCTGCGCCGAGATTCATCTGCGCCCCGCGATTCGGTTTCGCAGCCTCGAGGTAGGTCGCGCCGGCGGCCCGGACCGCGGCCCCGGCCAGCGCCTGCGGCGAGGCGTCGACCACCAGGACTTCGTGTAGAACATTTAGCCTAACGAGCGCCGGGACGAGCCGGGCGAGATGATCGTGGTCGTTCCAAGCCGGAACCACGACGCTGAGCCGCAGCCCGGCGGGCGCTTCTGCCGTCACTTGGATTTGTTCAAGAGCCGGTTGCGCGCGCGATCGAGAGCGCGCCGCTCGCTCGCGGTCAGGCTACCAATCCCGGACTTTGAAATCTTCTCGAGCACCGGGTCAATCGATTCGTAGATATTTTCCGGCTCCACCACGCGGCGCACGGTCGGGGTGGAGACGACTCGGAGAGAACGTTTCGACCGCCAGCGCGCGGTCCAACCAGTCAGCCAGGCCAGCTCAGGTCCTGAGCCGCGGAGATGGACGAAGCCGTAGGCGATGGCCACGCTCAGCCAGAGCACCGTGAGCTGGGACCACGCAGTATAGGCGAGCAACTGGAGCGAATAAGCCGCCACAAAAACGAGCGCGATCCATTTCGCCATGATCCGGAGGAAGAGCTCGACGTTCGGGTAAATCGCCGCGAAGGCGAGGAAGATGCCGAAGTGGATGGTGGCGGAGCCGGCCATCGCAGTCCGGTGCCAGAATCCCCAGAGGGTGAGCAAAATTGGCGGCAGGAAAAGGAGAAGAAGATAAAGCGTGATGAACCCGCGCCGGCCGATGAAGCGTTCCACTTCGCGCCCGAAAGCGAAGAGCATGTACATCTCGATCGCGAACCAGATCAGTCCCGACGGCGGATGCACGAACGCGTAGGTCGCGAGCTGCCAAACCCGGCCGCCGGACAAAACCTGCGCGCTGTCGAACATGAATACGTCGAGATACGATCCGGCGCCGAAGGCGAGCAAAAAGCAGGCGAGGACCATGCAGACCACATGCACGATGACGAGCAGGGTCGGGACGTGAATCGGGTAGCGACCCATCCAAGCTACCGGCTGGTAGTCATCCGAGGTCGCAACGCCGAACATACCGACACATAACGGCGCGCCGTTGCGGAGCGCAAGCGGATGGTCGCTCCAGCCTGCGGCTTTGGGGCGGCGGCGAGGCGAAGATCGTTTTGCGCGGCCGGGTGATTTTTCCTTGGCCTCCCGCCCGAAGCGTTCAAATTAAATGTTCGCCCGCATCCCCGCCGGCTTGAATTTATGGAAAACATCGCTCCTGCCATCTCACCGCCCACCGGCATGGGTGCAAACCAACCAGCCAATCAGGCGGTGCTCGACTGGGTCCACGAGGTCGAGCTGCTCGCTCAGCCGGACAATATTTTCTGGTGCGACGGCTCCGAGGCGGAAAATGAGTATCTGCTCGGCGAAGCCTGCCGGCAGGGCGTCCTGATCAAACTCAACCAGGAAACCAATCCCGGTTGCTATCTGCATCGTTCCAATCCTAACGACGTCGCGCGAGTCGAGCAGTTCACCCTCATCTGCACGCCGACCGAGGAAGAAGCCGGCCCGACCAACCATTGGGCCGAGCCCGCCGCGACCTACGAGAAACTGCACGGCATGCTCAAGGGCGCGATGCGCGGGCGCACCATGTTTGTCGTGCCTTACATCATGGGCCCGCCCGATTCGCCTCTCGCCAAGGTCGGCTATGAAATTACCGATTCGATCTACGTCGTGCTCAGCATGCGGATCATGACTCGGATGGGCGCGCAGGCTTCCGAGAAACTCGGCGCTGCGGCCGACGCGGAATTTAATCGCGGCGTCCATTCGCTGCTCGATATCAACCCGGAGCGGCGCCTGATTTGTCATTTCCCGCAGGACAACGCAATCATCTCGGTCGGCTCCGGCTACGGCGGGAACGTTCTCCTGAGCAAGAAATGTCTCGCCCTCCGCATCGCTTCCTACCTCGCGAAAAAACAGGGCTGGCTCGCCGAGCACATGCTCATCCTCGGAGTCGAATCGCCCGACGGGAAAAAACATTACGTCGCAGCCGCGTTCCCGAGCGCCTGCGGGAAGACGAATTTCGCCATGCTCATTCCGCCGGAGCATTTCGCCGGGTGGAAGATCACCACGATCGGCGACGACATCGCCTGGATGGAGATCGGGAAAGATGGCCGGCTCTACGCGGTCAATCCGGAGAATGGCTATTTCGGCGTCGTGCCGGGGACAAGCTACAACTCGAATCCGAACGCGATGCGCTCGATCGAGCGCGACACCCTTTTCACAAATGTCGCCCTAACGAAGGACGGAAACGTCTGGTGGGAAGGCAAGGATGGCGAACCGCCGGCGGAAGCGATCGATTGGAAGGGCAATCCCTGGACGCCCGCCTCGAAGGAAAAAGCAGCCCATCCGAACAGCCGTTTCGCCGTTCCGATGCGCAACAACCCGGTCCTTGATCCGGAGGTGGAAAAGCCGTCCGGCGTCCCGATCAGCGCGATCATTTTCGGCGGCCGTCGGAGCGACACCATGCCGCTTGTCTTCCAGGCCGACGACTGGCAGCACGGCGTCTATGTCGGCGCAACGATGGCTTCCGAGACGACCGCGGCCGCAACCGGCGCAGTCGGCAAAGTGCGGCGCGACCCGATGGCGATGCTTCCGTTTTGCGGCTACAACATCGGCGATTATTTCCGCCACTGGCTCGCGACCGGCCCGCGCCTGTCGAATCCCCCGCTCATCTTTCACGTCAATTGGTTCCGGAAAGATGCGGACGGGAAATTCCTCTGGCCCGGATTCGGCGACAACATGCGCGTTTTGAAATGGATCATCGACCGCTGCGAAGGCCGCGGCGGAGCGGAGGAGAGCCCGATCGGGAGCGTGCCGCGCGCGGAAGATCTCGACCTCGAGGGACTCGAGATGTCACCCGAGAAAATGCATGCGCTGCTCGCGGTCAAGCCGGAGGAGTGGGCCAAAGAGCTGGCCGGTCAGAAGGAATTCTTCGAATCGCTCGCGCCGGCCGTGCCCGAGGAACTGCTCGCCGAGCACAAAAAGCTCTCCGAACGGCTCCATCGTTAGGCCGATCCACACGCGCTGTCATCCCGAACCGCCGGAGGACGGAGAGGGATCTCTTAAGGGAAATGAGCGCGTTGTCCTCCTCTGGAACCGCGGCTTGCAAATGCGAGATCCCTCGCTGCGCTCCGCCAGTTCGGGATGACAACCGTGAGGTTGAGAACTCTCTGCGTCCATCCTCATTCGAACCTCTAATGGATCGCGGGAGCTCACCCTGGCACTTGACGCGAAGTCAATAAGCCGACCCCGGGGGCACGAAGAGCTGGGCCACGGTTCCCGCGATGATCCCGCACTCCAAAGTCAGGTTCCAGTTCTCCAGATACTCGATGTCGCACACAACGCGGTTCTGGATGTCCTGGCTGGTTTGCGCTTCGCCCCGGAAACCGCGGACCTGGGCCAGGCCGGTAATCCCCGGCTTCACAAAAGTGCGCACCTGGTAGTTGGCCATGAGCTGCGAAAATTGTTCGTTATGCTCGATCAGGTGCGGGCGTGGGCCGACCACGCTCATGTCGCCGCGGAGGACGTTCCAGAATTGCGGCACCTCGTCAATGCTCAGCTTGCGAAACCATCTGCCTAACGGATAGACGCGTTCGTCCTCATTCGTGGCCTGCCGCGCGAGATCGGGGTTGAGCGGGTGCATGGTGCGGAATTTCCAGATGTCGAAGCGCCGGTTTTGAATCCCGGCTCGGGTCTGGATATGGAAAAGCGGCCCGGGCGATTGGAGGCGTTGCGCGAGCCAGACGATGGCGGCGAGCGGCGGGAAAAGGAGGAGCATGACCGGGAGCGCGAAAGCGAAATCGATCGTGCGCTTCATCCCGCGATTGAATGGATTCTCGAGCGGCTCCTCGCGCAGGCCGATAAAGCGAAACCCGTCATCGTCGAAATGCGTCACCGGATGGCCCAGTTTTTCTCCGAGATCGCTGACCATGAGAAGGCGCACGCCGAGCTGATCGCAGGTCGCGATGAGATGGCGGCTGACTTCGTTAAGCTGCGGGAACTCAAGCAGGATGACCTGCGTCACGCCATGCTCCTGGATCGCTCCGCGCAGGCTTTCCGTGCCGCC
Source organism: Chthoniobacterales bacterium (assembly GCA_038233495.1). Taxonomy (GTDB): domain Bacteria; phylum Verrucomicrobiota; class Verrucomicrobiia; order Chthoniobacterales; family UBA10450; genus Palsa-1392. Next base: position 1,744 of record JBBSLW010000145.1, on the reverse strand, counting down.
CAGGACAGGGATCTTGTCCTCGGTGCAATCGAGCGGTTCCTCGCAGATGATGCCGACGGTGCACAGGCCCATCTCGGCTTTCCGCCGGAGCCAGCCGCGCAGTTCTTTCGCCTTCGGGGTCGAGCCGACGAGGAGGGTTCGTTCTTCGCGCCGAAAAATCCGGCGGGCCAGGAACTCGGGCAAAAAATGATGCGAGAAGAGAAGCGCGATGTAGAGCCAGGGCAGGAAATTGAAAAAGAAAATTCGCGAGATGAAGGCGTCCTTGGTCGCGACGAGGTAAAAGACGAGCACGCCGGTGCTGGCAAAAGTCTGGCGGAGCGCGAGCCGATGCTGGCGGGGCAATTCGCTCTGCAGGAAGTAGCGCTTCGAGCCTTGGCGGCTGAGCGATTCGCCGAGCAGCCCGGTGACGAGCATCGCGCAATAGATGCTGTAGCGATTCCAGGTCAGCTCCGCGCCGGGCGAGTAATAGGTCACCATCACCCAGACGCCAAACCAGAAGAGCGCCGCCACAATCAGGATCTGGCAGAGCAGAAAAACGCGATACAGACCTTGCGTGCGCTGAGTGGCCATGGTTATCGACTCGGGGTTGGGGAAGGGTGCGGCTCGGCTAAAAAAGAGAGTCGATCGACAGAGAAAACACTGATTGGCTGCACCGGAGCGCGCAATCCCGTTACGCAAGTTCTCATTCCACTGCAATTACGCCCTCGATGCAACCATCCGAGTCATCCTCAACTGCTCGATCCGGCGCAGGCGGCGGGCAGGGAGCGGGTTGGCCGGCGATCGCTTTGCCGCTCCTCGTCGTCCTGGCCGCTTTTCTCGGCGGCGCCACGCAACGCTGGAGTGAAGCGATCGTGCTCGGCGGCTTCGCACTCCTCCTCCTCGCCCGGCCGCCGCGCACTTCGCTCGGGCCGGTCCTGGACACCGCCGCGCTCCTCTTCCTCGCCTGCGCCGCGGCCGCTTTCCTGCCGGCCCGCTGGTTTCTCGTCCCCGCCTGGCGCGTTGCCCTAACGAACGATTTCGGTGTGCCGCTGGCCGGCACCGTTTCGGCCCAGCCCTGGATGACGCTCGACAGTCTCTTCCTCCTTCTCGCCGGGCTCGCCTGGGTCTATTACGTCGTCACCCTCGACGTCGCCCTGCGCGACATCCGGATGGCGGCGCGCGTTTTCTCCGGCGCGATCATCGCTCTCGCCGCGCTCTGCCTCTTTCTCCATTTCAAGGATCAGGCCCTACCCTTCTGGCATAACGAACGCGGCTTCGGTCCCTTTCCGAATCGCAACCAGACGGGCGATCTCTTCGGCATTTCGACCCTCATTGTGCTCGGCTGTCTGCAGGACGATTTCCGCCGCGGCCACAAACGCTGGCTCGTCTGGCTCCTCGGGCTCGGTGTCCTCGTCGCCGCTCTCATTCTCGCTTTCTCGCGCGCCGGCATTCTCATTCTCGTGATCGGCGTCGCGGCCTGGCTGGTCCGTTTCGCTTTTCGAAAATGGTCCGGGGCCGGGGTCGCGATCGCCACTTCCTTCCTCCTCATCCTCTTCGCTGCGCTCCTCATTTTCGGCGGCGAAACGATCGAGCGTTTCCAACTCCGCCTCGGGAGCGAAGGCCCGGTCACGGCCGATTTTCGCTGGCTCATTTTTCGCGATGCCTGGACGATGATCCAGTCGTCGCCCTGGGCTGGGATTGGGTTGGGAAATTTCGAGAGCGTGTTTGCGCTTTTTCGCGATGTCTCGCGCGGCGTGACCCGCTC
>JBBSLW010000144.1:0-7187 GCA_038233495.1 Chthoniobacterales bacterium | reverse complement strand
CGTGATTCCGCCGGCCGCATTCCTCGCCGCGCGGGGCGATCTCAGCTACACCGGCGTGATTCTGGCCGGCACTCTCGGTTCCTACCTCGGGGCTGCGATCACTTACTGGATCTCGCGCAGTGTCGGCCGGGCCTTCGTGCTCCGTTTCGGCAAGTTCTTCTTCATTAGTCCCGAGAAACTGGAACGCGCGGAGCTCTGGCTGGCGCGTTACGAAGCGGGTGGAGTCTTCTTCGCCCGTCTCCTCCCGGTCATCCGGCATCTCATTTCCATCCCCGCCGGCATTATTCGGATGAACTTCTGGATTTTCAGCTTGGTCACGATTGTCGGCTCAGCGATCTGGTGCGCCGTGCTGACTTATTTGGGCGCCAAAGCGTATCGGGCCCAGCCGGATTTGATTTCGAATCCAGACGGCCTCGTGCAGCTGATCAAGGCGCAGTCCCATTGGATCATCTTGTTTGTCGCGGTCCTCGCGATTCTCTATGTGGTGGTTTTGCGCCTCAGCGCGAAACGTTCCTCCGTCGCAAGCGAGGCCTAAAGATCCACCTGTCAGCCGCGGAGTGTTCAGGATCGATACACAGGTGTCACGCTACTTTCGCGGCAGGGCAGGGCGGCAACGGCATTTTTGAACGTTTTGCTGGGGAAAGCATCTACATAGAGTGCATGGCATCCAATCTGCTCAAGACAGACTCGCTCTTATGAAAAAGAATACCCAAATCCTCAAAACACGCCCCGTCCTTTCCCTCGGTGATCTTATTCTCGCCGTCAGCTCCTGCACTAAAAACACGAAGGAGACGGTTGCCGCGGTGGCCGACCTGCTCGGAAGTGGTCAGGTGCGCGTGCAGGCCAACGGACGCTTCAATCGCGCCCGCGTCTGCTAAAAATTTTCCGAACTAAAAAACGTAGAACGTCGCCCTTGCGGTTCACCCGCTCGGGCGACGTTTCTTTTTGCGCGAATCGCTTTGCCGGGATGACCGCCCTTTCTATGTTCGAGCGGTGATTGCACGATACTCCCGCGCGCCGATGCGCGAGCTTTGGTCCGAGCAGCGGAAATTTGAAATCTGGCTCGAGATCGAAACCCTGGCCTGCGAAGCGATGGCGGAGCTCGGGGAGATCCCTCAAGCCGACGCCTCCGAAATCCGGGCCAAGGCGCGCTTCTCCATCCCGGAGATCAATGAGATCGAGAAACGCACCAACCACGATGTCATCGCCTTCCTCGAGAACGTTGCGGAATCGGTCGGGCCAGCCGCGCGCTGGATTCATCAGGGCCTGACGTCCTCCGACATCCTCGACACCACGCTCGCGGTCCAGATGACGGGCGCGGGCCAAATTCTCCTCGACGACATCCGCGGGTTGCGCGGCGCGATCGGCGAACAGGCGCGGCGCTACAAGATGACGCCCATGATCGGGCGCAGTCACGGCATTCACGCCGAGCCGATCACCTTCGGGCTCAAGCTCGCGCTCATGTTCGATGAATTCGCCCGGGCACAAGAGCGCCTTGCGCAAACCTTGGCCCGGGTGCGGGTGGGCAAATTGAGCGGTGCGGTCGGCACCCACGCCCATCTCGATCCGCGGATCGAACGCCACGTTTGCGAAAAGCTCGGGCTCGCGCCGGCCACTCTTTCGACCCAGATCATCCAGCGCGATCGGCACGCGGAATTTTCCACCACGCTCGCGCTGATCGCATCGAGCATCGATCGCTGGGCGACCGAGCTGCGTCACCTGCAGCGGACCGAGGTCCTCGAAGTGGAGGAATATTTCAGCGCCGGGCAGAAAGGCAGCTCGGCCATGCCGCACAAGCGCAACCCGATCACGGCCGAGCGTCTGAGCGGTCTCGCCCGCGTCCTGCGCGGGAACGCGCTCGCCGCGCTCGAGAATGTCGCCCTCTGGCACGAGCGCGACATCAGCCATTCCAGCGTCGAGCGCATCATCCTGCCGGATTCCTGCACACTGCTCGATTACATGCTGGTGAAACTCCGCGACCTGATCGAGAAGCTCCATGTTTATCCAGAGCAGATGGAGCGCAACCTCGGCCTAACGAAAGGCCTTTACTTCAGCCAGTCCGTCCTCCTCGCCCTGACCCGGGCCGGCGCCGCCCGCCAGACGGCCTACGAAGCGGTCCAGCGCGCGGCCATGGAAACCTGGCAGGGTGACCAGACCTTCGCGACCAACGCCAAGGCCGAACCCGAGATCACCGCGCTTCTTTCTCCCGATGAGATCGACGCGCTCTGCTCGCTTGAGATTCATTTCCGCCACGTCGACGCAACCTTCCGCGCGCTCGGATTGGAATAGGCGCCCGGCTCGTTAGGCGCATCTCGGGGAGGGACGACCTGAGCCTGCCCGCCGCGGCGGGTGTCGTTCCCGTTTCTTGCCCGTTTTTGGAATCGCGGACGGGACGGCGCCCGTCCCTCCAGAAGGTTGCGGCTCGCAGTTGCGTCGGGCGAGGTGCGCCCGCAATATCTCCGAGCCGATGCCGAAACCGTTCTACCTCACCACCGCGATCGACTACACGAACGGCGCGCCGCACATCGGCCACGCCTACGAAAAGGTGCTCGCCGATGTCATCGCGCGCTATCACCGGCTCAAAGGCGAGGAAGTTTGCTTCCTCACCGGGGTCGATCAACACGGCCAGAAAGTCCAGCAATCGGCCGAGAAAGCGGGCGTCGCCCCGCAGCAATTCGTCGACGAGATCACGGCGAAGTTCGTCGTTCTCTGGGAGAAACTTGACGTTCGCTATGACATCTGGGCCGCGACCACCGACCTGCGCCACAAACAATGCGTGCAGGGAATGCTGCAGCGCCTCTTCGACGAGAACCAGATCTACAGGGACAAACAGGAAGGCTACTACAGCATTCGCCAGGAACAATTCCTGACCGACAAAGAGCGGGGCGCCGACGGCGAGTTCGGTCCCGAGTGGGGCGAGGTCGAGCATCGCACCGAAGAGAACTACTACTTCCGGCTCGCCCAGCACAAAGAGTGGCTGCTCGATTATCTGCGAAAAAATCCCGCCTGCGTCACCCCCGATTTCCGCCAGACCGAACTGATCAACGCGGTCGAGAAACTGAGCGGCGACCTCTGCATCTCGCGCCCGAAATCGCGCCTCAGCTGGGGGATCGAGCTGCCCTTCGACCGCGACTACGTGAACTACGTCTGGTTCGACGCCCTCACGAACTACATCAGCTTCATCGGCTACGACCCGGCCATTTCAGCCTTCAGCCTTCAGTCTTCGTCCTTTCAGGAAAAGTGGCCGGCCCTGCACATCATCGGCAAAGACATCCTCATCCCGGCCCACGGCATCTACTGGCCGATCATGCTCCACGCCCTGGGTTTTCCCGACGAACAAATGCCGAACTTCCTCGTCCACGGCTGGTGGAACATGAGCGGCGCCAAGATGAGCAAGTCACTAGGCAACGTCGTCGACCCGAACGAGCTGGCCGATAAGTACGGCGCGGAGGCGCTGCGCCATTATCTGATGGCCGACATTGTGACCGGGAAGGACTCCGATTTCTCCGAAGATCGACTCGTTAGTCGATTCAACGCCGAATTGGCCAACTCGTTAGGGAATCTGCTCAACCGTACGCTGAGCATGACGCAACGCTATCGGGAGGGGAAACTTTCCGGAAGAGGGCCGGGAACGATCGTACATTTTTCGGCCTACCAGAGAGAGATGGAGTCATCGCACAATGCTGCCTTGGAGCGCGTGAACAGCTACATCACCGGATGGAACCAGGAGATCGACGTGAAGAAGCCTTGGGCGCTGGCGAAAGATGAATCGGCGACCGCTGAGCTCGACTCACTTCTCTACCGGTTGTCGGAATCCCTCCGCATCGTCGCCATCCTCATCTCCCCGGTCCTCCCGCAAGCCGCGCACGGCATTTTCGACCAGCTCAATTGGAAGATGGAGACCGCGCTTGCGGGAAAAGAGGAGCGCTTTTCGTTAGCCGAGGCGGAGTGGGGGAGGTTGCCCGATGGCCATGTCGTGGGCAAGCCGACCCCGCTTTTTCCCCGAATCGAGGCTCCGCCCGCGCCTTGGAAATAACCCAGCGCTTTGGCGCTGAGTTAGGTGAGGACAAGGCGTCGAGTCCCGGCAGGGACGAAAGGAGTGCCCGAAGAGTTCTATCGTCCCCGGGGGACTCGTTGGATTTTCGAGCCTTTTGGTCCCAGCGCTAAAGCGCTGGGCTATTGTCGCCGGGTAAAAACGGCCCGCAGTTAACATGGCGCCGCCTCCGCCGGAAGATAGAAAGGGATGCGTGGCCCCCAAGCCCCGCAGTTCCAGCGCGCATTTTCTCCGTTCCGGTTTTCATCCGGGAACGAGCGCAATCGTTCGTGCCCGGGCATTTCTCTTTGCGGCAGCGACCTGGCTCCACCGTCACGCTACGGCCAAACATCTTTCTGTCGTCTGAGGCATCTCCCGTCGGACCGGTAAGCCGTGAGAGCCGGAGGGAGAACGGAGGGATGGGGCCCTCCACCTGACCACTGAAGGCGCGCAGTGGAATCCGCGGCTCGCGCCCTCCCGCCGGGGCTTGCTGATAAAGGGCGTCGTTAGGCCAACTCCGGCCGGCCGGCCGCGCTCCGCAGGCGCCGGGCACCGTAGTAGGAGCCGATCACGACGACGGCGGCGATGAATTGCGCGACCAGCGTTTCGACCGTCGGGAAAACGGCGAACCACATTCCCATCCAGGGCCGCAGGATCGATTCGAGCGCCGGGATCGGTGTGGTCGAGATCCAGTGGGCGAGCTGCATCTCCTGCGCCTGTTCGCCCACCATCACGAGCAGGACGCCGCCGAGCAGGATCCCGGTGGTAATCAACATCCGCCGATAAGGCAGCCGCTTTTGCAGGCCGAAAGTAAGGACCGCGACCATCCCCGAGAGGATGAGCCCGACGAGCGCGCCTTCCAAGACGACGGAGTTGCCGAATTTGAGCCGGTAACTTTGCAGGAACAAAACGACCTCGAACCCTTCGCGATAAAGCGAGGTGAACCCGAGCAGGACGAGCCCCCAAAGCAGCCGGCGCTGGGAAGAGCGACCGTCGCCCGCCTCGGCAATGAGCGTTTTCTTGCGGCGGTTGTGCGCCCGGATCCAGCCGCCCCAATAAATCTTGTGGAAGAACCAGTTCATGATCACGACCAGGACCACGACCGCGAGCAGCCCGGTGGCCGCCTGCAGGTCGAGCGCCGGCACGCTGTCGATCAATTGTTTCATGATCGTGATCGCGACCAGCCAGGTGACGCCGGTCGCGACGAAGCCGAGTCCCGCGCCGAGCGCGACGGGCCGGCGATGGACCGCGCGGCTCCCGGTCATGCTCGCGGTGATCGCGGCCAGGACGAGAATGCATTCCAGGCCTTCGCGGAAAACGAGGACGCCGATGTCGAGGAAAGCCATCGCCGGGCTGGTGCTGGGCAGCGCCGGGTCGGGCGCGCCGTGCGCGGTCACGCCCTGCCAGATGAGCACGCCGAGGACGCAGAGGGTGGAGATGAGGGCGGCGATCCCGAGCAGGATCCGCATGCCGCGCCGGGACACGGGGGCGTGCAAAGGCCGCTCGTTAGGCCGATCGGCCGCGGGTGACAGTTCGACGATGCTGGCGGTGGAGCTCATCACTTTCACGCCCTCACGTTAGGATAAACGGGAGCGCGTTGCTGCCGGTGGGTTGCGTATTTTTAGCGATTGGTTGCGCTCCGCTCGCCCCGGCTGGCGCTACTGGAGGCACTCCTCGAAAGCGGCCGGCGCGCCCTCGAGGAAGGCGAGCGCTTCGCCGGCGAAGTGCAACGAACCGCAAATCAGGATAAGCGCGGGATCATTCCGCGCTTCTTCCAGGGCCGCGGCCAGGCTGGGCTGGATGGCGACCGGGAGGCCCGGGAGCGTTTCGCAGATCGTCAGGCGAAGTTCCTCCGGCGGCACCGCCCGCTCGCTCCGGATCGCCGGGAGAAGGAGACGATGCGCGATCGGCGCGAGCGCCGTGGCGATTCCGGCCACGTCCTTGTCCTGCAGGATGGCGAGGAGAATCGTGGCTCGACGTTCCCCGAAAGTCTGCTGCCAGGTCTCGGCCAGGATGCGCGCGCCGGCGGGGTTGTGCGCGCCGTCGATCACGGTGCGCGCATCCCAGCACTGAAAGCGCGCCGGCCAATCGACGGTGGCCAGCCCGCGCTCAATCGCGGCGTCGTTCACCTCGATCCGTGCGGTATGAAGCGCGGAGATGGCGAGCGCGGCGTTCTCCTCCTGGTGCGTGCCGCGGAGGGCGATGGGATAACGGCGAAACGGTTGCCTGACGATGTCGAGCGGCGCGCCGCATTCCCCCGCTCGCGCCTGGATCACGATGGCCACCTCCTCCGGCTGGAGCGCGGAGACGACCGGGACGCCGGGTTTGATGATGCCGGCTTTCTCGAAGGCGATCTCGGGCAGGCTCGCCCCAAGCCATTTCTCGTGGTCGTGCGCGATCGGGGTAAGAACGGAGACGACCGGGCGGGTCGCATTCGTAGCATCGAGCCGGCCGCCCATCCCGGTCTCGAGGATCACGATCTCGGCGGCGCGATTCCGGAAATGATCGAGCGCGAGCGCGGTCACGATTTCGAAAAAGGTCGGGTGCGGCTCCCAATCCGCGATCAGGCGCCGGATCTTCGTCAGCCTAGTGGCCACCGCCTCCTCGGAGATGCGCTCGCCATCGATCTGGATGCGTTCGCGGAAGGAAACGAGATGCGGCGAGGTGAAGAGCGCGGTGCGATAACCGGCCGCGCGGCAGATCGAATCGAGCAAGGCGCAGACCGAGCCTTTGCCGTTGGTGCCGGCGACGTGGACGATGCGGTCGTTAGGCGAAAGGATCTCGAGCGCGGCGAAAAGCCGCGCGCTGTTCTCGAGCCCGAGCTTGATCCCAAAGCGCTGCGTGCCGAAAAGCCAGGCGAGCGCAGCCTGGTAGGATGAACTTCCCTCCGCTTCGTCGGCCACAGCTATTGCGCCGCGGAAAAAAAGTAGGCGAGGAGTTGGGCGAGCTGCGCGCGCATCGCCCGGCGATGCACGATGAGATCGATCAGCCCGTGCTCCTCGAGGAACTCCGCGGTCTGGAAACGTTCCGGCAGATCCTGGTGGGTCGTCTCCTTGATCACACGCGGCCCGGCGAAGCCGACCATGGCCCGGGGCTCGGCGATGATGACGTCGCCTAACGACGCAAAACTCGCCATCACCCCCGCGGTCGTGGG
>JBBSLW010000143.1:0-7200 GCA_038233495.1 Chthoniobacterales bacterium | reverse complement strand
GTGGATGTACCAAAGGACGGGGACGCCCTCGGCGTGCGCGGCGCGGACCGCGGCCGACATTACGAGGGTATTCGCGACCACGACGTCGAAGCGCGCGCAGAGCTTTTGCATTTCCGCCAAGTCGGGCGGCGCGGAGAGATCGAGGAGCGGGAAAATTTCCACGCCGGCCCGGACGAACTCCTCCGAGATCGGACCGGATTCCGCCGTCGTCGGTTTCGGCACGGCGACGGCGACTTGATGGCCGTTCTTTTTTAGCCAAATGACGAGATGAAACAACTGGATGGGCGCGCCGCTCCAGGTGGTTTCGTGGGTAAAAAAGAGAATCCTCATTTCTCGTTAGGCTGGAGCCAGGCCTGGGCGCCGAGCGCGCTCACGACGACGAGGAGCGCGGACCAGAGCGCCAGAATCGGAAACAGAAAACGATCCTGGGTGGCGTCGAAAGCGGTGGCATCGAGCCAGGCAAGCAGGCCTGCGCGCATCAGGACGGCGGCCAACAAAAGCAGGAGCACGCTCCAAATTTCGCTGCCTGGCCAGCGTTTCGACCTGAGCAAAAAGAGCAAGGCGATTCCCGCGACCGCGTGGAGCAAAACCATCACCAGCCAATGGTAACGGCCGATCCAGTTCTCCAGCAAGACCGCCGCGCCGCGGCGCGGTCCCGCAGTGACGGATCGACGCGAAGTCATCTCGTCGTAGAGCGACTTTTCCGCCGCGGTCAGGACCGGGTCGTCGTCCAGCGGGATGGTCGACCAGCGGGCGAAAACGCGCGCCGCCACCCGGGCGGTGGAAGCGGGCAGGCGCTGCAAACCGCCGCTTTGCGCAAACGGATCGAGAAAGCCGCCGAAGACCAATCGCGTCGGGAGACGGCCATCGTCGCAGGCGGCGTTGATCTCGCGGGCGGACCGGCTGAAAAAGCGGCGCGCTGTTTTAGGGCTGGCGAAAACTCCCCGGTCGCTCGCGGCCTGGCGCGTCGCCCAGACGATCCAGCCTGCGCCGATCTCGTTAGGGGTACCGGTTCGCCGCTCGGTCTCGACGCGCCACGATTCGCCGAGCGGACCTTCGAGCGGCGCGCGCAATTTCCCAAAGGTCGGGCTGACCGCGAAGGCGCGATCCATCGTGTCCATCGTGATCGGCGCGTAAGCTTTCGGCTCGGCCGGCTTGATCCGGAGCAGGCTGTGATAGAGCGATTGAAAGACCGGCGCGGTCATTTCGGAGCGGGCGAAAGAATGGAAGACCGCGTTGTTTACGCCGTAGACGGCGACGATCAAAAGGAACGCCGTCCCGCAGGTCACGAGAATCAGCCGGGCGTTTCGGAAGAGGACGATCCAGAGCGCGATCAAGGCGAGAAGGAGAATGCCTTCTTCCCGCGTGTGCCAAAGGACTGCGATCGCGACCCCGGTGGCGGCCGCGATCCACCAGCGCCGGCGGGCGATGGTGAGGAGCAAACCGCCGAGCACATACCAGAGGAGCGGCGCATAAAAGGTGTCCGACATCGTATAGTCGTTTTGCTGGAATCCGATCGGGTGCAGGCAAAGGAGGGCGAAACTCACGAGGCAACACCAGCGGCCCAGCCCGGAGCAACGAAAGGCGATGATCAAAGTTAGTGCGCCGCCGATTTGCAGAAGCTCGATCGCGAGCCGGAGCGGAAAATGCAGCCAGTGCATGGCCGCGATCCAAAGCGGATAGGCGCAGGGCCGAATGAACGCGATCCAGTCATAAGGCGCGCCCCAATACCAGTGGCTGGCCGAACGCACATACCAGAGCGCGTCGTATTGCGTCGCGCTCGCGATGATCTCTTCGCCGTGAACGAGCCAGAGCTTGAACGCGATCACCCCTGCGACCGCAAAAATGAAACCCGCGCGGGAAAGCGGCCGAGCGGTCACTTCTCCCTCGTCCACCTCCGCTGGAGACGGCGCACGAGACCGGCGAGAGCGGAGTATTTCCACACCTGCCAGACGATCGTATGACCGTTGCCGACCTTGTCGTCGCTTTCCTGGAACGCTACTTCCTTGAGACAGGCCCGGCTTTGGGAATGGTTGAACCAGCGCGCCATGTCCCGCAAAAGACCCGGCGAAAAGACGGTATAATGACCGCGCCCGCTCCCGATTTCCTGGATCGGAGGGGCGTCGCTACGTCGTTCGGCCTCATAAAGCTGAGCGAGCGAGCCTAACGAAGTCAGGGGGCGATCCTTGTCCGAAGCGGCGGCGTCGCGCTTCGGCACGATGACAAAAATGTAGCCGCCCGGTCGCGTGATCCGGACCCATTCCACGAGCGCGAGGAGGGGATTCGGGAGATGCTCCCAGACGTGGGAATGGAGCACAAAATCGGTGCTGCTCTCGTCCACCGGGATGTAGGCCGCATCGGCTGCGATATCGATCGGGGCGAAGCGGCCGCACATTTCCACCTGCGACTGTTTGTAAAACTCGTAGTCGACCGAATCGCGGTCGGCCGTGAGCCCGACGTTGCGGGTCTTGAGGCCAAATGGATTATGCGACGCCGGACCGATCTCGAGCCCTTCCAGCCCATCGAGGAACTGGTGCGCGAGCTTCGACTCGGGGAAGATGGTTCGTGAGCTATGAGAATTTCCGGAAGACATCTGCGCGCGGGCGAAAGACTTCCACGAGCCTTCTCCACCGCGCAGAACGACTCAAGCGGAATTCACGCCGGCGCCGATCTCCCCGCGGCCAATCTGAGCTTGCGCAAGCGGGAGGGAGCCAGAAGTTGCTCCGTCATGACCGCGCCTGGAAAAGCTTACCGCTCGTTAGCCTTGTCGGCTTCCGGCGAGCCGCGTTTTTGGTGGCATCGCTTGCCGCGGAGCAATTACGTCCCGCCGATTTTCGCCAGCCTGGCCGATGACGATTGGCAGCTCATGCAGCATTGGTTTGAGGAAACCAGCCGGCAGAATCTGATCGGCGAATGCGTAATCCCGATTATGTCGTTCCTTCACGGAATGGTGATGGGGAGCGGCATCCAGCGCATCGTGCAGCTCGGCACTCACGCCGGCTATTCCTCGCTGCTCCTCGGATTTTATCTGCGCCAGATGCACGCTCCGAATGGACTTTTCACTTTCGAAATCGACGAGCCGCTTTGCAATTTTGCCCGGGAATGGCTCGAACGCGCGGGCCTCACCGGGACCGTGCGGGTAGAACTGCGCAGCTCGCTCGATCCCGCGTCGCCCGGGCTGGCCCGGGAATACCTGGGCGGCCCGCCGGAGCTCGTCTTCCTCGACAGCTCGCACGAATACCGGCAGACGCTCGACGAGATCGAGGCCTGGTATCCCGAGCTGACCCCGGGCGGATTCATCGTGCTCCATGACACGAGCGAATTCGCGGCCAGCTTCGACGTGACCCGGCAAGGCGGCGTGCGTCGGGCGCTGCAGGAGTGGCGCGAGGCGCACCCTGGGATCGAGGTGATCTCGCTCAATCATAACGTGCCGGCAATGGAAACGCCCGGGATGGTTTATCAGGATTTCTGCGGCGTCGGCCTGATCCAGAAGCCGGTCTAACGAACATAGCGTCACCGTTTGAAGGATGCACTTTAGTTCCTACGACCGGATGGCGGAGTTCGCCCGCGATTACCTGGAGACGCGCCGCTCCGAGCCGCTGACCATCATTGATCTCGGCAGTTGTGATTACAACGGCTCTTATCGCGAGATTTTCGACCAAAAGCCGTGGCGTTATATCGGCGTCGATCTCACGCCGGGAAAGAACGTCGACCTGATCCTGCGCGAAGCCTATCACTGGCGCGAGTTAAAGACCGAGAGCGTGGACGTGCTCGTCTCCGGCCAGACCTTTGAACACACCGAGTTCCTTTGGGAAACGATCCTCGAGATCGCGCGCGTCCTGAAGCCGTCCGGGTTTTGTTGCATCATCGCGCCCGCGACCGGCGCCGAGCACCGGTTCCCGGTCGATTGCTGGCGGATTTTCGCCGACGGCTTCAACGCGCTCGCGCGCTACGCCGGGCTCGAGGTCCTGCGCGCGCACACTCATTGGGAAGAGCTGGCGAAGTACGACGCGGAGAGTAATAAGTGGCATGAATCGATCCTGATCGCGCGCAAGTCGCAGGAGTCGTTAGGCAGAAGGACGCGGCGCCGGCTTTTCGGGGTGGCGCGACGCTGGCTGCATCCCCTCCCGCAGCGCATCGATGCCAAAATCCAGGTCTATCACTCGAACGACGGGATGCATCGGGAGGAGGATTCTGTTCTGGGAGGGGTGGATTTTGATTCCTGGCACGAGGTCGTGATCGAGCTCCCTCCCGGTGCTGGCGCGCGGCCGTTGCGGATCGACTTCATGCATACGCCGGAGTTTGTCGAAATCGCCGAGGTGCGGGTGAGCTCGCAGTCGAAGGAATACTTTTCCGCCAGGAAGGTTCGGGAGTTTGACCAGATCACGGTCGCGGGCGACGCGACGCGATTGCCGGATGCGAAGGTCTTGCGTCTGCGCATCACGGCGGTGGATCCACAGCTCTTCCTGCCGCTGCTGGAGGTGGACCCGGGCGATGAACCATTGCGCGTCGGACTGCGCCTTCGGCTGCTCGACGAGTTGACCAAAAGTGAGTGACCGGGAGAACCCCGAAGGACTCGAGAGCTGGGTGCAGGTCTCAGACGGGGTCGCTCAAGGATGGGTCTTCGGGGAGCAAAAGATCGAAGCGATCCGGGCCATCGCGCGCGGGCGAGCCTGGCCGGGTGACTACGGATTACCTCGACCTGATGTTGGGCTGGCCTTTCCCGCAGTGGCAGGAGCGGAAAGGAGCGGCTTTCGAATCACTCTGCCGAAAGCGGCCGGCGCGGTGCAGCTCGAGGCGAAACTGGCAGGCAAATGGCGGATCTTCTATTCAACTGACTCCGACGCGGCTGGAGATGACCTGACTTGGTTGCAGTATCTCGCCACTCGCGCGCGATTGTCACTCACGGGTAAGAGAGCACGGACACGTGCACGATTTGAGGGTTTGGAGCGTGGATACGTCTGCTGGATCGATCAGCCGGTCGATTGGCGGAGAGTTAGCCGCCGCTTCGAGCTTTCGGGTTGGTGTTTTCCTAAAGACGGCGAGCCGATCAGAGGTATCCGTGTTTGTATCGGAGAGAAGAGCTATGCGGGCCGCCATGGTCTCAGTCGGCCTGATGTCGTCGCCGTTTACGGGGAACGGTTAGGCGCGATGCAGAGTGGTTTTAGAGTGGAGGTCAGGGTGCCGCGCCATTCGGTTGCTTCGTTGCGGTTGGAAGCGTGCAATGGCGGAGGGGAATGGAAGGAGGTTTTCAAGAAACAGATCCGCGTCGCTCCTGCGAGTCGGCGCGAGGAGTCGAAGGACGACTCCGAAGGAAGAAGTTACGAGAGTTGGATCAAGCTTTACGATGCTCTGACGCTCACCGATCGGGTCGAGATCAGAAACCAGATTCGCTCCCTCAAAACAACGCCGCGCTTCTCGCTTGTGATGTCGCTGGCAAATTCACCGGTGAAAGCAGTGGAAGCCTCACTGAGGTCGCTCCGGGCCCAGATCTATCCGCATTGGCAGCTTTTCGTCCGATCCAATGAATCCAGCTCCGCCCAGGTCGCACGTCTCCTCCTTCGTTATGCCAAGGTCGATCCGCGGATCCAGATTGGCGGCGAAGGAGTCGAGACCCAAAGCGACTTTGTCGGGCGCCTGCATGAGGGGGATGAGTTGGCGGAGACGGCACTCTCCTTCTTCGCACTTGAGATCGATCGCCAACCCGAGACACAGTTAGTCTACAGCGATGAAGACCGGCTCGACGCCAAAGGTCGCCGGACCCGTCCTCACTTTAAGCCCGATTGGAATGCGGAGTTATTCCGCGCGCAGAATTATCTGGGAGGGCTGTGTGTTTTCCGGACCGACTTCTACGATCCTCGGGCCCACGCGGTCGACGATTACAGTCTTCTTCTCGCCTGCGTCGAAAAGATGGAGCCGTCACGGATTCGGCATGTTCCCCATGTCCTTTACCATCGGCGCTCTGAGATCGTCGCACAGCCTCGCCAAGTGAAGTCTGCCGCCTTGAAGAAAAGGCCGCTCGTTTCCATCGTCATCCCGACCCGGGACTGGGTGCAGCTCCTGGAACCGTGCGTGAAGAGCATCCTGGAGAAGACGACTTACCCGCACTTCGAACTCATCCTGGTCGATAACGGGAGCCGCGACGCGGCAGCCTTGGCCTATCTGGAAAAGATCTCGCGGGATACCCGGGTCCGGATTTTGCGGTGGGATGAGGAGTTTAACTATAGCCGGCTAAACAACCTTGCCGTGCAAAGCAGCGCGGCCGAGTTAGTAGCCTTCGTGAATAACGACATCGTTGTGCGGACACCGGGCTGGCTTGAAGAGATGGTGGACCAGGTGCTGCAACCCGGTGTCGGAGCGGTTGGCCCGAAGTTGCTTTATCCTGACGGCCGGATCCAGCAGGCCGGTGTCATTCTGGGTGCGGGTCTGCACGGCGTCGCCGAGGTCGCGCACCGCGGCCTGCCGCAGGGTGACTCGGGTTACTTCGGTCGCGCGAATCTCGTGCAAGAGTTGTCCGCGATCGGAGCGGCCTGCATGCTCGTGCCGCGCGAGGTTTACCTGGAGGTGGGAGGCTTCGATGAAGAGCGTCTGAAGGTGGCCTTTAATGACATCGATTTCTGTCTCAAACTTCGGGCGCGGGGTTATCGCATAATTTACACACCGAACGCCGAGCTGTTTCATCTCGAGCATGCCAGCCGCGGTCATGAAAACACGGAGGGCAAAAAGCAGCGCTTCGACGCGGAAATAGAATATATGAAAGAGAAATGGGGAGAGGCGCTCCTGATCGATCCGGCCTATAACCCAAATCTGTCTCTCGGCGAAGAGCTGTTCACCCTTGCTTTCCCGCCCCGAGTGACCAGGCCGTGGGCCGCTAGTCGTCGTCCGGTTGCGGGTCGGCGCTAGGTGGCGCCGCGTCGCGGAGCGGGCGCGAGAGATCGCCTTTGACCCGGTCGAGGATGCCATTCACGAAACGCCCGGAGTCCGGGCCGCCGAATTCCTTCGCCAGCTCGATCGCTTCGTTGATCGAGACGACGGGCGGAATGTCGTCGCGGTAGAACATTTCGAAAATTCCGAGTCGAAGGACATTGCGGTCAACCGCTGAGATCCGGCGGAATTCGTAATTCTCGCAGTAGCGCGTGATGCGCTCGTCGATCTCCGGCAAATGCGCGAGCATCCCTTCGATCAGGGGTTGGGCGAATT
>JBBSLW010000142.1:0-7268 GCA_038233495.1 Chthoniobacterales bacterium | reverse complement strand
TCGCGCCGATGCGTCGTGATCCCGAGCGGGACGCCGATGAGGGCGAAGGCGATGCAGGAAAATGGGAAGGAAAAACGCTTGTTAATCTCCGTCCGGGTCGCGCTGCGATCGCGTCGTTCGCCGGATTTGAGCTGCTCCATGAGTTGCGAAAGCGAGAGCGCCGAGCGGGTCGGGCGCTTCTTTTCTTTCTCGTAAAGTTCTTCCAGGCTGATCGGGAGCGTGCCTTCCGCGAGGCTGATGCCGTCGCGCATTTTGCGCAGGTCGTAGGGATCCTTCGCGTCGCGCTCCTGGTAACGGGCGTTATAAAGATGGAGGAGAAGCCGTTTGTTAGGCAAATCGGTCTCCAGCTTCCCGGTCCGCGCGTGGGTGACCCGCACCGGGAGCGCGTGCTCATCCATTTGGAAGACAATGATGTTCTCGAGCTTGTTCCCCTCTTTTTTGCCGACGTAGATTTTGCGCCCGGGGACTTGATCGATCACCTGGTCGCCGCCGAAAAGCGCGATCGGATTCTGGGTCGCGAGATCGAAGATGCTGCTCCGCAATTTCTCCTGCGCGGCGGGCGCGACATCGACATTCAACCACAAACAAATCCCGGTAAGGAAGAGGGCAAGGCCGGCCAGCGGCAGGCAGACGCGCGTCACGCTCACGCCATTGGCGCGGAGCGCGATCAATTCGTTATCCGCCGAAAGCCGGCCAAAGACGAGGAGAATGGCGGTGAGCAGCCCCCAAGGGATGGTGAAGATGAGAGAAAAGGGCAGGACGTAGGCGATGAAGGTGAGGAGGAACTCGATCGGCACATCGTGATTCACGAGCAGCGGGAGGAGCTTGCGAAAAATATTGCCGACCACGAGGACCAGGCTCAGCACCGCGATCGCGAAGAGCACGTTAACGATCAGCTCGCGGCCGACGAAGCGGTCGATCAGTTTCATGGCAATTTTTCCGGCGCCGATCCATCTCGCTCGTGCCGGTGCTTGTCAATTTTTATCAGGACAAGCGGTCAGGTAACAGAGCTGTAAACATTATCTCTATGACGGTTTACAACGTTCTTGGATAAACCGCTCGGCCAATGAGCGAACCATCTTCTCTGCTCGCTGATTCCAAAGAATCAGGAATGTCTGGAAAAACTATCGGCCCCAGTCGGCGCAAGTTTCTCAGCCAGGTCGGCGCCGCGCTGGCCGGCGGCGTCGTCCTCGGGAAAGCGGCGGTTGCGTCCGCCCAATCGAATCCGCTGCTCAACCGCGAAGGCGGCGCGCCGCTTGCCACCGGCGCGATCGATCCGCGGGTCAAATAGGCCTATGCAATCGCAAATCGGCCGCGACGGCGCAGGCCCGCGTCCCGGTGCCACCGCACACCACGAATGGCGACGAGCAGCGTTACGCCGACAAATCCGGCACCTACACCAAAGGCATCCTGCAGGATGGCATCGGGCTGGTGAACCTGGCCGCCTTCCAAACTTTCCGGCACGCGATCGACAGCGGGAGATTCGAAGATTTCGAAAACGTGATCAAGGGCGGGCCGCGGACGATGAACGGCCCGCGCTCGAGGGGAGCGACGATGCGCAGTTCGGGAACGCCCCTTCCCCGGCCAACCAGATCAACCAGGTCGTCGTCCCGCCCGCTCCCGCGCTGGCGAGCGAAGCCTACGGCGCGGAGTTGGTGGAACTCACTGGGCCTCGCTCCTGCGCGACGTGGCCTTTAGCTGATTACGCCTCGCATCCGATCGCGATCCAGGCGGCAGCGGAGCTTTCTTCCATGCCGGCCTACGCCGGTCCGCGGGACGCTTTTGGTAACGTCACACCAGATCTGCTTTTCCGCGGCACCTACCCCGGCGAAACCGCGGGCCGCTGCTCTCGCAGTTTTACACTTGGCCCACCTACATGGGGGTGCAGCCGGTCGGCCAGCAGTCGTCACCTTCCCGCCCAAGGTCGATTACATGACCGACGCGACCACGTTTCAACAAGTCCAGAACGGCATCGACACCGGCGCTCCGCTCCAGTTCGATCCGCCACCGCGCTACATGCACGACGGCCGCGGGCTCTGCTCGTTCACGCACGTCGACGTGCTTTTCCAAAGCTTCTTCACCGCCTACCTCGTGCTCGGCACGATGGGCGCGCCGGTTAATCCCGGCAGCCCCTACGCGCACGCGATCAAGCAAAATGGCTTCGGCACTTCTGGCGGACCGGATTTCGCGGCCACGCTTGCGACCGCTGCGCGCCAGGCGCTCAATAGCGTCTGGCATCAGAAATGGTCGATCCACCTGCGCCACCGTCCGGGATCCGGCGGCGCGATCGTGCGCCAGATCCTGCAGGGCCTCGGCAACACGCTCGATGGCCACGTCCACAGCAACGTCCTCAACTCACGAGCCGTGCAGGCCAGTTTCGATAAACATGGCGATTACTTCCTCGCGCAGTCCTTCCCGGAGGGCTCGCCGACGCATTCGGCCTACCCGACCGGCCACGGCGCGGTCGCGGGCGCGTGTGTCACGATCCTGAAGTTTTTCTTCGACGGCGATTTCGTGATCCCCAATCCGCTCGTGGCGGCGAACGACGGACTTTCGCTCGTTCCCTACACCGGCTCCGACGCCGGCCAGCTCACCCGTCAACGGCGAGCTCAACAAACTGGCGAACAACGTCTCCTTCGGGCACGGCACGATCGCCGGCATCCATTGGCGCAGCGACACTTCCTCCTCGGTGCAACTGGGCGAGGCGGCCGCTCTCAGCATGTTGCAGGACCGGGCCGCGACTTATGCCGACAAATTCACGATTAACCTGGCTAAAATCGACGGCTCGATCGCGACCATTTCGAACCAGCAATTCCTCGCTGAGGCCGCCGGACCCACCCGGCGGCCTCAGCCCCTCCCCGGACCGCCACGCCGCCTCCGGTCTTTGCTTCCGGCGCAAGCTTGCTAACTTGATCGCCGCATGCCAGACGCAACCTACGACGTGGCCATTATCGGTGGCGGACCTGCCGGGAGCACTGCCGCGACGCTGCTCGCCCGGGCCGGACGGAAAGTGATCGTCTGCGAACGCGAGAAATTCCCCCGGTTCCACATCGGCGAGTCGCTTCTCCCGATCAGCATGAAGACTTTCACCCGGCTCGGGGTGCACGAAAAATTCGAGCAGGCCGGGTTCGTGAAAAAGTTCGGCGGCGAGATGGCGAGCGCCTGTTCGGAGGAAGGGGTGAAGTTTTATTTCAAGGATGGCTTCGGTTCCCAGACCGAGACTTCCTACCAGGTACCGCGGGCCGAGTTCGACAAGCTCCTGCTCGATCACGCCGCGGAAAACGGCGCCGAGGTGCGCGAGGAAACCGCGATAAAAGGCGTCGAGTTTTTTCCCGATCGCGCCGAGCTCCAGGTCCAGGGCAAAGAGGGCGCGCCGGAAAAGATCAGCGCGCGCTACGTGATCGATGCGAGCGGGCGGCACTCCGTCCTGGGCAACCATTTCAAGCTGAAGGAGACCTACCCGCACCTGCAGAAGATTTCGATCTTCGCGCACTACGAGGGCGTGGAAGGCGATCCCGGCCGGGACGGCACGCTCACCCGCCAGCTCCGCGCCCATGATCGCTGGTTCTGGTATCTTCCCTTGCCTAACGACCGCGCGAGCATCGGGGTGGTGCTCGACACCGCGCTCTACAAGCAGACCAAAAAATCGCCTGAGCAATTCCTCGACGAGGCGCTCGCCGAGCAGCCGTTCCTGGCCCGGCGCATGACCCAGGCCCACCGCGTCACCCCGGTTTACGCCAGCGCCGACTTTTCCTATCGCCAGAGCCGGCTCACCGGCGAGCGCTGGATGCTGGCGGGCGACGCCGCTGGCTTCATCGATCCGGTTTTCAGCAGCGGCGTTTTCCTCGCTCTCCTCGCCGGGGAACAGAGCGCCGATATTCTCGATGTGGTGCTCGATCATCCGCGCAAGGCGCGCCGACTTTTCGCGCGCTACGAGCGGCTTCTCCGGCGGGTCATGAAAGGCTACCTGCGCTTCGTCGACGCCTGGTATTCGAAGGAATTCATCGAGGTTTTCCTCTATCCGCAGGACGTGCTCCAGATCCCGCCGGCGGTGAACGCCGTCCTCGGCGGCAATATCAGCGGCAGCTTTGCCATTCGCTGGCGGATGGCGGTCTTCTACTTCATCGTCTGGCTGCAACGTTACCTGCCGCTCTGCCCGCGCCGCACTCTCGTCGCTCCAAAACGCGAGGCGGCCCCTGCCGAGTCTCTCCGCTCGGCAGCCTAACGAAACATGCGAATCTTTTTTGCTGCGGCCAGCGCTCTCCTTCTGCTCGGCCTGACGAGTTGCCAGACCTTGCGCCACCAGTTTCTCGACCCGGCTCCGGATTGGGAATCGAAGATCGGCCAACTCCAATACCGCTCCCCAAAAACCTCGATCATCGGCGAAGTGCTGGTCCGCTATTCTAGCCAAGGCGATTTCGAGCTGACCTTCAGCAAAGGGCCGAGCGTGACGCTTCTGACCGTCCGCCAAGACGAGAAATTTGTCCGGGTCAGCGGCCCGCTCGCCCGCGGCTCGTGGTCCGGCCCGCCTAACGAAGCGCCGGCCCGGCTCCGCGGCTGGGTCTCGCTCCGCGCTCTCTTGCTCGAGGCAAAAGGCCGGCCGCTCGTCCGCCAGACGCTGGGCGAGGATCGCTTCACTTTTGCCTTCTGACCGTCTCGGTCGCTGATGTCGTATTCCCATTCCATCGCCCGTCTCGTGACCGAACGCCGGGGCGTAGTCTGGACCGCGGTCGCGCTCCTCGCCGCGTTCAGCATCTATGTGCTCGTGACCCGGCTGACCCTCGACACCGAGGTTCTCAATCTCCTCCCGAAAAAATTCGAGTCGGTCCAGGGCCTCAAACTTTACAACGCCGACTTCGCCCAGACTCGCGAGCTGACCTTCGCGCTGGTCGCCCAGCCTAACGACATCGACCGGCTCGAAGAGTTCGCGCCCACTTTCGCCCAGCGCCTCCGCGCCCAGCCCTGGACGACGCGCGTCCTCGGCGGCTCGCCCATGGAATCGCCCGAGGCGGTTCGGGATTTGCAGGGGATCGCGATCCCGCTCCTGCTCAATCTCGACCCGAAGGCTTTCGACGAAACCGTCGCCGTCCTCCAGCCCGACCGGCTGGCCGCGCGGCTCAATCGGTTGCACCAGGAAATCGAGGCCGGCTCGCCCCGGCCGGAATTCGAGCTCCAGCTCGACCCGTTAGGCATCGTCGCCCCGGCCCTGAAACCATTCGCCGGGAACGCCGCGCTCGAGCAGGATCAGCCGCTCGCCTCGCCCGATCGCACTATGCGCGTCTTCCTCGCGGTCACGAATCAGCCCTCGATTAGCGCCTTCGATTGCCAGGAACTGATGCAAAAAGTTTACGCCTTTCAGGCGCACGCGAGCGGAGGCTGGGACGGCGCGGCGCCGCTTCAGGTCCTGGTCACGGGGCGTTCCGCCTATGTCGCGGAAATCTCTCTGAGCATGCGGCACGATATCGTCGTGACCTTGCTCGGCTCGATCCTGCTCGTGGGCGGCGTTTTCTACGTCGGGTTCCGGCGCTGGCTCCCGCTCCTTGGAATGGGCTTTTCCCTGCTTCTCTGCTGCCTCGTCGCACTCGCCCTCGGGCTCCTCATTTTCGGCGAGCTCAACATGGTCACGATCGGGATGTGCGCCATCCTCATCGGGCTCGGGGTCGATTTTGCGATCCTGATCTTCGGCCGCTACCAGCAGGCACGGAACGAAGGCCGCGAGCACGCGCCCGCGATCGAGGAAGCGGTCGCCAGTCTCGGCCGCGCCATCTTCTTCGGCGCCCTCACCACCGCGGTCGGTTTTCTCGCGCTTCTTCTCGCCGGCTCCGGCGGTTTCACCCAGCTTGGAGTACTCATCGCGATCGGCATCCTCGTGGCCGGTCTTTTCATGACGAGCGTGTTCTTTCTCTTCATCCGGGCCCGCGCCGTGCCGCTGCGGAAGGATTGGATTTTCTGGCTCGTTAGGGCATACGTCCGCCGCACCTTGCGGACGCCGGTGGTGATCCTCTGGTTTTCTTTGACCGTCCTGCTCGTTCTTCTCGCGATCGCTCTTCTTCCGCAGGTTCCGCTCGTTTTCGACGCCAGCACTCGTTCGATGGAACCCAAGTCGAGCGCCGCCGGTCACGCGCTCGGCGTGATCATGGGGAAGATGCCGACCCGCTGGGAACCGGTCCTCGGCATTGTGCGCGCGCCCGACGCGCAGCAACTGCACGCAGACTGGCAGAAGATCGAGGCGCACTGGCGCAATCTCGAAAAATCCGGCGCGATCAAGAGTTTTTCCACGCCCGCCGCGCTCGCGCTTTCCCCGCGCCAGACCGAGGAAAACCGGCGGCGACTTGGCGCGATCGATTTCCCGGGCGCCCGCCGCGCGCTGGAGGAAACAATCGCGCGGGAAGGTTTCAGCCGCGCGATTTTTGAGCCCGGCTTCCACTTGCTCGATCAACTCGAAGCCGTCGCGCGCGGCACGGCCGCGATTCCAAATTGGCGGACCGCTTTGCCTCGGTCGTCGAGCTGGTGGTTTCTGGTCGATCGTTATTTCGCGAATGATCCGCTCCTCACCGTCGGCTTCGTGACCACGAACCAGCCGGTCGAGACGAACGAACAGAAAGCGATTCTCGAGCGCGAACTGCCGGTCACCGGCGTCCCGATGATTCTCTCGGGCTGGAGTTTTACCCTGACCGATCTGATCCCCTGGTCGCATCGCCAGTTGATCCTGATCAGCGTCCTGATGGCCTTCTTCGACGCCTCGCTCCTAGCCATGCTTTACCGCGACGGGCGCCTTTGGCTCATCCAGATCGCGACCCTCGCGCTCTCCATCGGCGCGATGATCGCGACGATGAAGCTTGCGCACATTCCGCTCAATCTGCTCAACGTCCTCGCCTTCCGCCTCGTCCTCGCGATCGGGGTCGACTACGGGATCTACATCCTCCTCGTCTGGCAAAAAGCGCGCGATGTAGAGCACGACGTCGCTGGCGTCCTGAAGCCGGTTGCGCTCGCCGGCCTGACCGCAATCGCGGGTTTCGGCTCGTTAGGCTTCGCCAACAACCCGACCCTGAGCGGGCTCGGCATCGCCTGCGCAATCGGGCTGGCTTGGAGCTTGTTCGCGACCATTTTCTTCACCCTCCCCGCCGCTGCCGCCGCGCGCCCGAAGCCGGTCGCGGTGTCGCCGTAATTTTAATTCCGGTGTCGCTGTAAAACCTCCGGGGAGCACGGGCTGCCAGCCCGTTGGCCGCCGGGAGTCTCCCGGCGGCTCGCCTGAAATTTACGCGTTC
>JBBSLW010000141.1:0-7269 GCA_038233495.1 Chthoniobacterales bacterium | reverse complement strand
AACTGAAAATGCCCTAACGACGAGCGTCGGCGAAAGATGCGGACAAGCCGTTGCGCACGGTCGGGATCGACTGGGAAACAGCGAAGACTTCCCATTCCCCCGGCACGCTGTGGAGGACGAAGGTGCCGAGTGCCTGGTCGCGATCGAGCGCGAGCCGAAAGGCCGGATGATCCGGGGTCGAGGTCGGGAAGGTGAGATCGAACGCCACGACGCTGGCGTCGATCAGACGTTGCAGAACAGAGCGTAGACTTCGCGTGGCCAGGGCTAGGCTTTGCTCATCAATTTGAACGCGTGCGCTTCGACCGAGGTGTCGTCGGTCAGGCCATAGAGCTCTTTTATATCGCTCGTCGAATCGAGGCTGACCGAATCGAAATCAATCGCCAGGAAGACGAGATCGGGACTGACCGGCGTGGTGCGACCGGCGGGCGCGACGGCATCGGCGGCCTCGTCCCGGATGCGAAGGAGGAAGAGCGGCTGGAAGTAATCCTAAAGGGCGAGCGCGACGAAACAGAGCGCAGCGAGGCCACTGAAAAGAAGCGGGCGTCGCAGCGGCATAAGGGTGAATGAGGGGGAAACGTGCCCGGCGCGGGCTCCCCTCGGATCGTTAGGCGGCGAGCTGGCGCCGGGCGCGCGGGACGAACCGCTCCTGTTCACGCGCGGCTTGGACCTGCATGCGCGAGCCGGCTTCGGCCACCCGGCGGCGCGCGTGGTCGAGCATCGCGTCGATCTTGGCGTCGTCGTGATCGGGATCGTGATGGAAGAGAACCAGGCTGCGGACCCCGGCGCGGAGGGCGAGCGCGACGCTTTTGTCGAGACAGCCGTGCCCCCAGCCGATATGGCCCGGGTATTCCGACCGGTCGTATTGCGAATCAAGAATCAGAACACTGCAGCGGTCGAGAAATCGCACGAGCGCGCTCTCGGACTGGCCGACCGGAGCCGAACCGAAGGAAGCGCTCGCGCTCCGGTAGGGCTCGTGATCGGGCAGGTAGGCGACGGAAATGTCGTTCGCCTCGATCCGGAACCCGGTGCAACCGCCCGGATGATTGAGCGCAATCGTGCGCACGACAAAGCTTCCGATCGTCATCGTGCGCGCTTCATTCGTCGATCGCGGAAATGCCGGCGAGCCGATCCATCGAGATCGAAAACTGGATCGGATCCATTTGGCAAACGAGTGCGGTGCGGAGTTTGGCGCGCGTCCCGGGCGCGCCGAGGATGCGGATCCGGCTCGAGCGCAGGTAGGCGGGGCGGAAGAAGGGCAGGCCTTGGATGTGGTCCCAGTGGGTGTGCGAGATGAGCAGGGTGGTGGGCAGCGCTTTGCGCTCGAGTTCCTCGACGAGGGCGAGGCCGAGCCGGCGAATCCCGCTCCCGGCATCGAGGATGAGGACTTCATCGCCGAGCCGCAATTCCACGCAGGAAGTGTTACCGCCATAACGGACCGTCTCCGGTCCGGGCGAAGGGATCGAGCCGCGCACTCCCCAGAAGCGGATCGACAGATCCGTCGGCGTGAGCGCGGGACTATTCTGCATGTCGTGAGAAGGCTGGCCGACGTTTCGTAATCATGAGGCGCACAGACCGTTAATTAGCAGCCGACGTGCCTCCTGCGGCGCGACTCCGGAGCGGGCTCTTTTGAATTCCAAATCGCTATTGTTAGGCGCGCGTGAGCCGAAACCGCTCTGGGCATAATCCCTGCTAATTCGGGAATAGTGTCATCCTTAAAATCCTCTCTGTTCCTCGGCACTGTTCTCGCCCTGCTTCCTTCGCTGACACACGCGCAACAGAGCGTTTCCCCGGCCATCGACCAGGCTCGACTTTTGCAACGGCCACAAGAACGCGCGAGAAGCGATGCCTAACGGCGGCATCCTCACGATCGGGGCCGATCTCGTCGACGACCAGGTCGTCATCCGGCTCTCCGACACCGGCACCGGCATCCCGGCCGAGATGTTGGGCAAAATGTTTGAGCCCTTCGTGACGCACAACAAATCGCACGGCACCGGCCTCGGCATGGCGTCACCGCCCATCACGGGACGATCGCGGTCACGAGCGTGCCCGGCAGTGGGACCACGGTCGAGATTCAGCTCCCCGCACCTGCGGCCTAGCCAGGCGCCGCGAGCGCGGGCAGGTTGCAGACCGTGCTCGCCTTGACCGATTACCTGCACGCTTCCCGCCGCGTGCTCCTTTTCACCGGAGCCGGCATTTCCACTGGAAGCGGCATCCCCGATTTTCGCGGGCCGCAAGGCGTCTGGACGCGGCGCCAGCCGGTTTACTACGACGATTTCATGAGCTCGGAAGCGGCCCGGATCGAGCACTGGGATTACAAACTGGAAGCCTGGGAGTTCTTCCGCGACGCTCAGCCTAACGAGGTCCATCGCGCGATCGTGCGGCTGGAAGAAGCGGGCCGGGTCGTGCTCGTCGTGACGCAGAACATCGACGGGCTGCACACCCTCGCCGGGACGAGCCGGGAGCGCCTGGTCGAGTTGCACGGAACCAACGCCGAGGTCGAATGCCAGAGCTGCCGGTGGCGCGGCGATCCGGAGCCGGCCTTCGATTTTTTCCGGGCGAAGCGAACCCCGCCGCTCTGCGCCTGCGGCGGATTCCTCAAGCCGGCCACGATCAGCTTTGGCCAAAGTCTCGACCCTAACGAACTCGAGCACGCCCGCCGCGGCGCGCTCGCGGCCGATCTCGTGATCGCGCTCGGCTCGACCCTTTCGGTTTACCCCGCCGCCTCGTTCCCGCTCCTCGCGGCGCGGCGCGGTGCTCCCTACGTCGTCATCAATCGTGGAGTCACGGAGCACGATCACGATCCCGGCGTCACGCTCCGCCTCGAGGGCGAGGTCGGAGAAATTTTTCCGGCCGCGGTGGAAGCGGCGTTAAAGTAGGCCCATGCGCGCACTTCGAATTTTTCTCGGTCTTCTCTTCTTGTTAGGCAATTTGGTCAACCTTCAAGCGGCCGAGCCGGAATTTCGCGGGGCCTGGGTGGCGACGGTTTATAATCTCGATTGGCCTTCCAAACCCGGTCTCTCCGCGGCCGCGCAAAAGGCGCAACTTCGTGCCCTGCTCGATCGCGCTGCGGCCTTGAAACTGAACGCCATCCTCCTCCAGGTCCGGCCCGCGAGTGATGCGCTCTACGACTCGAAGATGGAACCGTGGTCGCAATTTCTCACCGGCAAAGCCGGCGTCTCGCCCGGCTACGATCCGCTCGAGTTCGCGGTCGCCGAGGCGCATGCGCGCGGACTCGAGCTGCACGCCTGGATCAATCCGTTCCGCGCCGCGGTCAGCGCGAGCGCGGCGCTCCCGCCGAATCACGTCGCGAAACAACATCCCGAATGGGTCCGGCGTTTCGGCAAACAACTCTGGATCGATCCCGGCGAACCGGAAGCGCGCGTATATGTCATCCGCGTGATCACCGATATCGCGCGGCGTTACGGCGTCGATGGCATCCATCTCGACGATTATTTTTATCCCTATCCGCTCAGCTCGGGCAGCGCCTCGTTTCCGGATGATGCCAGCTGGCAGCGCTACGGCGCGAAGAGCGGGCTCAGCCGCGCGGATTGGCGGCGCGAGAACATCAACGACTTCGTGCGCTCGATGTATCGCGCGGTCAAGGTGGCGCGGCCGCGAGCGCGGGTCGGGATCAGTCCGTTCGGAATCTGGCGTCCGGGTGTGCCGCCGACGATCGAGGCGCAGCTCGACGCTTACGGCCAGCTCTACGCCGATTCGCGCAAGTGGCTCGCGGAAGGCTGGGTCGATTATCTCGCCCCGCAGCTCTACTGGAGCATCGAGCCGGCGAAGCAAAGTTTTCCCGTCCTGCTCGATTGGTGGCGCGCGCAGAGCCGCGGCAAACCGGTCTGGCCCGGGATGGCGACCGAGCGCATTGGGTCGAAACGGCCGGCCCGCGAGATCATCGAGCAGATCGCGCTGACCCGGCGCGGGACGCGATCGCCGGGCCACATTCACTGGAGCATGAAAGCGCTCCTGCAAAACCAGGGCGGGATCGACAACCTGCTCGAGGCCGGCCCCTACGCGGAGAAGGCGGAGCCGCCGGCGCGCTGATTTGGCCTAACGAAACTGCGGATGCTGCCGGATCTGCTCTTCAAACTCGGGCCGCTCCCCGGCGGACAATTCTACGGGGAATTTTGCCTGCGAACGGTTCCAGCGCCCGATCCATTCCGCGGCGAGAAACTGGTAGTCGCGGGTGAAGGGCGAGCCGAGCGCGGCCGGCGTGAGCGCGATTGTGGTCTCTTCCTTGACCCCCGCGCTCCGGCCTTTTGCGACATGGAAACCGGCCGCGAGCAGCGCCCCGCGCGCCGCGGTCGAATGCGAGTAGGTGAAAAGCTCCGTCGCGCGACCGGCGCAGGCCGCGAAGAGGCGGCCGAAAATTTCGATCGTCCATTGCTCGCCATGGGTGCGGCTCGAAAACATGTCGTAAAAAATGAGATCGGGCGGAGGCAAGGTCGTGCCCACCGTGGCGAGGAAATCGCCCGGGACGAGCCGCCAGCTCAGGCCCGCGTCCCGCTTCGATTGCCATTCGCCTTTCCGCAAAATCCCGGCCGGTCCGCCGTGCCGGAGATAAGTGAATTTGTCGTCATGACGCAAGGCAAGCCGGAGCGAATCGAGATCGTTCTCGAAGCTGATCATCTCCAGCGGACGGACTTCGCCTGACGAAGCCTGCGCTTCGTAGCACTCAATCGCGGCCATCGCGTTGGCCGCCGCGCCCAGCCCGACGTCCCAGATGACGAGCAGGTCCGTCGTTTTCAAACGAAGGCGCGCGGCGAGCTGCGATTGCTCGACGTAAAGGCTGCGCGCTTCCTCCATCGGCGGGGTCCGCATGTGCATGATCTCGCCCGAAATCACCTGCCGGATGCTGGCGAAACCTTCCTGCGCGGTATGAACCTCGTAATTGCCTAACGACTTCGATCGTTCCCGGCCCGGCTTCGGCCGGAGCGCCGGATATTCGCGATCCGATTCCTGCAGCACTTCGCGTTGCTCGCGGTAAAATTGGGCGAAATCGCCGGCCAGGATGCGGGCCCGCATCTCGCGCATGAGCTGATGATAGAAATGGATGTTGTGCTTCCCGAGGAGCTGCCAGCCCAGCGTCTCGCTCGTCTTGGTCAGGTGATGCAAATAGGCGCGCGAATAGCGCGCGCAGGTCGGGCAAGCGCAGGCCGGATCGAGTTTGTCGTTGGAGAATTTGTAAACCCCGCGCCGCATCTGGAGAAAACCGTGCGAAGTGAACACCGCGCCGCGCTGCGCGAGCTGGGTCGGCATGATGCAGTCAAACATGTCGACCCCGCGATGAACCGCCTCGAGGATGTCGAGCGGCGTGCCCACCCCCATCAGGTAGCGCGGCTTGTCCGCCGGGAGGAGTTGCGCGGTGAACTCGCAAAGGTCTTCCCGCTCGCTCTTGCTCTCGCCGACCGCGAGCCCGCCGATCGCGAAACCGTCGAAAGCCATCTCGCCTAACGAATCCGCGCTCTGCTTCCGGAGAGCGGGGTAAAGCGCGCCCTGCACAATCGCGAAGATCGACTGCGGCGAGTCGCCCCGCGCCGCCAGGCTACGCGCCGCCCAGCGTTGCGTAATTTCGACCGCGGCCCGCGCGCTCGCTTCATCGGCGGTCGAGGCGATGCATTGATCGAGCGCCATCATGATGTCGCTCCCGATCGCGACCTGGGTTTCAATGCTGAGCTCCGGGCTGAGCAGGATGGTGCGTCCGTCGAGATAACTTCGGAAAACCGCGCCCTCCTCGCTCATCGACCGCGAGTGCGGAAGCGAGAAAATCTGGAAGCCGCCGGAGTCGGTCAGGACCGCGCGATCCCAGCTCATGAAGCCGTGAATCCCGCCGGTCCGGCGAAACACTTCCGCGCCGGGGCGAAGGAGGAGGTGATAAGTATTCGCGAGCAGAATTTGCGAACCGGCTTCCTCGAGGGTGCGGGTGAGCTGGGCTTTGACCGTGGCCTGGGTCCCGACCGGCATGAAGAGCGGCGTCTGCACCTCGTTATGCAAAGTGCGAAACGTCGCGGCGCGCGCGCGCGACCCCGGCGCCTCCGCGTCGAGGCGAAAATCGAGACGGGAAGCCGTCATGAAGCGGCGACGACGCTTGATCGCAACGCGGTCCCTTCCAAAATCTCTCGCTCTGCCGCGCTTGCCTCCCGCGTCGTCATCCCGAGTCGCGCAGACGGCGAGGGATCTCGCAGTTGGAGTCCGCGCTTCCCGGAAGCTGAAAACGTGCATTGCATGGGAAAGATCCCTCGCCGCGCTGCGCCGGCTCGGGATGACAACCTTGGGGTGGCCCGGCGCGACAACGCGGGCGTAGCGCAGCGCAACCACGACGGCGTGACTCGGCGTGATGACCTGGCCGCGTCTCGCAATAAAAATGCCGCCTCGTTTCCGCGCTCCTCAGGCTTTTTCATTCGCCAGCGTCTTCCGGATCGCTTCCAGCTCCTTGCGCTGCGCCGGGGCCGGTTCCGGGTACGACATTTTCAATCCCTGGAGCGTCTCCACGATCGCCTCCGCGATGAGAAGGCGCGTGTTTTTCTTGTCGTCGGCCGGGATCGCATACCATGGCGCGTCCGCGCTGCTCGTGGCGCGCAGGCAGGCTTCGTAGGCTTTCATGTACTCGCCCCAGCGCTCCCGCTCCTCCAGGTCGCCGAGGCCGAACTTCCAGTTCTTGTCCGGCTCCTCGAGGCGGGCGAGGAAACGTTTGCGTTGCTCTTCCTTCGAGACGTGGAGGAAAAATTTCAGGACGCGCGTTCCGTTGCGCTGGAGATGCGCTTCGAGGTCGTTGATCGAGCGATAACGTTCTTCCCAGATCGTCTTTTCATTGATCAACTCCGCCGGCAAACCCTGGTGCTCCAAAATCTCGGGATGCACCCGCACCACCAACACCTCTTCGTAATAGGAGCGGTTGAAGATTCCGATCCGCCCGCGCTGCGGCAGGCAGCGGGTCGTGCGCCAGAGAAAATCGTGCTCGAGCTCGTCCGCGCTCGGCTGTTTAAAACTGTAAACCTCACAGCCCTGCGGGTTGACGCCCGACATGACGTGCTTGATCGCGCTGTCTTTCCCGGCCGCGTCCATCGCCTGGAAAATGACGAGGAGCGCATAACGATTGTGCGCGTAGAGAAGGCTCTGCAATTCGCTCAGCTCCTCGATTTGTCGCGCGAGCAGCTTGCGATATTGCGACTTCGATTTGTAGAGCGGCCGGATCCCGGTCGGACACTTCTCCAGCTCCAGGGCTTCCCCGGACGGGACGCGAAATTTCGAGGCATGCGTTTT
>JBBSLW010000140.1:0-7270 GCA_038233495.1 Chthoniobacterales bacterium | reverse complement strand
TCGTCGGGGAGGTCGCATTTGTCGACATAGAGAAGGATTTTGTCCTGATCGATTTGGCGTCCAGTCTTTACGTACCTGCCCCCGGGACGGCCCTGCGTTCGCGCAACGCCGCCGGCGCGACTGCGCAGCTCAAGGCTTCCACCGAGCAAAAAAGACCGTTTATCGCGGCGGATATCGTCGACGGCGAGCCGGCGGTGGGCGATCAAGTGACACAATGACGAGCGAAGCAGAGGCAAGCGCGGCGATCCTGGCAAAGGTCACGGCGCTCCCGGGCGCGACCGTGCCGCTGCTCGAGTCGTTAGGCCGATTTTCCGCCCAGGATCTTCGGGCGGGCCGTTCCCTGCCGTCTTTCGATAACTCGGCCATGGATGGCTACGCCGTGCAGGCGGCGTCGTGTCCGGCGGGCGCGCGCCTTCGTGTCATCGGCGAACAGCCGGCCGGGCGGGATCGTGGCCTACCGATGGGGGCAGGGGAAGCGATCCGCATCTTTACCGGCGCGCCGCTCCCCGCGGGCGCCGACGCCGTCATCATGCAGGAAGAGGTAACGCGCGAGGGCGACGTCATCGTGACGCAGGCCGGAGTCGAGCCGGGCGAGTTCGTCCGGCGGCGCGGCGCGGACCTGCCGGAAGGACAAAAAATTCTCGGGCGCGGCGAACCCGTAACGGCGCAGGCGATGGCGCTCCTCGCCGCGCAGGGGATGGCCGAGGTCGAAGTGGGCGGCCGGCCGCGGGTGGCGATCGTCTCGACCGGCGACGAGCTGCTCCCGCCGGGCGCGACGCCACAGCCGGGCCAAATTTTTGAGAGCAACGCCCTCATGCTGCATGCGCTCGCGCTCGGCGCGGGCGCTGCGGTGGCATTGCGCGAGAATTCTCCGGATGAGCTTGAGCGGATGAAGGAAATCTTCCGCCGCGGTCTGGAAGGCGATGTCTTGATCGTGAGCGGCGGCGTTTCCGTGGGCGATCATGACCTCGTAAAACCGGCCCTGCAGGCCTTGGGCGCGGAGTTTGATTTCTGGCGCGTCTCGATCAAGCCGGGAAAGCCGTTTCTTTTTGGTCGCGCGCGCGGCTGCTTCATTTTTGGACTGCCCGGAAATCCCGTCTCGGCCTTCGTCACCTTCCTCAAGTTCGTTCGCCCGGCGCTCCTGAAAATACGGGGGGCGGCGGAAGGATTCCAAAACTTGCGCCAAGTCCCGGCCCGGCTCGCGGCCGCGATTTCGAATGATGGCGACCGGCCGCATTATCTGCGCGGCCGGCTCGAGGCCGGGATCTTCACCGTCACCGGGCGGCAGGAGTCGCACGCGCTCTTTGGCTTGAGCCGGGCAAATGCGCTCCTCCGACTCGTGCCGGAGAGGACGCTGTCCGCGGGCGCCGCCGTGACGGTCGAGCTCTGGGATTGACACGGCGTGTGCGGCAAAAACAATCCGGTTCCTGGGACTTGAGCGCGAGCGATTGGGAAAATTCCTCGATCAATTCGCTCCCGGAATAGCGACGAGCTTCGCTCGGGAGTGAGGGGGGCGTAGGGTGCAGGAAAGCGAAGGCGAGAGCGGGTTTACACAAAACTGCAGCCGTGTCGAAGCAACAAGCTGCAGCCGTATCGAAGCGCCGGAGGCGCGACAGCGATTAGCCCCTGGCGGGAGCCCGGCGGAATTAGCGTTCCCTTCCCATGAGCCCTGGAGGGGCGGCAGAACCCGCCGATGCCCCCAGGCGCACCTCCTCCTTCCGCCCCTGCGGGGCTGAGTCTTAATTGTTTCCCGCGGGCGCCACCGTACCCGTAGATTTGTGGGACTGACTTCGGCTCTCGACCTCCGGAAATTTCCTCATCTTCAGATAGGGATTTTGCAGACGCGCAGCGCGTCTCTCGGCTTCGTTTCACTCTTGCACGGTCGTTTCACAAAGGACGAAAGGCCGGCCAGTCCCGCCCATGCGCGGAGGCTGAACAACCTCAAAACACAAAAGGAAAAATTATGAAACTGGATTCACTCCGCACCCTCTGGATCGAAGAAATGCGCGATCTCTACAACGCTGAAAATCAGCTCCTGAAAGCTCTGCCGAAAATGGCGAAACGGGCGACCACGCCGGAGCTGAAGGACGCATTCACAAGCCACCTCGACGAAACCAAAGTCCATGTCGAACGCCTCGAGCAGATCTTCTCCCAGCTGGGCAAGAAGCCGAGCGGCAAGACCTGCAAGGCGATGAAAGGCCTGGTCGAGGAAGGCTCCGAAATGATCGAGGAAGACGGCCCAGACTCCGTCATCGACGCCGGTCTGATTGCCGCCGCGCAACGCGTCGAGCATTACGAGATGGCGGGCTACGGTGTCACGCGCACCTTCGCTTCGCTCCTCGGTGAAGACGAAGCCGAGGGTCTCCTCCAGGAGACACTCGACGAAGAAGCGGCCGCCGATGAGAAGCTGACCGAGATCGCCGAGAGCATCGTGAACGAAGATGCCGAGGAAGGCGACGAAGAAGCGGCCGGGAGCCGCTCGCCTCGTTAGGCAAAATCGGGTCTGAATCATCGCCACCGCGATCCGTGTGATCGCGGTGGCATTTTTCGTTGCCTTGGTGGAGCCTGAGATTCATGGGGCTGACCGAATACAAACGAAAACGGAACTTCTCCGTCACAGCCGAGCCGAGCGGGGCGAAAAAGCCGCGCCCGAAAAAAGTTACGGGAGCTTCTCGTTACGTCATTCAAAAACATGATGCCAGCCGGCTGCATTACGACTTCCGGTTGGAGATGGATGGCGTTCTGAAATCTTGGGCCGTGCCCAAGGGCCTGCCTTGGAAACGCGGCGAAAAACATCTCGCGGTCGAAGTCGAGGATCACCCGATCGACTACGAGGACTTCGAGGGGATCATCCCGCAGGGCAGCTACGGCGGCGGCACCGTTATGGTCTGGGATCAGGGCAACTATTACGTGCACGGCGAGAATCCGCTCGAGGCGCTCAAGCAAGGCCGGCTCCATCTCGTGCTCGAAGGAAAAAAATTGAAGGGCGACTGGGCGCTGATTCGCACCCGCTCCGACGGGAACAAAAATCAGTGGCTCCTTTTGAAAAGCGACGGCGACGTCAGACCAATCTCGAAAAGGCGCGACGACGAATCGGCCAAGACCGGCCGGACGATGAAACAGATCGCGAAAGATCGCGACGCGGAATGGCAATCAAACCGCAACGAAGAAGCGAGCGGCGCGGAGAAATTGCGGGCGCGAATCCAGAAAGCGGTCGCGACGAAAAAGGCGAAGCCTAAAAAAAAAGTCTCGCGCGCCGCAAAAGTAGAGCGCGCCGCGGTCGCGCTGCCCGATTCGCTCCCGGACGGCGGGCCGCGTTTCATCGAGCCGATGAAACCGAAACTGGTCGAGACGCCGCCGGCGCAGGGCGACTGGGTTTACGAGCTGAAATTCGACGGGATCCGCGCGCTCGCGCTCAAGCGCGGCGGCAAGGTGAAGTTGATCTCGCGGAACGAGAACGATCTCACAAAAAAATTCGAGGAAGTGGCTGCGGCAATCGCGGCACTGCCCTGCGAAGAATGCGTGATCGATGGCGAAGTGGTCGCGCTCGACGAGGAAGGCCGCTCCTCGTTTCAACTATTGCAGGCCCGCGAGATGGAGGGGCGGTCCGCGCCGCTCTCCTATTACGTCTTCGATCTCCTCCAGCTCGAGGGGAAAGACTTGGGCGGGCTTCCCCTAACGACGCGCAAGGAAGCGCTCCGCCAGTTGTGCGACGGCGCGCCCGATCCGATCCGCTATTCCGGTGAACTGGGCGACGACCCGGAAGCGCTCCTCGCCGAAGTGCGGCGGCGCGGGCTGGAAGGCATCATCGGCAAGCGCGCCGATTCGGTTTATGAAGCGGGCCGCCGGAGCGGCGCCTGGATCAAGCTCAAGTGCGGGAACGAACAGGAATTCGTCATCGGCGGCTACACCCCGCCAGCCGGCGCGCGCAAACATTTCGGCGCCTTACTCGTCGGATATTACGAGAAAAAGAAACTCCTCTTTGCCGGCAAGGTCGGCACCGGATTCGACGGCAAGATGCTCGCGAGTCTGCACCAGAAATTCCAGGCCGAAGCGCGCGCCGATTGTCCGTTTGCCGATCTGCCCTCGAAACAGGGCGGCGCCTGGGTGCAGGGGATCACGCCCGCGATGATGCGGAAATGCCACTGGATCAATCCGATCTTCGTCGGCCAGGTGAAATTCGCGGAATGGACCCGGGACGCGAAACTGCGCCAGCCGGTTTTCCTCGGCCTGCGCGAAGACAAGGCGCCGGCCGAAGTAAAACGCGAGACGCCGGCCTAACCTTTTCCGGCCGACGGCGCGCTCAGGTTGCCTAACAACGCCGAGACCGCCGCGAAGGCAGCCGCGCAGACCGCCCCGTCCGTGTCGTAGGCGGGATCGTAGCTGGCCACGGTCAAGGCCTGGACCGGCAGGCCTTGCGCGATTGCCTTGAGCAGCGCCTGCAGACTTTCACTCGAAAATCCACCGCGGGCCGAGTAGCCGTTGGCCCGCCCGACGCTCGGGTCGAGGGAATCGAGGTCGAGGTGGACATAGAATTTCTCCATTGTTAGGGCGAGCTTTTCGAGCACGGGCTGGATGCCGCCGAGCGCTTCCTCCGCGCTCAGGCGCACAATTTCGGAGCGGGCCAGCGCCGCGCCTTCGCCTGGGTCGAGATCGCGCGCCCCGAGGAGCACGACCGCGTTCTCCGGCACGGGTGCGAACCCTTCGATGCTGCGGGCCAGCTCCACCCAGCAACGTCCGGTCGCGGTGGCCAGCGTCATCCCGTCGAGGAATCCGCTCATCGTCGTTTGCGGCGTGTTGAAATCGCCGTGCGCCTCGATCCAGAGCGCGCCGGTCTGCGCCCCGAGGCCGGCGATGACGCCGACTGCGGAAAGGCAATTGCCCGAGAGAATGAGCGCAAATTCGCCCGGCCGCCTGCGCCTCGCGCACGTGCCCGGCGACCGCGCGCATCAGCTCGAAACTGGTCTGCACTTCCGCCCGCCAGTTCATCGAGGCCGGCTCGATCACCTCTTGGTCGACGGAATGGCCTTGCCCGGTCAGATGTTCCCGTAAACCCGCCTGGCAAAGATGTTCCGGCCCCCCGCCCATCCGCACCTTGTGCTGGCCGGAATCATACGGGACGAGCAAGAGCCGAATATCCATGTCACGCAAATACGATCGCGCCACGGCGCGAAGCGACGCAGCTTATTTGAAACGCTTGCCGTGTTTCATCACGAGGTCAACGCGCTGCAGCAGGTCGATATACCGCAGGACGTCGCCTTTGACCGCGATGATGTCGGCAAACTTCCCCTGGCTGATCGAGCCGTAATCCTTGTCCACTTTCATCATCACCGCCGGCCAGTAAGTCGCCGCCCGGATTGTCGTCATCGGGTCGACGCCGAGTTTGTTCACCCACGCGTCCATTTCGTGCCAGGTCGAGTTGCTGTGAAACTTCATCGGGATACCGCTGTCGGTCCCGACCAAGAGCACCACGCCGGCCTGCTGGAGCTGGTGGAATTTGTTCGCCACAGTCTTCGCGCGGGCCGGAGTGATTTGATAATAACTGAGCTGGCCGGGATGGCTGATCGAAGCCTTGATGTCGGCCACGATGTCTTTCGGGACGTCGAGCTGCCAGGCCGGATCGTCGAGCGACTCCGGATTGTTGATTAGGGAATCGTAGTTGAGGAAACCCTCGATCGTCGGGCACCAGAAGAGCGGGCCGAGGCTCATCTTGGCGGTTCGCTCTGCGATCGCCTTCAGGACGTCGTCGGGATAACCAGGAGCAGTGGAGAGCCCGGTGTGCTCGAAGTCGTCCACTCCCGCAGCAAGACCGCGCCGGATTTCGTCCGGCCGATGCCCGTGCGCCACGACCGGGAGCTTGTGCGCGTGCGCTTCGTCCACCACCGCTTTCACTTCCTCCATCGTCATCTCATCTTGGTCGATCAACTTAATGATGTTGACGCCCGCATCGGCCAACTGCTTGACCTTGGCCCGGCCGTCGGCCGCGCCTTTCACGCCCCAGCGAAACGCTTCCGTCCCGGGATAAGGCGCATGTTGGATGAACGGCCCGGCGACATACAGCGTGGGCCCGGGGATTTCGCCGCGATTGATCCGGTCGCGCACTTCGATGCTTTCCTTCAAAGGCGCGCCGAGGTCGCGCGCGCTTGTCACACCTGCCATGAGCAGCT
The DNA here is from genome assembly GCA_038233495.1 of Chthoniobacterales bacterium. Taxonomy (GTDB): domain Bacteria; phylum Verrucomicrobiota; class Verrucomicrobiia; order Chthoniobacterales; family UBA10450; genus Palsa-1392. Next base: position 1,103 of record JBBSLW010000140.1, on the reverse strand, counting down.
GATGCGCTGCCGCCGGCATGATCTCGGAGCCGAAGCGAGCGGGGTAAGTCTTGTCCCAATGATCGTAGTCGCTGTGCCCCAGGAGCATCGTGTGCACGTGGGAATCCCAGAGCCCGGGCAGCACATCCATTCCTTCGGTCGAGATCACCTCCGCATCCTTCGGCACAGCGAGGGTGCCGACGACCCCGATGGCGGTAATGCGCTCGTTCTCGACCAGGATGACGCTGTTGGCGAGCGGCGGCCCGCCAAAGCCATCGATCAATCGTCCCCCGACCAGCGCGGTGAGGCCAAATGCGCTCGATCCTGCGAGAGTGGAAGCGAAGGCGGCGAGACGAAGAAAATTTTGGAAGCGTTTCATGGCCGCGACTGTAAGAGAAAGTAGCGCAAGCTTCCAGCTTGCAGGTTGAGGATCGAGCAAGCTGGAAGCTTGCGCTACCTAACGAGAAGCCAGTAGTCGCCGAAAGAAGGTGCGCAACGCGCGCGGCGAACGCGCCGCCGCCATCCCCGCGATCAAGATCCGCCGCACTTCCTGCCGCGGGACTTTGACCTTCTCCCGCGCCGGCCCCTCGGCACGCAAAAGTGCAATCGTGCGCGCCCCAATCAGGGCCGGAAGCGCCGTCGCAAACCGGATTCGCCAGCTCCTCAGGCTCGAGCAGTACTCGATTCCCGACGAAATTTTCTCCTCCGCCCGGTCGAGCCAGCGTCTGAAGACTTCCGCTTCCGGCGCCGCCGCCAGTTCTTCCCCCGGCAAATAGCAGCGGCCCGCGGCTGCGTCCACCGCGCGATCGCGCAGGACGTTGATCAACTGCAGCCCTTCGCCGTAGGTGACGCCCAGTTTCGTCATCTCGTTAGGCGTGCGGGTGGCAAATTTCGGCAGATGCCGAAAACCGAGCTTCGTCCAGAAGGCCCCGACGCAGCCCGCCACGAGGTAGGTGTATTCCTCCAACTCCGCCGCGCTCCGGAGCGAAGCCGGGTTTGCCGAATCTCCGAAACGGCGGAGATCGAGTTCCTGCCCGCGCACGATCGTGGCCAGGACTTCGCGAATGTCCGCGCGATCCGCCGGATCGACCCGCGCCAGCCACTCGAGACAGCCGCGCAGGTTC
>JBBSLW010000139.1:0-7282 GCA_038233495.1 Chthoniobacterales bacterium | reverse complement strand
TCCGTTTTGCGCGCCAGGCGATTTGGCTGGACCCTTCCGCAACCGGACGATGAAAAAATTCTCCACCATCGTAGAGCTGCGGGGCGCTTTGCGCGACCACAGCCAGCGCCGCGTCCTCGTCCCCACGATGGGCGCGCTGCATGCCGGCCATGTCTCGCTCATCCGGCTGGCGCGGACCGCGGCCGGTCCCGAGGGCGAAGTCGCGGTCAGCATCTTCGTGAACCCGCTCCAGTTCGAGCCCGACTCGGATTTCTCGCGCTACCCGCGGCCGGAAGCGGCCGACGACGAGATCTGCCGCGCGGAAGGAGTGGACCTGATCTTCCGCCCTTTGCCTAACGAGATGTATTTCGAGGACCGCTCCGTTTTTGTCCGGGAGACTTCTCTCTCCGAGCGGCTCTGCGGTGCTTCCCGGCCCGGCCATTTCCGCGGGGTCTGTACCGTGGTCACGAAATTATTTCACCTCCTCACACCGGCGGCGGCGGTTTTCGGTGAGAAAGATTTTCAGCAGCTTGCGATCATGCGCCGAATGGTGCGCGACCTCGATGTCCCGATCGAGATCATCGCCGGGGCGACTGTGCGCGAGCCGGACGGCCTCGCCCTCAGCTCGCGCAACCAATATCTCGGCGCCAAGGAACGGGCGCAGGCGCCGGTCCTGCGCGCCGCGCTCCTGGCCGCGGCGGAGTCGACCGAAAAATCGGCCCGAAAAATTCTCAGCGAAGTCAAGGCACTAATCGAAACGGCCGCGTCCGCCCGGATCGATTACGCGGAGATCGTCGGGACGGACGACCTGCAACTGCGCCTAACGATTGAGCCCGGCTCGGTCCTGGCGGTCGCGGTTTTCTTCGGCAAGACCCGATTGATCGACAATATTCTGCTCCGATGAAGGAATTCGATTTTGTCGTGATCGGCAGCGGGATTGCTGGCCTGACCTTTGCGATCAAGGCGGCGAAACACGGCCGGGTCGCGATCATTACCAAGCGCAAGGGGGTCGACTCGAATACGGCCTGGGCGCAGGGTGGCGTGGCCTGCGTGACGAGCGGCGAAGATTCCTTCGATCTCCACATTCAGGACACGCTCGAGGCCGGGGCGGGTCTGTGCGATCCGTTCGCGGTCGAGACGGTGGTGAAGGAAGGCCCGGAACGCATCCGGGAGCTGATGGAACTCGGGCTGCACTTTGATGAACGCAACGTCTCGGGGCATCGCGAGCTCGACCTCGGCCGCGAAGGCGGGCACTCGAAGCGGCGCGTCCTGCACGTGCACGATCTCACCGGCTACGAGATCGAGACGACGCTCCTGCGCGCGGCGCAGGCTTCGCCTAACATTGAGCTGCTCGAGAATCACATGGCGGTCGACCTGATCACGGCGGCCAAGCTCGGCTTCGCGACGGAAGATCATTGTCTCGGGGTCTACGTGCTCGATGAAGTTTCCGGCGAGGTGGAAACCATCCGGACGGATCGACTGCTCCTCGCGACCGGGGGTTGCGGGAAGGTTTATCTCTACACGACCAATCCCGCGATCGCGACGGGCGACGGCGTGGCGATGGCCTGGCGCGCGGGCGCAGTCATCGCCAACATGGAGTTCATCCAGTTTCATCCGACCTGTCTTTTTCATCCGCAGGCGACGTCGTTTCTCATCTCCGAGGCGGTCCGCGGGGAGGGCGGGATTTTGCGCAACAGCAAAGGCGAAGATTTTGTCGCGGCGATCCATCCGCGCGGTTCGCTCGCGCCGCGCGATATCGTGGCCCGGGCGATCGACGCCGAGATGAAACGGAGCGGCGCGCAATGCGTGTATCTCGATATCACGCAGCAACCGCGGGAGTTTTTGCAGGAACGGTTCCCGCACATTTACGAGACCTGTCTGCGCTACGGAATCGGCATGGCGAAGGAGCCGATCCCGGTCGTGCCGGCCGCGCATTATCAATGCGGCGGGATCAAAACAAACATGGATGGCGCGACCAGTTTGCCCGGGCTCTATGCGATCGGCGAGGTGGCGTCGACCGGATTGCACGGCGCGAATCGCCTGGCCAGTAATTCGCTCCTCGAAGGACTCGTCATCGCGCATCGCGCGAGCGAGGCGGTCATGCGCAGCCGCCCAACGGCGCATCCGGCGGGATCGGTTTCGCTGCCGGAATGGCAATCGGGCGACGTCCAGGATGTCGACGAACTGGTCGTGATTTATCACAACTGGGACGAAATCCGGCGCCTAATGTGGGACTACGTCGGGATCGTGCGGACGGACAAACGGCTGCAGCGAGCGAGCGCGCGGTTGCGCAATTTGCAGCGCGAGATCCAGGAATTTTACTGGAACTTCCGGATCACGGTCGACCTGCTCGAGCTGCGCAACCTGGCCACGGTCGCGGCCCTGATCGTCGACTCCGCACTCAGCCGGAAAGAGAGCCGGGGCCTGCATTACACGATGGATTATCCGGAAATGGCGGGTGAGGAGTTTCGCCGGGACACGCTCCTGACCCGCAGCTGAGCATTTTTGGGAATGGATCGTGCTAAGGGAAGAATGACGAATCTCGCTTGCCTGCGCGGTCGATTCGGCTAGAACGAGAGACGGAAATGCTGGCAAAACCAACCAAAGTCCTGATCGCGATCGTAGCTTTTTCCGCTGCGACCGCGTTTTTCGCCGGGGCGCAATCGCCCTACGAGAGCAGCGCGGACTTCGCGAAATACGCGATGAAGCTGCGCGCCCAGGCGTTGCTCAAGGTCGAGCCGCAGGTCTTCGTCCCGACGACTTCGCGTTTTTCTGCTTCTCGTTATCCGTGGAAGACGGACATCGTCACGACGGTTTTCTGGATTGGTGAAATGCCGACCCAGAACAATCCGGTGCCGAATCACAAGAGCTCGTGGGATCCGGAATGGACCCGGAACTACGGCGGCTACGACGACCCCGATACGTCGCGCCGGCATGATTACATCCCGATCAATTTCGTCCCGCGCCAGAATCCCTTCTACATCGCGCTCCCCTACAACGACGTCTCACATGGCCAGTTTAAACCGGAAGCGCCCGTCGTGGTGCCGTGGTTCCGGCAGGCTTTCGTGCAACAGGGGCATTCCGTCTGCAAGGATCGCTGGCTCGCGATTCGCCGGGGCAACCGCGTTTGTTATGCGCAGTGGGAAGATTGCGGACCGTTCCGGACCGACCACTACGAATACGTCTTCCGCAATGAGCGGCCGCGGCCAAATCTGAACCACGGCGCGGGGCTCGACGTCTCGCCGGCGGTCCGCGATTACCTCGGGCTCGGCCCGACTTCGCTGACGGACTGGCAGTTTGTCGAAGTGCGCGACGTGCCGCCGGGCCCGTGGCGGAATTACGGCGAGAACAATAATTTCGTCATCGCCCGTCGCCAAACCGAGCAGCGCCTGGCCGAGCAATCCTCGACCAAGTCGAAAGCGAAGAAGTAGCGCGCGCTCGTTAGCGGCTCCGCGGCAGCTCGGCCGAGAGTTGCGCGAAGGTTTTCTCGACTTCCTGGATCCGTTGCATGAGCGGATCGTAGCGTTTTCTTTCCGAAACGCAGAAGGCGCGGAGCGGTTCAAAAACCGAGCCGATCTCCGCGTAGAAAAGATCGATCGCGTGCACCAGTTGCTGCTCGATCGCCGCGACCAATTCTTCGCGTTTCGTTCCCATTTGCCGATGATACTCGGCCAGGATTTTCCGGCGCCGGCCGAAGGCGACAAAGGTGCCAAGAGCAGCCGCTGACAGCGCCACGATCCCGGTGATATCCGCGACCGCGGCGCTGCTCATGGCGGCGATCACAGTCACGATGCCGCCGGCCGCAGCGACCCCGGCGGGGACGCGCAACCAGGTAGCGGTCTCGCGAAACATGCGTTCGAGCTGCGCTTCCATCCCGCGCCCGGCGACCCGTTCCACGAGGGTGAGCTCGATCGATTGCAGGAGCTCGCGCCGTTGTCGGGCAAAATCGGGAATCGTCTGGCTGAGCTGCATCCGCGCGTCGCCCTTGAACTGGCTCTCCATCGTATCCTGCAACTGCGGCCAGAGCCCGCGCAAATCGGTCTCGAGCAACTGGAGCGCGTTCTCGACCTGCGGTTGAATCAAATCCCGCATCTTGTTTTCGAGATCCGTCTGGAATTTTTCCTGCCACTCCGACTTCCCGAAGACGAGCCGCCAGGTGCGCCAGAAGGAGAGATTGCGTTCGAGTAATTCCTGGCCCTCGGTCTCGCACCGCCGGCAGGCTTGCTCGATCCCGCGGAGGAAACCGCCGACCTGCCGCAGGGTCTGTTCCTTGCGCGCCTCGAGAATGCCCTCGAGCCGGCGCAGCTGCTCCTCGTCGCGCATGATCGTCTGCAGGATGTTGCGGACGCGCGAGGAGGTGTCGATGAGAATGACGGTCGCGGTCTGGCAGGTCGTGATCAGTTTTGGGAGGCCGTGCCGCGATTCATCCACCATCAGGCTGATGTGTTCCTCGAGCGCGGCGAAGCGGCTCTCTTTCCAAAGTTGTTCCTTGTCGACTCCGGAGGTGCGGGCGAGAAATGCTTTCCGCGCCGAGACCGAAAAGATGGGCGGCGCGAAACCTAGCTTCTCGTTCGCCGTGTCGCGCAGATGTTGCTCGATCACTTCGACCTCGCGTGGATCGCGCAGGTCGGCCTGTTGCAGGACGAAGACGACGTTCTTGAGCCACTTTTGGTTCACGAACTTGAGGAGCTCCCAGGCCGATGCGCCCCAAGGATTGACCACCGAAAAAACAAAAAGCACGAGGTCGGCGCGCGGGACGAAATTCTCCGTGATCGCCTGGTGCTCGGCCACCATCGTGTTCGTGCCGGGGGTATCGACGATGTTGAAATCCTCGAGGAACTTGATCGGCTGATAGCGCTCGGTCACCTGCTCCGAAACGTCGACCGTGGCTTCGCGCGGGCCGTGCTTGAAGATGTAAATCCGGTCGGTCGCGGGGAGGACATCGACCTTGCAAAATTCCTGCCCGAAGAGCGCGTTGAGGAGCGATGATTTGCCGGCCTTCACTTCGCCCACAACGACGAAGAGGAGCGGCTCGCGCACATCCTTGAGCATGTTCTGGAGGGTGTCGAGCATCGCCGGCTCGCGCTGCAGATCGACCGCCAGCTTGAGCAGAGCGGAGAGGCCCGCTTCCGTGCGGGTGCGCAACTGCAGGTAAAGATCGGCGACCATGCCGCTCGTCAGGGCTTCGTTAGGCTAGCAGACGGCGAGGCGGCCGGGCTGGCCGGCGTCGGGCTGTTAGCCGGCGAGGCGAGCGGGGTCGGTCCTTCCGTGCCCGGCTCTTTCGCGGTCATCGGTTTTCCCATCGCGATCAGCTCCGAGACGGTGACGAACTTGAACCCTTTCGCCTCCAGTTGGTCAAAAGTGTCAGGCATGGCTTTGATCGTGCCGGGATGAATGTCATGCGCAAGAACGATCGAGCCAGGGCGAGTTTCCCTAACGATACGGCTCGTGATTACGGACGGACCCGGCCGTTTCCAGTCGAGTGGATCAACGTCCCAGAGGATCGTGCGGTAGCCAAATTCGGTATGGATCCATTGTTTCTGCCGCGCCGTGATCGAGCCGTAAGGCGGCCGCATCAGGAGCGGGCGCGTGCCGATCGCCGCCCTGATCGCGTCATCGGTTTTTTGCAGCTCCGTCCGGACCCGCGCATCGCTCATTTTCCCAAAGGCGGGATGCGACCAGCTGTGATTCGCGATCTCGTGTCCCTCGCGAACCGCCCGCTGCAGGATCTCGGGATGTTGGACGACGTTGCTCCCGATGACGAAAAAGGTGGCGCGAATGTGATGCTTCGCGAGGAGGTCGAGCAGCTCCGGGGTCAACTTCTCGCTCGGGCCGTCGTCGAAAGTCATGGCGATAAACGGCCCCTCGACATGGACGGCGCTGTAGCTGACGGCCGGCGAAGCGGCCGCGCTGGGCGCGGGCGTTCCGGCGCTACTGGCCGCCGGGGCGGTAACAGCGGTCGCCTTCGGCACCTCGGTCGCCGACGGCGTTTGGGCGGTGAGACATCCGGCGAGGAAAAGAAAAAGTGGACCAACGAGAAGGCGAAGAGAGACCATCGGCTGCGATTTCACAAGATTCCCGCTGTACTAGCAGACCAGCCCGTCAACGCAAGAGAGGCGGCCTGGCGGGTCTTCCCCCATTCCTCGAGCGGCCGTTTTCCGAAACTTCCCCCCTTGGCAGTCTTCCTGCTCAACTAAAGCATGGATGCGAGCCGGTCTTCTATTCCTGCAGGGCTGCGAAAGGGTGCGCAGAAGGGAGAACGGCTCGTTATAGCATGAAAATTCTCCTGATTGAGGACCATCCTGACAGCCGCCGTAACCTGCGCCGTTTGATCGAAAAACGCGGCCATGAAGTGGTGGCGTGTGCGAGCGCGGAAGAGGCGGAGGCCGAGATCGCGCAGCAGACCTTTCCCTTCCTCATCCTCGACTGGATGCTTCCAGGGAAGAGCGGCGTCGAGCTCTGCCGCCACTTGCGGGCTCAGGAGAATGGCGACGAAATGTACATCCTGCTCGTGACCGCCCGCGCCGACCCGGAGGATCTTGAACAGGCGTTGGCCGCGGGGGCGAATGATTATCTGACCAAGCCGCTCGATGCTCGCGGGCTGAGCGTGCGACTCTCGGTCGCGGAACGTCACATTCGCGAACTCGAGGAGCGCAATCACGCCCGGCTCGCGCTGCAGGATTCCGCCCGGCGGATGACCGACATCCTCGAGACGACGAGCGACGGCTTCTTCGCCGTCGACACCAACTGGAACTTTACCTACCTGAATGCGGAAGCGGAGATTATGCTTGGCACGCCCCGCGAATCGCTCCTCGGGCAGAATCTCTGGGCGCAATTCCCCGACCTCGTCGGGACCATCTTCGAGCGCAATTATCGCTCAGTCATGAGCAACCAGGCGGCGATCGAATTCGAAGCGCTCGGGAGCAAGGAAAAAACCTGGCACGAAGTGCACGCCTACCCCAGCGGTGACGGCATCTCGGTTTTCTTCCGCGACATCACGGAGCGGAAACGGATCGAGGACGAGCGCCTGACGAAAAGCAAACTGGAATCGTTAGGCACGCTCGCCGGCGGGATTGCGCATGAATTGAACAACATCCTCACCGTCATCTCGGGCAACATCGGCCTGGCCCAGCTCGACGCGCCCAGCCACAGCGGCAATCTCCTTTCCTTCCTCGCCAAAGCCGGCCAGGCGGCCCAGCATGCCGCCCGCCTCTCCAGTCAGTTGCTCACTTTCTCGAAAGGCGGCGCGCCCCTGAAAAAAGTCGCCTCGGTCGCGGAGCTCCTCAGGCACGCCGCGGATTTT
>JBBSLW010000138.1:0-7435 GCA_038233495.1 Chthoniobacterales bacterium | reverse complement strand
CTCCTGCTCGGGCTGATCAAGCTCGGCCAGGGGGTCGCGGTTAATGTGCTCCAGAAGATGGGGCTCGACCTCGAAACCGTCCGGATGGAGGTCGAGAAACAGGTCGGTTCCGGCCCGGAAACGAAAATGGTCGGGAACATTCCCTACACCCCGCGGGTCAAGAAAGTTCTCGCCCTTGCCGGCAAGGAAGCGCGCGCCCTCAATCATTCCTACGTCGGGACAGAACACATTTTGCTCGGCCTCCTCCGTGAGGGCGAAGGCGTCGCGGCTCGCGTTTTGAAGAGCCTCGAAGTCGATATCGAGCGGACCCGCAATGAAATCCTGAAAGAGCTCGATCCGAATTTCACCCCGCCGGAGAACGATCCGGAAATGGGCGCGACCGGCGAACCGACTTCCAAGAAGGACGTGAAAACGCCGGCGCTCCGCGCTTTCGGTCGCGACCTCACCGACCTCGCGAAAAAGAGCGAGCTCGACCCCGTCATCGGACGGCATAACGAAATCGAGCGCGTCATTCAGGTGCTCTGCCGCCGGACAAAAAATAATCCGGTACTGTTAGGCGAAGCCGGCGTCGGTAAGACCGCGATCGTGGAGGGCCTCGCCCAGGAAATCTCCAGCGGCAACGTCCCGGAGCTTTTGCGCGATAAAAAAGTAATCACGCTCGATCTCGCGTTGATGGTTGCCGGGACTAAATACCGCGGCCAGTTCGAGGAGCGGATCAAAGCGGTCATGGATGAGATTCGCCGTTCGAAAAACGTCATCCTTTTCATCGACGAGCTGCACACCATCGTCGGTGCCGGTTCGGCCGAAGGCGCGATGGACGCGAGCAACATCATCAAGCCCGCGCTCAGCCGCGGCGAATTGCAGTGCGTCGGCGCGACCACGCTCAACGAGTATCGCAAATACATCGAGAAAGACGCCGCCCTCGAGCGCCGTTTCCAGACGGTCAAAGTCGAGGCCCCGACGGTCGACGAAGCGATTCTGATTCTAAAAGGTTTGCGCCCGAAATATGAAGCGCATCACAAGGCGAAACTGACCGACGAAGCCCTCGAGCAGGCGGTTAAACTTTCCGAGCGTTACATCACCGGGCGCTTTCTTCCTGACAAGGCGATCGACGTGATGGATGAAGCCGGGGCGCGCGCCCGGATCAACGCCATGACCCGCCCGCCCGACGTGAAGGAGATCGAGAAAGAGATCGAGGAGATTCGGGTCGACAAGGAAGCCGCGATCAAGGCGCAGGATTTTGAGAAAGCCGCCGCTCTCCGCGACAAGGAGAAGCAGGCCAAGGAAAAACTTGAACGCGTCCTCGGCGAATGGCGCGAAAAGCGCGAAGAGAAGGAAGTGCTCGTGACCGCTGAGGACATGATGCACATCATCTCGAAAGTGACCGGCGTCCCGCTCCAGAAAATGGAGCAGAAGGAAACCGCCAAGCTTCTCGCGATGGAGAGCGAGATCAAAGAGCGCGTCATCGGCCAGGACGAAGCGGTCGGCGCGATCAGCAAGGCGCTCCGCCGCTCCCGCGCTGACCTGAAGGATCCGAAGCGCCCGATCGGCTCGTTCGTTTTCCTCGGTCCGACCGGCGTTGGCAAAACTTTCCTCGCCCGCACCCTCGCCGAGTTCATGTTCGGCGACACCGACGCGCTCATCCAGATCGACATGTCGGAGTACATGGAGAAATTCACTGCCTCCCGTCTCATCGGCTCGCCTCCGGGCTACGTCGGTTACGAGGAAGGCGGCCAGCTTTCGGAAGCCGTCCGGCGCCGGCCTTATTCGGTCGTGCTCTTCGACGAAATCGAGAAAGCGCACCCCGACGTGATGCATCTCCTGCTCCAGATCCTGGAGGAAGGGAAAATCACCGATTCGTTAGGCCGGAAGATCGATTTTCGGAACACGATCATCATCATGACCTCGAACGTGGGCGCGGAGTTGATCAAGCGCCAGACCACGATGGGCTTCAGCGCCTCGAACCGCGACGAGGCGAACTACGAAGTGATGCGTGAGAAAATTCTCGACGAAACGAAGCGCGTCTTTAAGCCGGAATTCCTGAACCGTCTCGACGAGATCATCGTTTTCCACACCCTCGAGAAACCGGACCTGCTCAAGATCGTCGACCTCGAAGTGAACAAGGTGAAGCGTCGCCTGCAGCTCAAGGAAATCGAGATCGCGCTCGACAACGAAGCCCATGAATTCGTGATCGAGAAAGGTTACGACCCGACCTACGGCGCGCGGCCAATGCGGCGCGCGGTGGAGCGTTACCTGGAAGATCCGCTCGCCGAGGAGCTGCTCCGGGGCGGGATCAAAGCGGGTGACCTGGTCAATGTGACTGTTGAAAAAGGGAGGCTCGTTTTCAAGGTGGCCGAGCCGCACGACAACGCCGCGGCTAACGCGAGCTGAAGCTCTGCGTTGGAGCGACGACCCCTGTGTCGTCCGAGTTTTCGAACTCGTTAGGCGCGCGGATGCGATTCCGCGTAAGCCTTTTTCAGTCGTTCGGTCGTAACGTGGGTATAGATCTGCGTGGTCGAGAGGCTGGCGTGGCCTAACAACGCCTGCACGCTCCGCAAATCCGCCCCGTTATCGAGCAGGTGCGTCGCGAAACTGTGCCGCAGCTTGTGCGGGCTGAGCGCGATCGGGATCGAGGTGTGGCGCAAATACCGTTTCAGAATCAGCCAGATCGAGCGGGGCGAAATTCGCCGGCGGCCCTTGTTCAAAAAGAGCGCGCCACTGTGGACGTTGGCCACGGCCCGATAACGCGAGACCGCCTGCAGCGCCGGCGCTCCGACCGGGCAGACGCGTTCCTTCCGGCCCTTGCCCAGGACGCGGACCGACTCCGTGTAAAGATCGAGATCGTTCACATTGAGCGAAGCGAGCTCGGCCAGGCGCAGACCACTGCTGTAGAAAACTTCCATGATCGCGGCGTCGCGCTGCGGCATCCAGACCGGCGCGCTCTTCGGTTTTTTCACCTGGAGCGGGGCGGCGAGCAGTTCGCTGATCTGGCTTTGGGTGAGAACAAGCGGCAGTTTTTTCTCCGCTTTCGGCAATTGAATTTCGCGTACCGGATTCTTCGTGAGTCGATTTCGCGTCACGAGGAAGCGGTAGAAACTGCGCAGGGCGGAGAACTGCAGCCGCACGTAGGAGCGCGCCTGTTTCCGCTTCATCAGCTCGAAAAGATAATCTCGAAAATGTTGTGCCGTGCACTGTTTCCAGCCAGGCGCGCTGCTCTGCGCGTGAAAATCTCGGAGCGCGTCGCGATAAATTCGCAGGGTCCGCGGCGACGCGTTGCGCTCGACCTCGAGATAACAGAGAAATTCCTCGGCCAGCTTGTCCTTCGCCGGACGCGCTTTCGTTAGGCGGGCAGCCCGGTCGCTACTCCGGCTTTTCGATTTGGTATCGGTTGTCACCCGTGTCGCCGTATTGGCTTTTGAAGATGGGCGCCGGATTGGCGGAAATCAGTTCGTAGCGCTTGAGCACAAACTCCGGATAGATCCCGTTGCTCGCCGGCTCGTAGACCTTGTCCCCGCTGAAGTTGCCGTAAAGCCGGTACTCGTAACCGTTGTCGACCCCGAAATTTATCTGCTCCCGATCGGGGGCGAGCTTCTGGTTTTCGTTCAGCATCACGAGCTGCGCTGTGCTCCAGGGCTGGCCCGGCCGGCGCACATAGCCCCAGAATTTGTAATCCCGTTTGAAATAGCGGCGGCCGATGAAATAATCGCCCGGGGGCTCGCTCTGGATGCGCTGCGACATCGCGATCCGGGCCTGCTGGATCCCTTCCGGCATCGTTTCGCAGCCGACAAGGAAACTGAGACTGAGCAGGAGCAGGAGAGTTTTGAGCAGACGAGATCTCATGGGCGATTGGATGCGATCATGTATCGCAGCTTCTCCGCAGCCGCAATCACGCGTCGGCGGGCTACTCCGGCTTCTCGATCTGCATTCGCGGCTCGGGCCGACCCTGCAACTGGCTTTTGAAGATCGGCGCGGGATGGATCGAGATCAGCTCGTAGCCCTGGAGGACGAACTCCGGGAGAAAATGATCGCTGACCAGCTCGTAAACCTTGTCGCCAGTGAAGTGGCCGCGCAGTTTGTATTCGTAATTATTGTCGCTCCCGATGGCGAGCGCTTCACGGTCGGGCGTGAGCTGCTCCTGCTCGTTGAAAACAACGAGCTGCGCCGTGTTCCAAGGTTGCCCGGGCCGCCGCAGATAGCCCCAGAAATGGAACTCCTTTTTGTAATAGCGCCGGCCGATGAAATAATCGCCGGGCGCTTCGGCCTGGATGCTTGGCCCCTGCGGGAGGCGGGCCCGACCGGTGCCGTCGGGGACCGTCTGGCAGCCGGCGAAGGCGAGCAGACTAACGACAAGCAGAAGGCTCCCGGCCGGCAGGGAAGACTTGGAAACGGCAGCGGCGTTCATTTCACTTTTGCATCGTCCTCGCTCGCTGGTTAGACTGCGTCTCACGATGATTGAACTGGAAGTTTACGCAGCCGGGGTGCGCGACCTGAATAAAATTCTGGAGCTCGATCATCAGCTCGAAGCGGTGCCGGGCCTGCGCTACAAGGTCGATAGCAACCACGACATCGTTTACCTCGAGCTGGACGAACCGACCATTACTTTCCGCGAAATCCGCAGCGTCTTTACCAAACTTGGCCTCGAGCCGCGTTGCGTCGGCGCGATTCCGCCGGAGTTGCGGCCGCGTTCCAAGACGCAGCTTCTCAGTGCCTGATCCGGCAGGGGCGCCCGGCGCCGCGCTCGCGATCGTAACCACATGTTGGCCCGCTTTTTCACCGGCATCGGAGCGGTCGTCCTCGCTTTCTTCATTTATCTCGGGGAACTCGTCGTGCTCGCGGCGGAATCGATCCGCTCGGCCCTCACGCATCGCATGCGCTGGCGTCTCTTCCTCCGCCAGATGGTCGATATTGGTCTGCACTCGCAGCTCGTCGTCGTCATCACGGGCGGATTTACCGGCGCGGTTTTTGCAGCCCAGACTTATTTTCAGTTCAATAAACTCGGCGTCGCCTCTGGCGTCGGCGCGGTCGTTTCGGCCGCGCTTTTTCGCGAGCTCGGGCCGGTCCTGACCGGCTTGATGGTGACCGGCCGGGTCGGCGCCGCGATGTCGGCCGAGATCGGGACGATGAAAGTGACCGAGCAGATCGACGCTTTGCGCGCCCTCGCCGTGCATCCCATCGATTACCTGGTCGTGCCGCGGATGCTCGCGATGATGATCTCCATGCCTTTGCTGGTCGCGGAATGCATCGGGTTCGGTTTGGTTGCGGCTTATTTCGTCTCGGTCAATCTGCTCGACATCAGCGGGCCGTATTATGTCGCGAACATGGTGCGCTGGACCCTGATGCGCGACATCGTGATGGGCCTGACGAAAGGCTTCTGCTTTGCCATCCTGATCGTTTTCATCAGTTGCCACAAAGGCCTGAACAGCCGGGAAGGCGCGGTCGGCGTGGGCCGGGCCACGACCGAGGCAGTGGTCAATTCTTCGCTCGCGATCCTGATTTTGAATTTCTTTCTCACCATGTTCCTGAACGTGCTTTTCCCGGCCGGATGGCAGTAGGGGGAAGTTGAGAGTTAAGAGTTGAGGGTTGAGAGATGGGAATGAGAGACGCGCCAACGGTTCCCGAGTCGCCGCCGACGGCGGGCTCTTCGTCACTCAACTCTCAACCAACAGCTCTCAACTCTGCAATGATCGCCGTCCGCGGCTTGAAGAAACGCATCGGCGCCCAGGAAATTTTGCGCGGCGTCGACCTCACCGTGGCCAAGGGCGAAACCCTCGTCATCATCGGGAGGAGCGGCGGCGGGAAGAGCGTGCTCCTGAAAAACCTGATCGGCCTGATGCAGCCTAACGAGGGCGAAATCTGGATCGATGGCCAGAGCATCATCGGGCGGAGCGAGCGCCAGCTGGCCGGCCTGCGGCGCAAGGTTGGCATCCTTTTCCAAGGCGGCGCGCTCTTTGATTCCATGACGGTGGAGGAGAACATGGCCTTTCCTTTGCGCGAAGCAGGCGAGCGCGACGCGCAGGTGATTGAGCAGAAGATCGCGGAAATGCTGGAGGTGATCGAGCTCGAGGGGCAGCAGAAAAAGATGCCGGTCAACCTGAGCGGTGGAATGAAAAAACGCGTCGGCCTGGCGCGCGCGATCATTAACCAGCCCTCCTGCATTCTCTACGACGAGCCCACCTCCGGTCTCGACCCGGTGGTCTCGGACAGCATCAACCGTTTGATCCGGCGGCTCCAGGAACGCTATCAGGTGACGAGCGTGGTCGTGACTCACGACATGAAGAGTGCGCTCGAAGTGGGCGATCACATTGCCTACCTGCACGAAGGCCGCATTTACTTTTACGGTACCCCGGCGGAAATTCAGGCGTCGTCCGATCCGCTCATTCAGGATTTCCTGATCGGACGCGCCACCCTCGCGGACTAACGAAATGAACGAACAGGATCGTGGACTGGAATTAAAGGTGGGGATCTTTGTGGCCGTCGGTCTCGCCATCCTCGCGGCGCTGGTCGTGCAGTTCGGCCGGCTTGGGGAAGGGTTTAAGAGCTACTACGGGTTGACCGTCCATTTTTCCGATGCGAGCGGCCTGCTCAAGAGCTCCGATGTCTTGATGGGCGGCGCAAAAGTGGGCCAGGTGGCGGGCGCGCCGACGCTCGCGAAAGTGGGTCGCGGTGTCAATGTGCCGATCAAAATCTACGACTTCGTGCAGATCCCGGTCGGGAGCTCGATCACGGTCGGCAGCTCCGGGCTGCTCGGCGATCGCTTTGTCGCCATCTTCCCGCCGCTCAAGCCGCCGACCGGTTACATCGCGAAGGGCGCGCGGCTCGAAGGGGGGCGTGAGAAAGGTCTCGACGACATCACGAAAGAAGGCGGCGCGCTGATCAAGGACCTGCGCGGGACGGTCGCGAAGATCGATACCGCAGTCAGCAAATTGAATGACGAGGCGCTCTCGAAGGAAAACATGGACCACCTCAAGGCGACCTTCGATAACCTGAGCAAGACGAGCGCCGCGCTCTCCGAGTCGTCGCAGAAAATCGATGGTTTGATCGAGAAAGCGGACGGCACGATGGGCTCGGCGAAAGAAGCGGCCGACAAGCTGCAACTTGCGGCGGAGGATGCGCGCAAGACCATCCAATCCGCCGGGCGCCTCGTGAAGGAAGCGACTTCCGGAAATGGAATGCTCGCGATGCTGCTGACGAACCAGGAAGTAGCCAACAATCTTCGGGACCTGATCGCCAACATGCGCCGCCACGGCGTGCTCTTTTATCGGGACAGCGCCGCCCGGTTATCGCCGCCGCCGGAAAGCACTCCGCCGCCCCGCCGCCGTCCTCGTTAGGCAGACATGACCCCACAGCTCACGGTCAATCTCCTGCGCGGGCTCTTCCTGACCTTTTGCGGCGTCATCGGTTCGATCGTTTCCACGGAGGCGCAGGGCAACGCGAT
>JBBSLW010000137.1:0-7484 GCA_038233495.1 Chthoniobacterales bacterium | reverse complement strand
TCCCGAGCCGCTTGATTAACATCTCCACCCGGCTGCGGGTCGGGATTGGCGAGGACCTTCTGATCGGCGGCTTCATTATCGAGGGCGACCAGTTGAAAAAAGTGATCCTTCGCGCGATCGGGCCGTCGCTGACTTCTGCCGGCGTGACCGGTGCGCTGGCCGATCCGCAAATCGAGTTGCGCGATGCCGGGGGCGCGATTCTCGACAGCAACGATAATTGGCAGCAAAGCCTCGACTCCGGCGAAATCATCGCGAGCTCGCTTGCCCCCTCCGATGCCCGGGAAGCGGCGCTCGTCGCCCGCCTCGCGCCGGGCAGCTACACAGTCATTGTTTCCGGTGCGAACAACACGAGCGGGATCGGCCTCGTGGAAAGCTACACCATCGACACGGGCGCCACGCACGCCGCCAATATTTCCACCCGCGGCCGGGTTGGATCCGGGGACGAGGCGCTCATCGGCGGCTTTATTGTTGGCGGCCGGACGTCGAAGAAAATCATGGTGCGTGCCCTCGGGCCTTCGTTAGGCACGCTTGGCCTGGCCGGCGCGCTTGACGATCCGTCAGTCGAACTGCGGGATGGCAACGGCCAGCTCATCGCGCAGAACGATGATTGGAGAAATAGCTCGCAGCAGGGCGAAATCATCTCCGCGGGCTTCGCGCCTAACGACGACCGCGAATCCGCGCTCATTGCCACCCTCGCCCCGGGCGGCTACACCGCCATCGTCCAGGGATTCGGCGGGAGTGAAGGCGTCGCTCTGGTCGAGATCTACGATCTCGATCCCTGATTTCCGAATTGAAAATGAACATTTTTGCCCTAAACTCGTCAAAAGTAGCCCGTTCCCTTTTTAAAATGAAAAAACCACTCGGATTCCTCGTCTTTCCCGTTTTGTTCTCTCTCGGTCTGGTGGCCAATGCCACCACCGTGATCCCGCCAAATTTCGATGATCTCGTGACCCGCGCGGAAGTCATCTTCGAAGGCCAGGTGACTGATCTCCAGTCGCAATGGATCGGCGAAGGCTCCGAGCATCGCATCGTCACCTACGTCACCTTCAAGGTCGACGACACGCTCAAGGGCAACCCGGGAACTTCCTATTCCATGCGCATGCTCGGCGGGACGGTCGATGGACGCACCATGGAAGTTAGCGATGCTCCGAAGTTCAAGATTGGCGATCGCAATCTGCTTTTTGTGGAGAACAACGGCAGCCAGTTCATCCCGCTGGTCGGGATTCAGCATGGCCGTTTTCAGGTGCAAAAAGATGCCTCCGGCCGGGACACGCTCCGGACGGGTGAAGGCCAGGTCTTGGCGGATCTCAGTCAGCTCGGCGCGAGCGAAGCCGCCATTGCCCAGACCAAGTCGGCGCTTTCGCTCAAGGATTTCAAATCGGCGATTCGTTCTCATCTTCGCCAGCAGGCGCAGGCGAATGCAAAAACTCAGTAAACGTCTTTTCGCCGCGAGCGCAGTCGGCTTGGCGATGGTCGCCTCGGCTTCGGGCTCTTCGCTTCTCGGCTGGAGCTGGCAGACGCCGACCATCCCGATCCGCGTCCAGCTTGGCGAGAGCGACGTGGCTCTGGCCGATGGCAGCCCTTCCTGGAACGCCTCCTATGAGAATGCGCTTTCGCTTTGGAACGAGCAGATGGGGCGCTCGCAGTTCACCTGGACGGAATCCGCACCGGGCGGCCCCGCGGTTTATAACGACGGCATCAATTCCGTGCAGTTTAGCTCCACCATCTATGGCGACAAATTTGGTTCCGGCGTTCTCGCCATCACCCTGACGAACGCCTCCGGCGGTCGAACCATCGAGACCGATGTCCTCTTCAATACCGCGAACAAATTCAATTCTTATCGCGGCTCGGCTTATTCGGCCGGTGTGGTGGGCAACTTCGATTTTCATCGCATCGCCGTGCACGAACTCGGTCATGTTATCGGGCTCGATCATCCCGACGAACACAACCAGACGGTCGACGCGATGATGAACGCGCACGTCAGCACGCTCGATCAATTGCAGAACGACGACGTGAATGGCGCAGTCGCGCTCTACGGCGCGGTGTCCGGCGCGCCCGCTCCCACCGGCAACGGCCGGCTCGCCCAGATTTCCACCCGGGGCCGGGTCGGGGTGGGAGACGCGGTCATGATCGGAGGCTTCATTCTGCCCGGGCCCGGATCGAAAAAAGTGATTGTCCGCGCGATCGCTCCGTCGTTAGGGGCTTTCGGCGTCGCCGGTGTCCTGCAGGATCCAGTGCTCGAGCTGCATGACGGAAGCGGCGCGCTCATTCTTTCCAACGACAACTGGCAGGACTCGCAGAAGCAGGACATTCTCGACACCACCCTGGCCCCGAGCGATACCCGCGAAGCCGCGATCGTCGCCGACCTCAATCCGGGAAATTACACCGCCATCATCCGCGGTGCAGGTTCGAGCACAGGCGTCGCCTTGGTCGAGGTTTACGATCTCGAGTTGGCAAGCGGAAAACTGGGCAACATCTCGACCCGGGCGCAAGTCGATTCCGGCGACGACGTGCTCATCGGCGGCTTCATCGTATCCGGTCCGCAGACGGAAAAGCTGGTCGTGCGCGCGCTTGGTCCCTCGTTAGGCGCGGCCGGCGTCACCGATGCGCTGGCTAATCCGACGCTCGAAATCTACAACAGCAACGGCGTCCTTCTCAGCTCAAACGACAACTACACCAGTAGCGTAAACGTCAGCCTCATTTCCAGCTACAACCTCGTCCCGGGCAACGGTCTCGAGTCCGCGCTTTATTTCGAGGGCGCACCGGGCAACTACACCGCGCTCGTGCGGGGGGTCGGCGGCGCGACCGGAGTGGGCCTGATCGAAGTTTACGGCGTCAACTAAACCCGACGCTCCACCTCCAGCCTATGACCACCGTCGCCTCCCTGAAAATGAAAGTGTCCCGGCTGCTCCTCGTCGTCGGGCTCTGCGCGCTGACCTTCTTCCGGCCGGCAACGGCGAGCGCTTACGATCTCGACAGCTCTTTCTGGCAGGTCCCGGTCGTTCCGATCCGGGTGCAGATGGGCACACCCGAGATCGTGCTCGCCGACGGAAGCACGAACTGGAATTCCGTAATCGAGAACGTGCTCCAGCTCTGGAACGAACAGATGGATCGGACGCAGTTGAGCTGGACCGAGGCGTCTCCCGGCACGCCCGCCAGTTTCGGCGACGGAGTCAATTCCGTGCAGTTCAGTTCCACCGTCTACGGCGAGTCCTTTGGCGAGAACGTGCTCGCCGTCGCCCTGACCGATTCGAACGGGAGCCGGACAAACGAGGCCGATGTTCTTTTCAACATCGCCAACCGTTTCAATTCCTACCGGGGCGTTTATTCCATCTTTAACGGGGTGTCCTATCTGGATGTGCACCGCATCGCGTTGCACGAGATCGGCCATGTCCTCGGCCTGGGTCATCCCGATGAAGTGGGCCAGACGGTCGACGCCATCATGAACTCGCACATCAACGGGCTCTACGAACTGCAGGCGGATGACATTGCCGGTGCGGCTGCACGCTACGGCGCGCCCCCGAACACGCCCGGCCCGACCGGGAACTCGCAGATCGTGCAGATCTCAACCCGGGGCAGCGTGGGAACGGGCGACGCCGTCATGATCGGCGGTTTCATCATTCAACAAGCGCCCAAGAAAATTATAGTGCGCGCGATTGGCCCTTCGTTAGGCACCTTCGGGGTTGCCGGCGCGCTCCAGAACCCGGTCTTGGAATTACACGATGGCACCGGCGCGGTGATCGCGACGAACGACAACTGGCGGACTACCCAGGAAGAGGAGATCAGCGCGACCGGTCTCGCGCCGAGCAATGACCTCGAAGCGGCGATCGTGGCCGATATCGCCCCCGGGAACTACACCGCCATCGTGACCGGCGCCGCCGGCGGGACGGGCGTTGCGCTGGTCGAGGTCTACGACCTTGAGGCCGCGAGTGGAAAACTCGGCAACATCTCCACCCGCTCCCGGATCGGCGCGGGCGACGACGTCATGATTGGGGGCTTCATCGTGAGCGGCCCGCAGACGGAGAAGAACATCATCCGCGCGGTCGGCCCGTCGTTAGCCGCGGCCGGGGTCAGCGGCGCGATCACTAACCCGCTGCTCGAGCTTTACAACAGCAACGGCGATCTCCTGCAGACGAACGACGACTTCAACAGCAACCGCGACGCCGGGGTGGTTCGCGGGTACGGCCTCGGGCTGGTCAACGGCTTCGAATCGGGAATCTACTTCGAAGGCCCGTCCGGCAACTTCACCGCCATCATGCGCGGCGTGAATGGCGCGACCGGGATCGGGCTGATCGAAGTCTACCGCGTCGAATAGTAGCGCGTGCTTCAGCGGTCGTTAGGCCGGGGCCGATTCCAAAGGAAGAAGGCGGGAAATCCGGTCAGCACGATCGCAAAGCCGATCCCGCAGGTCGCCGGCGCGAGGATCGCGAGATCGACAATCAGGAGCAGCGCCAGCCCGATCGCGATCAGGGGCACGACCGGGTAACCCCAGGCGCGATAGGGCCGTTCCGCGTCCGGCATTTTCCGGCGCAACACCATCACCGCCGCGACCAGCAGGACGTAGAAAACGAGATCCGCCGCCACGATGTACTCGAGCAACTGAGTGTAGACATTCCCGTGGCGCACCGCCCCGGTCGCCGCGTCCACGGTTACGGTCCGCGGCAAAGTGAGAAGCGCGGCCCAGACGCCCTGCGCGACGAGCGCCGCGGCCGGCACGCGTTGCGCGTTCGTCTTTGCGATCGCCTGGAAAAACAACCGGTCGCGCGCCATCGCATAATAAACCCGCGCTCCCGCCAGGATGAGCCCGTTGTTGCAGCCGAAGGTGGAAACCAGAATCGCCCCGGCCATCGCGCTCGCTCCCACCGCCCCCAGGACGGCCTGCATGGCCGCGACCGCGACGCGATTCTGCGGCGCGTGCGCGATTTCCCCTAACGACAAGGTGGCGACGTAGGCCAGGTTCGCCAGGACGTAGAGCGTCACGACCAGCCCGCAGCCGATGAGGAGCGCGCGCGGCAGCGTCTTCCCGGGATCGCGGATTTCGCTTCCGGTGAAAGTGACGTTTGTCCAGGCGGTCTGCGCGAAAAGCGGGCCCACCATCGCCTTCCCGAAAATGAGGCAGAGAGCCAGCACGCCGGTCATGGTGAAGCCGGGCTGGGTCAGCTGCGGGGTCCAGCCGTTGGCCCACGGATTCCACCAATCGGAAGCGCGCGCCGCGCAAGTCGCTTTCCAGCCTAACGAGAGCCCGACTACGATCAGCCCGATGAGCGCGGCGGTCTTGGCAAAGGTAAAAGTATTCTGGACCAGCTTGCCGATCTCGAGCCCGCGGGTGTTGACCCAGGTGAGGAAGAAAATCAGGAGGACCGCGACCATTTGTTCGGTCGAGAGGCTGATCGCATACGCGCCGAAGAGCGGAACCGGGCGGACGAGATAATTTTCCGTCGCGATCACCGGGAGGAAGACCCCGGCAAACTTGGCGAAGGCAATCGCGACCGCTGCGATCGTGCCGGTCTGGATGACGAGGAAAAGCGTCCAGCCAAAGAGAAAACCGATCGAGGGCCCATAAGCCTCGCGCAGGAAAACGTATTGCCCGCCGGCACGCGGCATCATCCCAGCCAGCTCCGCGCAGCAGAGCGCGCCGGTAATGGTCAAAACTCCAGCCATCGTCCAGGCGAGAAGGAGCCAGCCAGGCGCGCCAATCAGGCGGGTCGATTCGGCCGAGGTGATGAAAATGCCCGAGCCGATCATCGAGCCGATCACGATCATGGTCGCATCGAGCGGCCCGAGTCCGCGCACCAGCTTTTCTCCGGAAGTTTCCATGCGTCAGGCGGAAGGTGCCGCGATCGTGAGGCCGGCGGCCGTTAAATGGACGCGCAGGTTTTGCGCAAAAGCCACCGCATCGGGCGTGTCGCCGTGCACGCAAATCGTCTCCGCCTCGATCGCGATGTCGCTTCCGTCGTTCGCGCGCACGACTTTCTCGCGCAGCATGCGCAGGATCCGCGCGGCCGCTTCTTCCGGATCATGCCGGAGCGCGTCCGGTCGGGTGCGCGGGACGAGCGCTCCATCCGGCTGGTAATTTCGATCGGCAAAAACCTCCGGAGCGACCCGCAGCCCGAGCGCGCTGCCGGCGCGAGCCAGCGCGCTTCCGCCGGGCGCGAAAAGAACGAGCGCAGAATCGACCGCGAGCACCGCGTGCGCCACCGCCTCGGCCAGGGCAGGATCACGCGCCGCCATGTTGTAGAGCGCGCCGTGCGGTTTCAGGTGGCGGGGCCGGACCCCGAGGTAGGTGGCAAGGGCCTGGAAGGCGCCCGCCTGATAGGTGACGAGGCCGAAGACTTCGTTAGGCGTAACCGCCAGCTCCGTGCGCCCAAAATTCTGGCGGTCGGCCAGGCTCGGGTGCGCTCCGACCGCGACGCCCGCCTCCTGCGCCGCCCGGATGGAAGCCGTCATGCTGCCGGGATCGCCCGCATGAAAACCACAGGCGATGTTGGCCGAGCTGACGAGCGCGAGCAGCTCGCGCTCGCTCGGCGCGCCTTCGCCCAGGTCGGCGTTCAGGTCGACAGACAGTTTCATGAGCCGCGCAGCGCCAGGCCGACGCGAAAGCGTTGCAGGTCGTTCTCGCGCTCGAGGAAAAGAGTGCTTGCGTTGGCCAGGCTCACTTCCCGGAATCGGACGTTTTCGTTAGGCTGAAGTTGCGCCGCGCGCGGCAGATCGACCGAGATCACGTGCGCAATCTTCGGGTAGCCGCCAATCGTTTGGCAATCCCCGAGCAGGACAATCGGCTGTCCGTCATTCGCCACCTGCACCGTCCCCGGGGTGACTGCTTCCGAGAGCAACTCCCGTTCATGCGTGCGCTGCAGGGCGGCGCCGGCGAGACGCGCCCCCATCCGATCCGAGCGCGGGCTGACGGCGAAGGCCTGCTTCAGAAACATCGTCCGCGCCTCGGGAGTGAACTCGTTCCACTCCGCGCCCTGCACCACCTGGAGCACCGCGGGGCGCGCCGCGGTCCGGGCCCAGGCGGTGGGTGCGCCCCACGAGGCAAGCCGCGGGGAATCGTTCGCGTCTGCCGGGCTCGGTCCTAACGAGAGGGGGTCGCCGTCACGCAGGGCGCGCCCTTCCCAGCCGCCAAAGCCGGCGCGGAGATCGGTCGCGCGGCTGCCGAGAACGTACGGAAGATCGATCCCGCCCGCGATCGCCAGCCAGGCCCGGCAGCCGCGCGGTCCCGCTTCGAAATCCAGCTCTTCTTTTGCCCTAACGAACGCCGGGCGGCCCGCCGGTATTTTGGTGGCGCCGATCCGCGCCGTGAATTCGCCGCCGCACCACGCGATTCTTCGTTCCTCTTCGAAACGAATTCGCAACCCGCCGAGCGTGAGTTCGAGAAGCGCGGACTCTTCCGGGTTGCGAACGAGCAGATTCGCGACCCGCGCGGCAAACGAATCGAGCGCGCCGCCGACCGAGACTCCCGCGCTCCGCCAGCGCGCGCGCCC
>JBBSLW010000136.1:0-7525 GCA_038233495.1 Chthoniobacterales bacterium | reverse complement strand
TGGGCCCCGGGTGCTGCTTCGCGGTCGGAGAGATGGATCGGCGCGCCGGTTTCCTGCGCGAGCCGGTCGAGATCGGCGACGTGATCGGGATGGGCATGGGTGAGCAGAATCAGTGTGATCGTCAGGCCCTCTTCTTTGGCCGCCTCGAGCATGCCCGCGCAACTGGCCCCGCTGTCGAAGGCGACGGCTTCCTTGCTCGTCGGATCCCAGACAAGATAGGCGTTCACCTGCATGTCGTGATAAGGGGTGTTGAACTGGCGCAACCCCTCGAGTTCGATCTCGTCAGGCTGCCAATCGGTCTGCGCCAGTCCGGCTAGGGCGGGGCCATCCAACTGCAGAATCGGCGCGACCAAATCGCTCGTGACGCGGTCGAATTTTCCTTCGCGCAATTCGCGGATCGCCTCCACCGTCGCCCCCGATTTTTCTGCGAGCTGGCTGTCGGAAATGCCAAGGCCGCGCTGGGCTTTGCCGATGATATCAGTGAAATTGTCTTCGAGTGGGATGGAATTGTCTTCGAGTGGGATGGACATGCTTCATTAAAAGACAAGGCGCGTTCGTGTCGAGTCGGATTCTGGTTCCGGGGAGCACAGACTCCCAGCCTGTCCGCGTTCGGCCGCTGGCCGAATGCCTTTGGCGCGCAGCGCCAACTACTGGAACGAGACTATCGCGAGGGCGGGATCGAAAGAATTGATGAACGCGGATTAGCGGGCATCCGTTCCAAAAGTTCGCGCCGGCAGACTGCCGGCGCCCACAGGCTGGCAGCCTGTGCTCCCCGGAAGATTGGCCAGACGCTCTATCGTTAAGCGCGCCATTTCTTCGGCGACGCTTCTCAACGCTTGAACGACTCGAGTTTCCCTTTCCATCGAGGTCATCGTCACATCGGCGATGCCACAGGGGGTGATGGCATCGAAGGGCGCGAGATCGCCGCCCACGTTGAGCGCGAACCCGTGCATCGTGATCCAGTGCCGCACCCCGACGCCGATCGAGGCGATCTTGCGATTCTCCACCCAGACTCCGGTCAACCCCTCGCGCGCCGTCGCTTCGATTTCATAGTGCGCGAGCAGCTCAATCAGCAACGCCTCGATCCAACGCAGATAACGATGCAAATCCTGGCCGTGGCGACGCAGGTCGAGGAGGAGGTAACCGACCAACTGCCCCGGGCCGTGATAGGTCGCCTGCCCGCCGCGGTTAATCGCAACCAGCGGATGCGGCAGATGCCTGGCGCCGCGCAGGCTCGATTGGTCCGGGGTGCGGCCGATGGTGTAAACCGGCTCGTGTTCGAGCAGCCAAAGCTCGTCCGGCGTCGCGGGCTGGTCGCGTTTTTGCCTAACGAGTTCTTCCTGCCCGGCCAGGGCCGCATTGAAATCGATGCGACCTAACCAACGCACTTCCAGCGTCGGGTTCATATGCGCGATTGCTCCGGCAGCCCGACCCGCACGCCCTCTTGCGCGCGAAGATGCGTCAGGCCGATGGCGAGCGCGTCGGCCGCGTCCGGGGCGGGCGTTTCTGTGAGAGAAAGAAGCGCCCGCACCATGAAGGCGACCTGCGACTTATCGGCCGAGCCGTTGCCGACCGTCGCCTGCTTGATCCGCTTCGGGGCGTATTCAAAAACCGAAAGACCGCGTCCGGCCGCGGCGAGGATGGCGGCGCCTCGGGCCGCGCCCAGCATGATCGCGGTCTTGTGACTTTGCACATAAATGACCGCCTCGAGCGCGCAGCAATCGGGCTCATGTTGATGGATCAACTCGGCTAACCGATCGTGGATCGCGACCAGGCAGGAGGACATCGGGAGCGCGGCGCGATTATGAATGACGCCAAAATAGAGGGTCTGGAATTTCCCGCCACCGGGCGCGTCGATGATGGCGACGCCGGAGTTGCGCAGGGAAGCGTCGATCGCGAGGACGCGCATCGCTAGGCTAAGGTATGCACGACGGAATGCTGCATGGCTCCGCCTAGAATCGCCCCGCCCCGCCCCGCTTCAAGACGGAAGTCGACAAACCCCGGCCGGCCCGCTTTCATTCTCGGCGTGGCGGAATATTCCAAGCCGCATTGCCAGATCTGTCACGGAGCGACGGCGCCTAACGCCGGCACGGTGGGGGATTTGCTCCGGCCATCGCTCCTCGAGTTCATCCAGAAACGGACGCCGAACTTTGATCCGCACGGCTTCATCTGCCTAGACGATCTCGGGCATTTCCGGCGCGATTACGTTAAGGAAGTCCTGAAGGATGAGATCGGGGAACTGAGCGTGCTCGACCAGGAGGTGATCGACAGCCTGCAGCAACACGAAATTCTTTCCGAAAACATCGGCAAGGAATTCGAGCAGGACCAGACGTTCGGCGAGCGGCTCTCCGACCGGATTGCGTTCTTCGGGGGCAGCTGGCGATTCATCATCTTTTTCGGGCTGGTCCTCTTCGTCTGGATCGTGATCAACACCGCCGTGCTGGCGACCCGTGCCTTCGATCCCTATCCCTTCATCCTGATGAACCTGATCCTCTCCTGCCTCGCGGCGCTCCAGGCGCCGGTCATCATGATGAGCCAAAACCGGTCGGAAGCGCGCGACCGCGCCCGGGCGGAAAATGATTACAAGGTGAACCTGAAAGCCGAGCTGGAGATCCGACATCTGCACGAAAAAATCGATCATCTCCTGCGCAAGCAATACAACCGGCTTTTCGAGATTCAGCAGATCCAGATTGAACTGCTCGAGGAGCTGGGGCAAAAGCGGCGGGGCGGCAAAGCGTCCGGCCCATCTCAGCCCACATGAACTTTCGCATCGAAGAAGCGCTCACTCCGGAAAGCGTGGCGCGTTGTTTCCCAGTCATGCGACAACTGCGGACCCATTTTAAGGACGAACAAATCTTCGTCGCACAGGTGGAACGCCAGCGCGCGGGCGGGTTCAAGATCGCTTACCTGGAAGATGAATCGGAAGTGCGCGCGGTCGCGGGCTACCGGATGGCGGAGTCGCTTTTCGCGGGCCGCTACTGTTACGTCGACGACCTCGTGACCGACGAGTCGGCCCGTTCGTCAGGCTACGGCGGCGCGCTCTTCGACTGGCTGGTGGCGGAGGCGCGCGCGACCGGGTGCGTCAACTTCCAGCTCGATTCCGGGGTGCAGCGCTTCGCGGCACACCGGTTTTACCTGATGAAGCGAATGATCATCGCCTCGCACCATTTCACCCTCGAGCTCGACTGAGCGCTCGTTAGGGCAGGGAAAAATAATCGGCGCTCTGATAGTTGCCGTCGACCGTCTTGGCGATCTGCATCAGGACGTCGTTGACCAGGGTGCTGGCGCCGAAACGGAAAAGGTCCGGCCTGAGCCAGTCGTCGCCCAGCGTTTCCTTCACCATCACTAGGTAAGCCAGCGCCTGTTTCGCGTTGCGGATGCCGCCGGCCGGTTTCATCCCAATGCGCACGCCGGTCTCGTAGAAATAATCACGGATCGCTTCCAGCATGACGAGCGTGACCGGGATAGTCGCAGCCGGCGGGATCTTTCCAGTCGATGTCTTGATAAAATCGCCGCCAGCGCGCATCCCAATTTCGCTCGCGAGCCGCACGTTGTCGTAGGTCTGGAGCTCGCCGGTTTCGAGAATCACTTTGAGGTGCGCATTGCCACAGGCTTCCTCGACCGCCGCGATTTCGTCGAAGACGCGGTTATAATCGCCGGCCAGGAAAACACCACGATCGATCACCATGTCGATCTCATCCGCGC
Source organism: Chthoniobacterales bacterium (assembly GCA_038233495.1). Lineage (GTDB taxonomy): Bacteria > Verrucomicrobiota > Verrucomicrobiia > Chthoniobacterales > UBA10450 > Palsa-1392. Next base: position 3,820 of record JBBSLW010000136.1, on the reverse strand, counting down.
CGTCTCCGGCCGCGCGCCGCACTTCTTCGAGTTTCAAATCGAGCGGCATGAGGCCGGTTGGGAACGCCGTCGCAACGGACGCGACTTTCACCCCGGAGGTCCCGAGAAAACGTTTCGCGACGCGAACCAGATTTGGATAAACGCAGACCGCGGCGCAGGACGGAACATCGTAACGCGGATCGGCCGGCTGCATCGCTTTGCGGCAGAGGAACGCGACTTTACCGGGCGTATCCTTTCCTTCCAGCGTCGTCAGGTCCATCATCGAGATGGCCAGCTTTAGGCCCGCCAGCTTGGCAGAGGTCTTGATGCTGCGTTTCGTGAAAGCGGCGGCACGCTCCTCGATCATGACTTGATCGACGGACGGGATGGTCCAGCGATCGCGGAGCGCGTTGTCGCGGTTGTTGGTCGACGGCAGAGTTTCAAGCGAAGCGAGGGTAGCGAAAGAGGAACGATGTGTCGATAGGCGGAAGTGGGAAGGCGTTTACGCGCGGCGGTCCGGCGGAGCACGGCCGTCTCGGCTGTGGGGAATGCAGGCGGCTCGCCTGCATCACGCATCCGATCCGGGCGAGACGCCCGGTTTCCCCACAGGCGAGCCGCCTGTGCTCCCGCGGGTTCGGCAAGGTAGCGCTAGCTTCCAGCTTGCGGGAACAGCGAAGAGCAAGCTAAAAGCTTGCGCTACCTTCGGGCGGCGGTCTCGCCCACCACGCTGAGCGCGATCTTGCGCTGATGCGAGGCGCGGCGATGTTCGAAGAGGAAAATCCCCTGCCAGGTGCCGAGTTGCATCCGACCGCTCGCGATCGGGATCACTTCGCTCGAGCGGGTAAGAACAGAACGAATGTGCGAGGTGCTGTCGTCCGCGCCTTCCGCGGTGTGCTCGAACCAAAGCGTGTCTTCCGGCACGAGACGCTCGAAGAATTTCTCGAGATCGCGCCGCGCGCTCGGGTCGGCGTTTTCCATGATGACGAGACTGCAACTGGTGTGCCTAACGAAGACGGTGACCGTGCCGTTAGCGACCCCGCTCGCCTCGACCGCATCGGTAACCTGGCGGGTGATTTCGTAGGTGCCTTTGCCTCGGGTCGAAATTTTGAAAGCCGCGGAGGAAGTGTGCATTGCCGCGATCATGCTAGAGGCCACCACCGGCACGCGCAACGTCGGCCCGGCGCGGTCGCGCATGTCCGGTAGGGCGAGATTCTGTCGAGGGAGGGAAGGCTACGTCCGTGGCATCCCGCCACCCCAGCTCGACGGAGTCTCGCTCTACCGAATGAAGTCTGCTACTGGAGATTATAGACCTCGACGAGCGCGACGCCGGCGCTTTCGTCCTTGCCGCTCACGATCGCGGTGTAGGCGCCGGGCACGAGCGTGGCCGAAATGGCCGATTCCTTGTCTTTGGAAGGCGCGAGGCCGAGGGCGTTGATCTCCAGCGCCTGCGTGCTCCGCCAGTCGTCGTTCGTGAGGACATTGCCGTTGCTGTCGTGCAATTCCAGGACCGGATCGGCCAAGACGCCGGCCACTCCGAAGTCGCTCAGCGTCGGCCCGAGCGCGCGCACCAGCACCGTGGTCGGCTCGGTCCCGCCGACGATGAAACCGCCAATCATGACGTTGTCGCCCGTGTCGACCTTCCCGCGGGTCGAGATGTTGGCCAGTTGCACGCCCGGCGTGTCTCCTTCGAGGTCGTAGACTTCGACCAGGCCCACGCCGGTCGTATTGTTCTGACCTTTCAGAATCGCGGTATTGGCCCCGACCGGGAGCGTCGCGATGATGGCCGACTCCACATCCTTCGAAGGATGCAGTCCGGTCGCTTCGATCTCGGCTTGCTGGGTCAATTTCCAATCGTCGTTCGTGATCACCGCGCCGTTGCTCGTGTGCAATTCCAGAACCGGGTTGGCGAGCGCGCCCGGCACGCCGAAGTCGCTCAGGGTCGGCCCGAGGGCGCGCACCAGGACCTTCTTGGTCGAACCCGCCGGACCATTCACGATGAAGCCGGCGATGAGTACCTTGTCACCCGTCTGCACGCTCAGTCGGGTCGAGATGTTGAGCGGCTTGCCCGCTTCCGGCGAGGGGATCGCGGGATCGACCGACAAGAGCAGGCCATTCGCCTTGACCGAGGCCTTCGCATTGGAGCTAACCGAGGCGAAGGAACCGCTTACGCTGCCGGCCCCGATGGGAGCGAAGGTGTCGAGCGGATCGGGTTCGTAGCCATCGATCAATTTCACCTCGAGCTTCCCGCCTAACGTGGCCGTGCCGGTGACGGCAAGCTGATCATATTCGTTAGGGTAAGGCCCGCCGTCTTCCACGATAAGTGTTCCATCAACACCCTGAACGTAATTTCCCACGATCGAAATCTTTCCCGGAGAATTTCCAGGTGAGACGAAGCCGCCCGAATTAGTCAGGTTTCCGCCGATCATACCCGAGCCTGAAAGGACGCCGCCTTCGAGCGAGACATCGCCAATGAGGAGAAGACCACCCAGATTGGTCTCGCCGCTGGTTTGGACGTAACCCGTCGAGGCACCCGCCGCGGTTGCAGCGTGAGCCTGGATGCTGCTGCTGCTTTTCGTGACGAGGCTGGTACCGTCCTGACCAATGAGGCTGGTCCCGTCCTGGCCGATGAGACTGTTGCCATCCTGGCCAATGAGGGACGATCCATCCTGACCGAGAAGAGAGGAGCCATCCTGACCGATGAGGGTGGCGCCGTCGGTGGCCACAATCGTGTTTCCGGAGGCATTAACCAGGATAGGTCCTGCCGGACCGACCAGCTGTCCCGTGTTCTTGAATACGCTGGCCACAATGGTGCGTGGCGCTTTGACGGGCGGAGGGGTGACGGGCGGCCGGGAGGGCGGAGGCGGAGGCGTGCTCAGCCTGGCGATGACCCATTTGCCGGCGTTGGTGATAGCCGTCAGCAGGCCATCAAAAAACCCATTCAACTGCGGAGCGCTAAGAGCCTTTGCGCCGCCGCTGCTCGGCACCGGCACAATACTGCCGCGGCCAGTCAGCCTAAATGTCCCGTTATTAATCAGCGAACCGCTCATCGGAACGTCGCTGTCGCCGATCATGGCCATCGTCCCGCTTGGGCCAACGATCGCGTTCAGACCGCTCAACTTCCCGGCAATGATGGTGAACGCCTGGGTGACGGTGAGTCCGCCTCCTGCACCGGTGATCGTGCCACCGTTGAGAGAGACACCGTAGACGGTCACGTCCTGGGTGATTGAAACACTTACCCCGCCGAGGATGGCAAAGTCATTCAGACCGGGCACGCCGGTGGCGCCCAGCGCGTCGTGCCACTTCGCAGCCTCATTCCAGTTGCCCGCGCTGACCCGGGTGAAAATTTTGCCCTCGGGCGGTTTGATCCGGATGTAAACCGGCGGGGCGAACCCTTTGATGCCGGCGGCGTTGATGCCATAGCCGCCGATGATATGATCGCCACCGACGGTCGTGAAATAGGGCAGGGTGAAGCTCGTCCCCGCCGTCCGCGCCTCGAGCACACTGCCGTCGTAGAGCAGGCCGATCCCTTGGAGGGAGCCAGAGGTCGCAAGCTGCACGCCAATATTGAGCCCGCCTAACGACGCAATGATCGGATCATTGGGAGTCAAACCCGAGCCGCTGCCGGCTTGCGCCGCGGGCGGAATGATTTTCATCTCCGGCGCCGCACCAACGACGAGGTCGTGGACGCCGACGTGATTAGAAATGCTATCGATGCGTCCAGCCACGGTCCCGATGGCGCGGAAGTAAACTGCGGATCCAGGCGGGTAACTCTTCGTTGTCAGGTAGAATAGAGTCGGATCCGCGTAAGGATAACCCGCTCGCCGGCTTCGCCGTCCGTGTG
>JBBSLW010000135.1:0-7577 GCA_038233495.1 Chthoniobacterales bacterium | reverse complement strand
GGCTGATTGCTGAGTGCTGATTTCTGATTGGGCGTGGGCACGTCGTCTTAGCAATCCGCATTCAGCAATCGGAAATCAGCAATCTTCAGAGTCCATAGTGCTGGAGGCGCCGGTAAAAAGCGCTCCGGCTCAGGCCTAACGACTCGGCGGCCTTGCGCGCGTTGCCCTCGTGGCGGGCAAGCGCTTTCTTGATCAGGAACGCCTCCACCTCCTCGAGACTCATCTCCTCGAGCCGCGGGGAGCCATCCGAAATCGTCGTCAGGCCGAGGTCGTTCGCCTTGATCTGCGCGCCCTGCGACATGAGGACGGCGCGCTCGATGACGTGGTCGAGCTCGCGCACGTTGCCGGGGAACTCATGGCGCATGAGCGCCTCGTGCGCGGCCGGCTCGAAGGCGGTCAGGCTTTTCCGGTAACGTTCGGCGTGCTGCCGGAGAAAGTGCGCGGCGAGGGGCGCGACGTCTTCGCGCCGCTCGCGCAAGGGCGGGAGCGGGACCTCGATCGTGTTCAGGCGGAAAAGCAGATCCTGGCGGAAACGCCCGGCCGCGACTTCGTCGTGCAGGTTGGAATTAGTCGCGGAGACGATCCGCACATTGGCGTGCAGGGTGCGCGAGGAACCGACCCGCTCAAGCTCCCCGGTCTCGATCACGCGGAGGAGCTTGGCCTGCTGGCTCATCGGAAGATTGGCGATCTCGTCGAGGAAAAGCGTGCTCTCATCGGCCAGCTCGAAACGCCCGGCGCGATCGGTCTTCGCATCGGTGAAAGCGCCTTTGACGTGGCCGAAGAGCTCGCTCTCGAAGACGCCCTCGGAGAGCCCGCCCATGTTGACCGTGATCATAATTTTGCTCGCGCGGCTTGAGAGCGAATGAAGCGCCCGCGCGACGAGACCTTTGCCGGTCCCGTTCTCGCCCGTGATCAGCACATTCGCGTCGGACGGCGCGACGCGGGTGACGAGCTCAATGACTGGACGCATCCGGGGCGATTCGGAAATGATGTTCGGCATTTTGCCGCGGAGCAGCTCGTTCTTCGCTTCGAGCTGCTGGCTTTTGCGGAGCGCGCTGCCGAGCGCGATCTGAGTGCGGACGATGGCGAGGAGCCGGTCGTTATCCCACGGCTTGGGGACGAAATCGCGGGCCCCGAGTTTCATCGCCTCAACCGCGAGATCGATCGTGGCCCAGGCGGTCATGACCACGATCGGGAGAGTCTCGTCGATCGCCTGGATGCGCGGGATGACCTCGAGCCCTTCCTGCCCCGAGGTCGTGTCGCGGGTGTAGTTCAGGTCCATCATGAGAAGCGCGTAGTTCCGTTTCTCGAGCGAGTTCATGACCGCGCCTAACGACGTCACAACATCGGTCTGGTAACCTTCGCCCTTGAGCAGGATGCGAAGCGCCTCGAGCACATCGGGCTGGTCGTCGGCGATGAGAATGCGACTCACAGAATAACGATGAACCGCATTTCGCGGGCGGCGTCAATTTCACGAGAGGAGGCAGGACCGGCTGAGAGCGGGCGGCGGTTCGTTAGGCGAAGAAATCCTAGAGCGCGTTGAAGTGCATCGGCACGCGGACTTTCTGCGCCACGGGATGGCCGTCCTTCAGCGCCGGCGCCCATTTCCATTTTGCGATCGCGCGGGCCGCTTCATAGGCGAAGGCGGGATTGGTCATCGTCTCGATCGCAAAATCAGTTGCCCTGCCGTCGACCCCGATCGTGCAAATCACGCTCACGAAACCCTTCTCCCGCCGGTCGGCTTCCAGTTGCGGATATTCCGGGCGCATCCCTTCGAGGACCCTCGGCGGCTCGTCGAACGCCCCCGATTTTACGTGCACGACCGACTGCATCGGCTTGAGCGGAGTGCGCGCCCGGTCCTGGTAGGAAATGCGCGTGCAACTGGCGAACGCGAGCACGAGCAGCAGTGCGATGAGCTGCCCGAGTCTCGGCCACCTCATACCAGAGGTTGGAACCATGAGAAACGTTAGGTCCGCCCAAACTCGTTGCACAAAGAAAAGTTTGCGCCCCGACCTCCGACGGACTCGCGCAAATTGGCGGTTGTCCTCGGCCGGATTGTCGCCAAAAATGCCGGGCCCCGATTCTGCGGCAAATCATGAGCGTGCACACCTTTCACCTGATCATCGTCTTTTCGCTCGTGGTGGTGGTTTTCGTGGCCTTCCTGCGCGAATGGGTTTCGCCCGATCTGGTCGCGCTCGGGGCCATGGGCATCCTGCTCGTCACCGGCATCCTTGGGACGGACGAAACGCTCGCCGTCTTTAGCAACAGCGCGCCGATCGTGATCGGCTGCATGTTCGTCTTGAGCGCGGCGCTGGAAAGGACCGGGGCGATTGACGCCCTGGCCCGGGTCTTCCTTCGGCTCGCCGGAACGAGCGAGCTGCGCGCGCTGCTCGCCCTCGTGGTGATGACGTTGCCGCTTTCGGCTCTGGTTAATAACACGCCGGTGGTGGTGGTCTTTCTGCCCGTGGTGCTGGCCCTCGCGCGCAATACGGAACTGAAAGCATCACGACTTTTGATCCCGCTTTCTTATTTTTCCATCCTCGGCGGGACCTGCACCCTGCTTGGCACCTCGACCAATCTGCTCGTCGATGGCGTGACCCGCCGGCACGGCATCGTCCCTTTTGGAGTCTTCGAGATCACACCGCTTGGAATTATTTACGCCATCATTGGCGTGACCTATGTGCTCCTGATCGGGAGAAAATTGCTCCCGCGCCGCGAGACGCTGGCCGCCTTGATCGGCGGCGGCATGACGCGCCAGTTTTTGATGCAGGCGGTGATCAGCCGCGAATCGCCGCTCGTCGGGAAAACCGTCGCCGAGACCGCGCTCAATCGTTTGCGTGAGGCGCGCATCATCGACGTGATGCGCCATGGCGAACGGCTCGAGACGCCGCTCGACGAATTGCGTTTCGCGGCGGGCGATCATTTGCTCCTCGAAACCCCGGTCGCCGGGGTGAAAGGGATCAAGGAAATGCCCGGCGTCGTTTTTCGCTCGGAGGCGGAGCTCGGGATCGAGAACGTGGAAGAGCGTGAAGCCATTCTGATGGAAGGCATCATCGGGAGTCGGTCGACCTTCGTCGGCAAGACACTGCGTGACCTGAATTTTCGCCAGCGCTACGGCGTGCTCATCCTGGCCGTGCATCGGCAGGGCGAAAATCTGCGCGAGAAATTCGAGGACGTGCGTCTGGCCTTCGGCGACACGCTTCTCGTGCAGGGGCCGGCGGAAGGGATTCATCGGCTCATGCAGGAGCGCGATTTTCTCAACCTGACGGAGCCGAAACAGCGCGCTTTTCGGCGGGGAAAGGCGCCGCTTGCGATCGGCGCGATCAGCGCGGTGATGTTGCTGGCCGCGTTCAACGTTCTTTCCATCACCTCGCTCGCGTTGGTGGCCGCGATCGTCGTTATCATCACGAAATGCCTCGATCTCGAGGAAGCCTACGAAGCGATCGAGTGGAATCTGCTCTTCATCATCTTCGGCATGCTCGCGCTCGGCCGCGCCATGGAATCGACCGGTGCGGCCCATCTTCTCGCGACCGGCGTGACTGGCGCTTTCGGGCGTTTCGGGCCGGCGGTCACGCTATCCGTGATGTATTTCGTCGCGATGGTGCTGACGGAATTGATCAGCAACAACGCGGTTGCAGTTCTGCTTACGCCGATCGCTTTTGAAATCGCGGCGGCGCTGGGCGTGGACGTGCGGCCATTTGCGGTCGCGGTGATGTTCGGCTGCAGCGCCAGCTTTTCGACGCCGATTGGCTACCAGACCAATACCTACGTCTTTGGCGCGGGCGGATATCGCTTCATGGACTTTCCGAAGGTAGGTGTGCCGCTGAATCTGATTCTCTGGATCGCGGCCAGCTTTCTGATTCCTCTTTTCTGGCCTTTCGTGCCGAAGCCCTAAGGCGCCCGGGCGGGTGGCGCTCTTGACGATTCTCGGACACGGTGTTGCATAGCTTTGGTCGTCGGCGCGTCGCTGATCGATCCGCTCTTCTGCTTCATGACCAATTCGCCGCACGCCAAATCCATTTCGCCTGACCAGCCGCCCGCCATCCTTTCCCTTATCGGCAAGACGCCGCTGGTCGAGATCACCCGGATGGATACCGGCCCCTGCCAGCTTTTCGTAAAACTGGAAAACCAAAACCCGACCGGCTCGATCAAGGACCGGGTTGCGCTCGCCATGATCGAAACGGCCGAGCGCGACGGCAAATTGCAGCCCGGCGGGACCATTATCGAGGCGACCGCGGGCAATACCGGCCTCGGCCTCGCCCTCATCGCGGGCGCGAAAGGCTATCGCCTTATCCTCGTCATCCCCGACAAGATGTCGCAGGAAAAGATCGCCCACGTCCGCGCGCTCGGGGCGGAGGTTCGCCTAACGAGAAGCGACGTAACCCGCGGGCATCTGGAGTATTACCAGGATGTGGCCGCGCGCCTGACCGAGGAAATTCCGGGCGCTTTCTACGTCAATCAATTCGGCAACCCGGCCAACCCGTTTGCCCATGAAACGACCACCGGCCCGGAAATCTGGGAGCAGATGAACCATCACGTCGATGCGGTCGTGATCGGGGTCGGCTCCGGCGGCACGCTCACCGGCCTCGGCCGTTTCTTCAAAAAGGTGCAGCCGAAACTCGAGCTGATCCTGGCCGACCCGACCGGCTCGATTCTTTACGAGTGGGTCAAGACGGGAAAAATGGAGGAGGCCGGGAGCTGGGCGGTCGAGGGAATCGGCGAAGATTTCATCCCCGATATCGCCGACATGTCGTTCGTCAGTGACGCTTTCGAGATCGATGACGCGGAGAGTTTTGCCGTCGTCCGCGAGCTTCTGCGCAAGGAGGGAATCCTCGGGGGCTCCTCCACCGGCACGCTCCTCGCCGGCGCGCTCCGCTATTGCCGCCAGCAGAAGACGCGGAAACGCGTTGTCACTTTCATCTGCGACACCGGGAACAAATATCTCTCCAAGATGTTCAACGATTTCTGGATGGCCGAGCACGGTTTCGTCGAGCGTCCCAGCCAGGGCGATCTCTGCGATCTCATTTCGCATCGCCACGAAAAAGGGGAAGTCATCTCGGTCGGCCCGGAGGACACCATCCTGACCGCGTTCAAGCGGATGCGTTCGGCGGATGTCTCGCAGTTGCCAGTCGTCAATGGCGACGGGCGCGCGGTCGGAATCATCGACGAATCCGATCTCCTCCTCAAAGTGCACCGCGAACCCGCGAAGTTTAACGACCTCGTCAACGCGGCCATGACCGACCGGCTCGAGACCTTGTCGCCGAAAGCGAGCATCGCCGACTTGTTAGGCGTATTCGAACGCGGCCGGGTCGCGATTGTGATGGATGGCGCGAAGTTCCTCGGCCTCATTACGCGCACGGATCTCCTGTCCTACCTGCGGCTGCACATGCCGAAGTGAGGAAGGAGAAGCGTAGGAAGTTCGGATCACATCTCTGATTCTGAACAGGTGCTTATCTTTTTGCCTGCGTTCCTGATTCGAATCTTATGAAGAAGAAACAACACCTCGCTACGCGCGTCATTCACGCCGGTCAGTCGCCCGACCCTTCCACCGGCGCGGTCATGACACCGATTTATCAGACCTCGACCTACGTGCAGGAAAGTCCCGGGCGGCATAAAGGCTACGACTACGCGCGCTCGATCAACCCGACCCGCTGCGCCTACGAACGTTGCGTGGCCGATCTCGAAAGCGGCACCCGCGGCTGGGCCTTCGCTTCCGGGCTGGCCGCGATGTCGACCGCGCTCGAGACGATCGACAGCGGCTCGCACGTCGTCGTGAGCGACGATCTTTACGGCGGCACCTACCGACTTTTCGAGAAAGTGCGGCGCCGCTCCTCCAATCTCGACTTCACCTTCATCGACATGAGCGATCCGGCAAAAGTCGAAGCCGCTTTCAAGCCCAACACGCGCATGGTTTGGGTGGAAACACCGAGCAATCCGCTGCTCAAGTTGATCGATCTCGAAGCGGTCGCGAAGATCGCTCGCCAGCGCAATGCGAGCTCGGTTTCTGACAACACTTTTGCCAGCCCGTGGATTCAGCGGCCGCTCGAGCTCGGCTTCGACTTGGTGATTCACTCGGCCACCAAATATCTCAATGGCCACTCCGACATGGTCGGCGGCGTCGCGGTCGTCGGGGAAAACAAGGAGCTCGGTGACCAGATGCAATTTTTGCAAAACTCAGTCGGCGCGGTGGCCGGGCCGTTCGACAGCTTTCTCGCCATGCGCGGGCTGAAGACCCTCGCGCTGCGGATGGAGCGGCACTGCGAGAACGCCGCCGAACTCGCCGTCTGGCTGGAGAAAGAACCAAAGATTCGCAAGACCATCTATCCCGGCCTAACGAGCCATCCACAGCATGCCCTGGCGAAAAAGCAGATGGGCGACCGCTTCGGCGGCATGGTCACACTCCTCCTCGACACCGACCTCGCCGGAACGCGCCGTTTTCTCGAGAACACGCATCTCTTCGCGCTCGCCGAAAGTCTCGGCGGCGTCGAGAGCCTGGTAAATTACCCTCCGATCATGACCCACGGCGCCATCCCCGAAGAGAAACGGATCGCGCTCGGCATCACCGAGTCGCTCGTTAGGCTCTCAGTCGGCGTGGAAGACGTGGAAGACCTGCGCGACGACCTGAAGACCGCGCTCGCCGCGATTTGAACCGCTTCGTCGCGCGAAGCGCGGAATCGCGCGCCGCAATGGCGATTTGCGGTTTGGTATGGCCTTAGATGGAGCGCATCTCAAGTTTGTCGTCCCGAACCGGCGAAGCACGGAGAGGGATCTCGCAACTAGAATGGACGCTTTCTCATAAGGCGCAGCCGCGGACTGCAATTCGGGATGACAACCTTATTCCGCGCAAGGTTGGAGGGACGGGCGCTGTCCCGTCCGCGCATCAGAAATACGGACGACGCGGCGGTCGTCCCTCCAGCGTGAGCGTCCGGTTTAATCGAGGCGAGGACGAGCAGAAGTCGCCGCATTGTGATTCGCCCGGCCGCCCGTTAAGCTCGCGCGATGGGTAGCAGCTTCGGGCAACTTTTCCGCATCACGACCTTCGGGGAATCGCACGGTGGCGGCGTCGGCGTCGTGATCGATGGCTGTCCGCCCCGCATCCCTCTGCAGGCCGCTGATCTTCAGCGCGAACTCGATCGGCGCCGGCCAGGCCAGAGCGCGCTCGTCACGCCGCGCAACGAGCCGGATCGCGCGGAAATTCTCTCCGGTGTTTTCGAGGGCCAGACGTTAGGCACACCGATCGCCGTTCTCGTTCGCAACCAGGACGCACAACCGGAAGCTTACCGGGAAATCGCGACCACGTTTCGCCCTTCGCACGCCGATTTCACCTACCAGGCGAAGTACGGCATCCGCAACTGGCAGGGCGGCGGCCGCGCCTCTGCGCGCGAGACGATCGGCCGCGTTGCCGCTGGCGCGATTGCCCGCCAGGTCCTGACGAGTCTGCACGCGAAGTTCGAAGCGGTGGCATACGTGACTCACGTATACGACCTCTTTGCGACGGTGGACCCGGGAGCGGTCACGCGCGCAGAAGTGGAGGCGAACCCGGTGCGATGCCCGGACGAAATTGCCGCCCGCAAGAT
>JBBSLW010000134.1:0-7586 GCA_038233495.1 Chthoniobacterales bacterium | reverse complement strand
GCGCTCGTTCGGTTGCACCTTGACGATGACGTGGCCGTATTGACCGCGACCACCGGACTGCTTGATCAGTTTGCCTTCGCCGTCAGCCGGCGAGGTGATCGTTTCCCGGTAGGCGATCTTCTGCTTGCCAGCGTTCGCGTCCACCTTGAACTCACGCAGCATGCGGTCCCGGATGATTTCCAAATGGAGCTCGCCCATGCCCGCGATAATCGTCTGGCCGGTGTCTTCGTGGGTGAAGACTTTGAAAGTGGGATCTTCTTCCGAGAGCCGCTGCAACGCGACGCCCATCTTTTCCTGGTCCTGCTTCGTCTTCGGCTCGATCGCCATTGAGATAACGGGGTCAGGGAAGGAAGGCGGCTCGAGCAGGATCGGATAATCCTCGTCGCAGAGCGTGTCGCCGGTCGTGATGTTCTTGATCCCGACGATGGCCGCGATGTCCCCTGCGTAACAGGTGTCGATGTCTTCGCGTTTGTCGGCTTGAATCTGGATCAAACGCGAGATGCGCTCGCGCTTGTTCGTGCGCGGATTGTAAACGTTGTCGCCCTTGCTCAGCGAACCGGAATAGACGCGGAAGAAAACGAGCTTTCCAACGAAGGGATCGCTCCAAAGTTTGAAGGCGAGCGAGCAGAATTTACCGTTGTCGTCCGTTGGCGCTTCCATCTTCTCGTGCGTGTCGGGTTCCATGCCGACGGCAGGCGGGATGTCGAGGGGACCCGGGAGATAATCGATCACCGCGTCGACCAGGTACTGCACGCCCTTGTTCTTGAAGGCGGAGCCACCGACGACAGGCACAAACTTGTTCGCGATCGTCTGGCGGCGGATGCCCGCTTTCAGCATCTGCGGGGTAATCTCTTTTTCTTCGAGGACCGCTTCCGCGATCTCGTCGTCGATGTTCGAGATTTGCTCAACCAAAACGGCGTAAGCCTTTTCGACTTCCGCTTTATTCTCTTCCGGCACGTCGCGGACTTCGTAGGTCGAGCCCATGACGTCGTTGTCGAGATAGAAGACCGCCTTGCGGTTGACGACGTCGAGCTGGCCCTTCAGATAATCTTCCTTGCCGAGCGGGATCAGAATCGGCCAGGCATTCGCGGCCAACTTCTTGTGCATCGAATCAACCGACGCGGCGAAATCAGCGCCCACGCGATCCATCTTGTTGATGAACGCGATCCGGGGGACCTTGTATTTGTTCGCCTGACGCCAGACGGTCTCCGATTGCGGCTGCACGCCGGCGACAGCGTCGAAAACTGCGATCGCACCGTCGAGCACGCGGAGCGAACGCTCCACTTCCGCGGTGAAATCGACGTGGCCGGGCGTGTCGATGATGTTGACGCGCATTTTGATGCCGTCATACATTTTATAAACGCCCGGCTCCGGCTTCTGCATCCAGGCGCAGGTCGTCGCGGCGGACGTAATCGTGATGCCGCGCTCGCGTTCCTGCTCCATCCAATCCGTCACGGTCGTGCCTTCATGCACTTCACCGATCTTGTGGATCATGCCGGTGTAGAAAAGGATACGCTCGGTCAGGGTCGTCTTGCCGGCGTCGATGTGCGCGGCGATCCCGATGTTCCGCGTCTTCTCGAGCGGATACTTGCGGTTCGGCGAGTTGGGATTCGCCGTGCCAGGTTTATCTAGAGTCGCGGAAGCCATAAAATCTTTACCAGCGGAAATGAGCAAAAGCGCGGTTCGCTTGCGCCATCTTGTGCGTGTCGTCGCGTTTCTTGATCGCGTTGCCCTGGCCAGCAGCCGCATCCTTCAACTCGTGGGCGAGTGCATCGGCCATCGGCATGCCGCGACGGTTGTCGGCATAGGTCACGATCCAGCGCATCGCGAGCGAAACCTGGCGGGAGGCGGTCACTTCCATCGGCACTTGGTAGGTGGCACCGCCAACGCGGCGCGACTTCACTTCGAGGCGGGGACGCACATTCTCGAGCGCCTTGTTCACGACTTCGAGCGGGTCGACCGCGTCGGAGCCTTCGCGCGATTTGTCGATCGCGGTATAAACAATCCGTTCCGCGAGCGATTTTTTACCGCGCTTCATCACGGTGGAAATGAGCCGGGCGACTGCGACGCTGCCGTAACGCGAGTCGACCTTTTCCTCTTTTTTGTAAGTTCTACGACGACGAGACATGGGAAATTATTTCTTCTTACCGCCTTTTCCGCCCTTGGCTTCGGCCTCGGCACCAGCCTTCGGACGTTTCGCACCGTACTTGGACCGGCTCCGGCGGCGACCATCCACACCTAACGAGTCGAGGGTTCCGCGCACGATATGGTAACGCACACCCGGCAAATCTTTGACCCGGCCGCCGCGCACGAGGACGATCGAGTGTTCCTGCAAATTGTGGCCCTCGCCCGGGATGTAGGCGATGATTTCCTGGCCGTTCGTTAGGCGAACCTTCGCCACTTTGCGCAAGGCAGAATTCGGCTTCTTCGGCGTCCGTGTCATCACCTGAGTACAGACGCCGCGCCGCTGCGGACAATTCTTCAGCGCCGGTGATTTTGACTTCACCGAAACCTTCTTTCGTCCCTTGCGAATAAGTTGATTAATCGTTGGCATTTTTGAGCAATCCAGCGCCGAAACAATGAAGCTTCAGACGACAAAAAAACCGCCTCAAGCCGTGTCCACCATCCTCACGCACCTGATACGGGGAGCGCGCAATATAGGAACAATTATTTGGGCCGCAAGATTATTTTAGAGCGGTGATGCTCCCAAGGCGTCCGCAAAGTGGTCTCGGCATGCTGATTCCGGGTCGCTCGCGTCACGCGTGCACGTTTTGGCATCTCGCCGCAAGGAACTTCCCAAGACAGCTCCGAAGCTGGCAATCATCCCTCGACGAGGTGGCTTCTTCGAGGGCGGTCCGCGAACGCGAGACGCGTGCGCTACCCGGCGGAAGAAGCCATCGCCGCGAGCTCTTCCCAGCGTCGATAAAGCTGCGCCACGCGGTCTCGCGCGGTTTTCAGTTCGGCCTCCAAATTTTCCCAGTCCGCCGCGTGAGTCGCGTAGAAATCCGGTGCGGCAAAAATCGCTTCCAGCCTAACGACCTCGCTTTCGGCGGCGAGAATGACGCCTTCCATTCCTTCGAGTTCGCGCTCTTCTTTCCACTTCAATTTTCGCGGCTTCGCCTTGTTCTGGTCGGGATCGCGGGCCACGGTCCCGCGACGGCCAGGCTCGACCTCACTCGATCCAGCGACCGTGGCGACAGGGCGCTCCCGTTTCTCGAGATAGTAGTCGTAATTTCCCACCGCATAAGTGACCGCGCCGTTCCCTTCGAAGGCAAGGATGGCGGTGCAGACCCGGTTCAGGAAATAGCGATCGTGACTGACCACGATCACGTTTCCTTTGAAAGCCACGAGCGCTTCCTCGAGCAGACGGAGCGTGCCGAGATCGAGATCGTTCGTCGGCTCGTCGAGGATGAGGACGTTTCCGCCCCGCTTCAAAATCTTCGCGAGCAGGACGCGGCTGCGTTCCCCGCCGCTGAGCTGATCGATCTTGGTGTTGATCCGTTCCTCGGTGAAAAGGAAACGCCGCAGGTAGCCGCGCAGGGTGATGTTCTCCTCGCCCAGCTTCACGTATTCCATCCCCTCGCCCACTTCTTCCCAAACCGTTTTCGTGTCGTCGAGCAGAAGCCGGTTTTGATCAACGTAATTGATCTCCGTCCGCGCCCCGATCTCGACCGTGCCGCGGGTCGGGTTGAGCTGGCCGAGCATGATCCTGAGCAACGTCGATTTTCCGAGCCCGTTGCGGCCCACGATCCCGAGGCGTTCGCCGGCGGCGAGGTTGAGCGTGAGATCATCGATCAAAGTGCGGCCGGCGATTTCCATCTCGACCTCGCGCAATTCGATCACGCGATTAGCCAGCTTCGGTGCGGGCGGGATGATAAGATCGACGTCCAACTCTTCCTCCGGCGCTTCCTGCGCGGCCATCTCAAAATAACGCTCCACCCGATCAATCGATTTCGTTCGGCGCGCCCGCGGCGCCTTGCGCACCCAGGCCAGCTCGCGTTTCAGGAACTTCTGTCGCTTGTTTTCCTGCATTTCCTCGACCGCCGCCCGCTCCGCCCGCGCCAGCAGGTAGTCGGTGTAATTGCCGGCGTAGCTGAAAAAATTCCCCCGCGAAAGCTCGACCACCCGCGTCGCAACGCGATCGAGGAAATAACGATCGTGCGTCACGAACAGACAGGTCCCGCTGTAGCGCGCGAGGAAATCCTCCAGCCATTCGATCGAGCCGGTGTCGAGATGGTTCGTCGGCTCGTCGAGAATCAAGAAATCCGGCCGCGCCAGCAACGCGCGGCAAAGCGCGACCCGGCGTTTTTCGCCGCCCGAGAGCGTCGAGACCAGTCGCTCTTCCTCGGGCGCATGGAGGTTGGTGATGAGACTCTTGATTCGGTGCTCGAGATTCCAGCCATCGAAATGCCCGATCTGGTCGAGCAACGTCCCGCTCCGCGCGCTCTCCGGCGGAGCGGTCTCGTATTCCTCGATCAATTCCAAGACGCGCTGGGCGCCAGCGAGAATGTTGGAGTGGACCGTCGCGTCCTCCTCGAGCTCGAACATCTGCGGCATATAGCCGACGACGAGGTCGCGCCGCCGGTTCAGCTCGCCGGCATCGGGGGGCATGACGCCGGCCGCGATTTGCAGAAAGGTCGATTTTCCCGAACCGTTGCGCCCGACCAGCCCGACGCGTTCGCCTTCCAAAATCGTGAGCGACGCGCGATCGAGCACGACCTGGTTGCCGAAGCGCACGACCAGTTCGGTCGCGCTCGCGATGGCATTGAGAACCGGTTCCGACATCCGATGACATAGCACAGCGCGCGCTTCGCGCTTCGCGCTTGCCCAGCGGCACTCGCTTCTCGAACGTAGCCCCGCATGTTTAAACTGCTCGCCACCGATCCCTCCTGCAAAGCGCGCCGTGCTCGTCTAACGACCGCGCACGGAGTGATCGAGACGCCGGCATTCATGCCCGTTGGCACCCAGGGCAGCGTGAAAGCAGTCAGCCCGGCCGAGCTGCGCGCGCTCCCGGCGCAGATCATTCTCGGGAACACCTATCACCTTTTCGTCCGGCCAGGGATGGAGGTGATGCGGCACTTTGGCGGGCTGCATCGCTTCATGAACTGGGACGGCCCGATCCTGACCGATAGCGGCGGCTATCAAATTTTCTCGCTGGCCAAGATCCGGAAGATCACGGAGGAAGGCGCGCAATTTCAGAATCATCTCGACGGCACGCCCACTTTTATCTCACCGGAGATCGCGATGGAAATCCAGTCCTCGTTAGGCAGCGACATCGCGATGGTGCTCGACGAATGCCCGCCCTATCCGTGCGAGCACGATTACGCGGCGCGCAGTCTGGAACTGACCGCGCGCTGGGCCGAGCGCTGCAAGCAAGCTCTCAACTCTCAACCCTCAACTCTCAACCAATTGACCTTCGGCATCGTGCAAGGCGGGACGTTTGAAGATCTGCGCCGGGCCAGCGCGGAGGCGACGGTCCAGATCGGCTTCGACGGCTACGCCATCGGCGGGGTGAGCGTGGGCGAGCCGGAGCCGGAGATGATGCACGCGGTTGAGTGGAGCGAGCCGTTCTTGCCTAACGACAAACCGCGCTACGTGATGGGGCTCGGCACGCCGCCCCAACTGCTCGAGCTGATCGCGCGCGGGGTCGACATGTTCGATTGCGTCCTGCCCACCCGCCTGGCGCGCAACGGCACTGCCTTCACCTCGGGCGGCACGCTCAACTTGAAAAACGCCGAGTTCACCTTGCAAAAAGGCCCGATCGAGGACGGCTGCATCTGCCCGGCCTGCCGCGAATTTTCCCGCGGCTACATCCGCCATTTGCTCAAGGCGGAAGAGATTCTCGGTCTCCGGCTCGTCACGCTGCACAATCTCCATTTCTATCTCAATTTAATGGCACGGGCCCGCCAGACGATCGAGGCCGGAACATTTGAGAATTTTCGCCGGGGCTTCGTGGCGGGCTTTAGCGTGCGCGAGGCTGAAAGCTAATCTGGACAACATCAACATTTCAGCAGACCGAGCGCGCACAAAGCCGCGGATTCATCAGAAGATCACGGGGTCCTGAGAAACCCTCAGTCACCTGTGCGACACATGCCGGGAGTTGAAAATATCCCGCGCTAATCCGCCGACCCCGCGCAGAATCGATCCACCTCCGGTCAGGTGCACGCCAGCCCGCAGCGAATCAAGCCGCACGCCGCTGCTCTCGATGCGCTCTTTGATTTCCCCAATGGTCTCGCGCATACGCGCATAGATAATATCGTTCATCGTCTCTCGGCTAACTTTCGTGTCTGCAAAACCGCCGGAACCCTTTCTTGAGATATACTCGGGGGCCAGATGGCGATCCCGCTGCGCGTCACCCTCCTCAATTTTTAGCCGCTCGGCGCGCGCAAACGGGATGCGCAAACTAATTGAGAGATCGTTCGTGATGTGATTGCCACTCGCAACGTGATGCCCGCTGTGCGCCAGAGCGCCATTTGCATAAACCGCGTATCCGGTAAGAAACCGCGGTCTGAGCGGAGGAGAGCGGCACGCCTTTCTCTGCAAAGGGTTAGGCTGGGTAGAGGCGACGGACCCCACGCGGATTGCGCGGCTGCGGAAAGAATTCGCGACAGAATCTGCCTAACGACTCTGCGCAACCGCTGGCGCGGCGAAGATTTTGTCGAGGGCGGCGAGGGCGTTTTGCGGACCGAGATATTTTTTTCGTTCGTGACTGCTGGCCACGATGCGGCTCCCGCTGTCGAGCAGGAGCAATGAGGGGATGCTCGCTCCTCCCAAGTCCTTCACTACCCCGATGTTGCCAAGCTGCTCGTAATCGACCGCCAGCCACGGCATCTTCGTTTCCCGAATGTAGGTCTCCCAACCGAAGCGCGAGCGATCGGCGCTGACAAAAATGATCTCAAACTCGGGATGGGCCGTCGCCACCTGATTGTAATACTCGACCAGCTTCGGAGTGAATCTACGGCAAGGCCCGCACCAGTGGGCTGAGAAATAGAGCGCGACGTATTTCTTCTCGTCCAAGGCGGCTCCGTCGACCGCGCTGGTCGAGCCATCGCGGCAGCGAACCAGCTTCGGTTTCAGCACCTCGAGGATATGCGCCTGACCAGCCGGTGCAGCGGGAGCGGTGGATGCGACTCGGGTCTGGGCCTGCTGCGCCTGTTGCAGAGCAAGTTGGGGATCGGCTTCGATTTGCGCGGCGCGGCGGGTCGTCAATTCGGCTTCCCGCGCTTTTACCCCGCAGCGCGACGGCCGGATCCTTGATCGTGGAACGCGCGTTCTCCCATTCGCTGTAGAGCTGGTAGTCGTGCAGACGGTCCTGCTCGAGGGGCGTGAACTTCCGGAGCCAAGCCAACTGCGCCGCTGCCTCAATTTCGCGATACCGTGCAAAATGGTGGCGGCCTGCGCAAATTGACCTCGCTCCCAAAGCTGCAATCCCGCACACAGCTCAGCCGCCGGCCGAACGTTAGGCTGAGTCACGGCCAGCTCGCGGAAGAGCGCCTCGGCGGTGGGATCACGTCCCGCCTCCAGTTCGCGTCGGCCCGTCTGCAATGGACCGTCGCTCACTACCCCAGCGGGCGTGGCCGAGGCTC
>JBBSLW010000133.1:0-7646 GCA_038233495.1 Chthoniobacterales bacterium | reverse complement strand
TTTGAGTTTCCGATAAATGGCCCGGCCCAGTTTGTTGTGCGGGATCATGCCGCGGACGGCGTGCTCCACGAGCAGCTCGGGATGGCGCGCCCGGCGGGAGCGGACGCTCTCGCTTTTGTGGCCACCGACGAACCCGGAGTAACTCATGAAAGTTTTCTGCTCTTCCTTCTTGCCCGTCACCCGCACTTTCTCGGCGTTGATCACGACGACGAAGTCGCCGGTATCGACATGCGGGGTGACGATGGCTTTTTCTTTGCCGCGCAGCAGGTTGGCGGCTTTGACAGCAACGCGGCCGAGCACCTGATCACGGGCATCGATGATCCACCACTTGCGGTCGACTTCTTCTGCTTTTGCGGAAAACGTTCTCATGAGAGTCCCTGGGAAGGGCGGGGAAATTAGAGGAAAGGCTCGCGAGTGTCAAATTGCGTCTCGCCTGCTCGGCGCAGAAGAGCGGGCGGTTTGCATTTTGCCTCGGGCACGCAACCTTCCTCCGCGCCGACTCGGCCATTCGTTAGGCCTGCTTCCATGAAAAGAGTTTTCGCTTTTTCGCTCCTGCTCCTTCTCGCTCTCGCCCGGCAGCCCATCGCCTACGGGCCGGACGGCCACAAAATCACCGGCGCGATCGCCGACCAGAAGTTGGCCAACACCGCGGCGGGCGCGCGGGTTTCGGAGCTGCTCGACGGCTATACCCTCGAGGAAGCGTCGATCATGGCCGACACGATCAAGCAATGGGACAAGCCGGGAATCAACGATCCCAAGGTGCTTAGGTATTTCTCGTCTCATCCGAAGATCGCGGAGCAGTTGCGCGCTTTCTGGCAGGCGAACCCGGCGCCGGCCGATGGGAAAACCGGCATCCTTTCGCATCATTGGTTTCACTACACCGATGTCCCACTGGTCGGGGGAGAAAAATATGCCGACGGCACGGCGGGGCGGAGCGAATGGAACATCGTCCACATGATGCGCTATTGCCTCGCGGTCCTGGAGGGCACCAAGCCGGAGGAGAACGAGCGCAAGATCACGAAGCCGATCGCGGTCATCCTGCTCGCGCATTTTGTCGGCGACATTCACCAACCGCTCCATGTCGGCGCGCAATATTTCGACGCCAAAGGAACGCCGGTAAATCCCGGAAAGGTGGCAGAATCGTTTCCCGACCAGGGCGGCAATTCGCTTCGGCTCAAGCTGGCCGATCCTACAGCGCGGAACGGGACCCTAAACTGCATGGCTACTGGGATTCCGAGACGGTGCTGGCGAATCTGCCGCAGCTCCCCGACACCATGCCGAAGGAAGAACGGCAAATGAAAATGGACGCGGCCGAAAGGGCGCTGACTAACGACCTCGCAAAAGAGGAGCCGAAAAACTGGCAGCTCCCGACGGAGAGGAAAGTGGAGGATTACCCGGAAGCCTGGGCGAACGAGATCCTGCCGCTGGCGCGCACCGCGCACGACCGCTTGCGCTACCAGAATGTGACGCCAAAAATGGATCGCGAAACGATGGTGGCCGATGGCGAAGTGGTGGAGCGCTCGATGCCGGGCGAAGCCTCCTACCGCCAATGGTCGGCCGCGGTCGTGCGCGAGGAATTGCACAAAGCCGGCTGGCGCCTGGCCGACCTGCTGACGCGCGCTCTGCAAGCGGCCCCGACCGCACGACAGTAACAGCGCCTAACGACGCGTGCCGCCGACGTCGCCCACCGGCAGGTTGGCCGCTTTCCAATCCATCGCCATCCGAATCCGGGCCCGGCCGCTCGGATGATCGAAGAAGATGAATTCCTCCACCGGACCAGGATTCAGTTTGCGATAGGCTCCGAGTTTCAAGGCCACCTTGGCGAAACCGTCCGCCTCACGTGAAGTGTTGATCCCGAAGGCGTCGGCCTCGCGTTCGGTTATACGCACGGTGGTGTTGATCAGCGGAGTGATCAGGAAAAAGAAAATCGAGAAGAGCAGAACGAGGAGCGGAAAGCCGGCTGGATCCGCGATGTCGCGCACGCCCCAGCGGGCACCCCATTTCCGCAGGGCCCATTCGAAAAAGAGACGCGAAAAAGCAAACGCCCCGAGGATGAACAGGCTGAAGTAAAGGATTAGCTTGATCCCGTGATTGAGGACGTAATGCCCCATCTCATGCGCCATCACGCTGCGGATCTCGGGCAGCGTGCATTGCTTGAGCAAATTGTCGTTGAGCGAGATGCGCGCCGTTCCAAAAAGTCCCGAGACGTTGGCGCTCACCCGGTTGCTTTGGCGCGAAGCATCGACCTCGTAAACCTGCCGCACGGGGATTTGATTGGCCTGCGCCATGGCCAGGATGGGGTCGCTGATCCGGTGATCGGTCAGTGGTTTGTAGGTGTTGAAAAGTGGCGCGAGAAGAACCGGCGAGATCATCATGAGGATCGTGATGAAGATGACTCCGGCCACCGCTCCCCAGATCCACCAGGTGCGCCGGGCGCGACGCAAGACCGCGTAAAGCCCAACCAGCGCAATCACCGTCAGGACGATCGAAGCCGCGAGCGCGATCAGTTGCTCGCGCAACCACGGCCCGAACGTCTGGGTGGCCAGGCCGTACGCGTGCTCCCGGAAATACCCGCTGTAAATGCCTAACGGGGCCGAGAGCAGAGTCACGAGCAGCACGTACCCCACCGCATAGAGCGCGACCTGGAGCGACTGGAACCGGGTCACGCGCTCCGCGAAAGCGCGCAAACGCGCGGAGACCCCGCTCGCGAGAAGAAGCACCGCGATTGCGGCGCCGAGGAGAAAATTCCATAGAATCAGCCAGTAGCCCCCTTCGAAATCAGCGTCCGACTGGGCGCGTTTCGCGGGCGGGACCGTCTCGAGCCAGGCCCGGGTGGCGGCCGCCGGGCCGGAAGGGAAGGGCGAGGCGGTTGCCGGTGCTGTCGTTAGGGGCGCGGGGGCCGGTTGCGCGAAAAGACCGAGCGGCGCGGCGAGCAGAAGAGCCGTCACCAGCAGCAGCTGGAAAATTTTCATTGTGCTAATGGATAACGGAGCCGGGACCAAAGTTGAAGCTCCATCTCCCTGCCTCGACTTCGGTGCCCGGGGCGGTTATCTTCCCGTCGTGAATCCGATTGCGAAAATTTTCCTTGTCCTGCTCGCGTTTCTTGCCCTGCCCATGGCCGGCTTTGCGCAGAACGTGCCGGCGCCGAATGCCGTTTACGGTGCCTACCCGGCGAAGTATCAGGAGATCATCATGACCTGGCTGAACAGCAGCCTGGCGGATCCGAGAAGCGTGAAAGTCAGCTGGCTGGGCGAACCGAAGCCAGGCGAATTAAATATCAAAGGCCAGGTGATCTCGGGTTTCCTGGTCGATTTCTCGGTCAATGCGCGCAACATCTTTGGCGCCTACACCGGGCCGCAAAAACACACCGCCTTGATCCGGGACGGGAAGGTCGTGACCGCGACCGGCTTCGTCTTTCACTAACGCGGCAAAGCCGCGTCGCCCGGACGCCCGAGCGTGGGCTCGTTAGGCACGAGGATTCGCAGGAGAAGCGGGCTTCCCGCTATTGTCCGCGGGCGGACAAAGAGGGTGGTCTGAGCGACCGCTTCTTCGGAATTCCTTGTGTTGATCGTGAGGCTGCCGGCGGCGTCGCCAATCCTGCCCCGCACTCTGGCCTCGAGCAGACGCGGCTCCGCAGTGCTGCTCCCCTGCCCCAGGATGCGCACGCCGGAAAGATTTGCCCCCGGCTCGGGCAGGCCGGCCAATTCGATTACCTCGTCGCGCGGCTCCAGCACGAGCCCGAAGGTCGAGGGCGTGAAGGCGAGTCGGCCACGCCATGAAGTGGGGATCGCATCAATTTCCGCCCGTAGCGAATCGATCTCGACCGCGTTGTTTCCAAAACGCACCTGCGCGCTCACCCCGCTCAGCTCCGGCCAAGGCGCGGGCGGCCGAAAATGCGCGCCGAAAAGTTGGGCGCTCCCCGTGATCGCGGGCGCGCCCAGGCTCCCGGAAAACGAGAAGTCGCCGACGAGCAATCCGTGTCCCGCGGCTGGGCGCAGCTCGTTAGGCAACGTCTCCAGGAAAAGCGCCGGGCACTCAATCGCGCCCGAGGCCGGTCCGGCCGGATCGAGCACCGTGCCGTCGGCGAGATGGCTTTTCTCCAGCCGCAATGGCAGCGACGCGCGCCAGGTGAGCGGCGCCGAGACGCCAAACATCGCGGTCCCCTCACCCTCCGCGCGCCCGCCGGAGTAGCGTCCTTGAAAATCAATCGAGTTGTCCCTCGCGATGGAACCGAAATCCTCGAGGCGCCATTCCGTCGTCAGCTGCAGGGTGCGGAGCGGCCCGAAAGCAGCGAGCCGGCCATCGAGCACTCCGGTGGCGACAGATTCTTCGCCGAGCGCCTGGGCCAGGCCGCCGAGATCTCGATGATCGACCGCGAGATCGACATCGAACTTCTGCGCGGCATCAAAGGCCGCGAGCCAGCTGCGGGAGAGACGCCAGCGATTGAAGCTGAGGGGCAGGAAAAGCGTGCCGCTGACCCGGGGCGTGCCATCGAGCGTCAGCTGCAGGGCCTGAAGCTCGACAAAATTGCTCCTGAGCATGAGAAACCCGCCTAACGAAACCCGGTCGTTCGCGATCCGGAAGGTGCGGAAGAAAACATCCTGCGGCGAATAGCTACCTTCCAGCGTGACATCGAGCGGCAGCCGGAGCGGCGCAACCGGGAGGCGCAGACCGTGGGCAAAAAATTGCATCGTGCCGGAATGCGCGGCCAGGGTCCCGTCCCCGCGCCAGTCGAAGGTCGCGCCACCTGCGATCGTGGAGGAACGCCAGGCCGCCGGGAGGAGCGGCGCATAGGCGCCCAGGTCGTTGAGCGCGCCCGCCAGACGCCCGGAAAAGCGATGCGCCGCGGCCAGATCGATGCTGCCATTGGCCCGGAGAAAATCTTCGGCATGCCGCGCCTCGAGGTTTTCCAGGGTGATCTCGGTCCCCTTGAGCTGAAGCGCCGCGCCTAACGAGTCGACGGTCACGCCGCGGAATTTTACTCCCTTCCCCTCCAGCTTGATCTGCCCGTGCGCTTCTGGATCGAGCGCGTCGAAGTTCCCGTGGGCGAGGAGCGCCCCGGTGAAATCGCCGGTCGTGGCGCCGAACAACTGCGCAAACCCATTCAAGTCCGGGATGGTGGCGTTGAGCAGCCCGCGAAACGGCAACTGCGCCCAGTTGCTCGGCTGCTTCGGCCAGAGGAGTTCGCCGTTGATCGTGAGCTCGTTCTGGCGCTGGCGGACGTAGAGTTGATCGAGGTCCAGCCGGCGATCGTAATAGGTCGCGCCCAGCATCACGCTATCGGCCCGGCGCGCCCGCCAGGCAAAATCGGTCGCCTCCATCCAGATCGAGGCAGTCGCGTCGAGGAACTCGCCCGGGTGCCCGCGAAAAGTGAATTTCGAAGCCCGCACCGCGCCCGTGACTGGCTCGAGAAACCCGAACGCCTTCGAGAGCTGGGTGAGCGAAATGTTGGCCGCCGAGCCGGCTACGTCGATTGCAAATTTCTCGCTCGCGCGCCCCTGAAAACTGGCCCGCAAACTCCCGCCGTAGGCGTCGAGATGAAGATCGATCCCGAGCCGGCGCCGGGCGAGCCGGGAGAGATCGAAGGTCAGCGCCTCCAAATCGAGCCTCTCGACCAGCGGGATCCCGGCAATCGTCAGGCGAGCGCCTTCCCAGGAAGTTGCGCCGCGCAGGTTGGTAAAAGTCTGGCGCAACAGTGGGGCGGTGACACTGAGGCGGCGCGCAAAAAATTTCCCCGACTCGACCGCGCTGGCCGAGAGGAGGACGCCGCGAAAGCTCACCGCCGTCGTCCCGGTCGTGGCGTCGAGATCGAAATTTCCGATCCGGAAATTTTCCGGGACAAGGTTCGCGAGCTGGCGCCAGTTCAGCTTCCTGACCGGGGCGCTCCCGGGGGCGACATGCACTTTTCCTTGCAGGCGCTCGACGGTGATGGAGCGAAGAAAAGACTCATCGCGATTCAGAATGCGGCCGCGGAAATTTATATCCACGACCACGTTAGGCGCCAGGAAGAAAATCTCGCGCGTCGCGCCGCCGGCGGAAGTGAGGCGCAGGTTCCGAATCGTGACCGCCCGCCAGAAAGGCGCCTCCACTTTTTCCATCTCCGCGGAAAGGCCTTCCTGACGGGCCGCCCAGACAATCCAAAGGCGGACGCCATGTGCAACGATGGCGGGCGCAAAAAGCGCGTTCAGCGCCGCGGCCAGGAGGACGAGGAGGAGAAGGACGAGAAGACGTTTCCGGAACGACATCAGCTAGCGGCTCCGTGCCTAACGAAAGCTAACCGCGCGGCACGGGCGCTGGAAAGATGGCACGAACCGGCTGCCGGGGGTGAAATTTTTCCAGGAGCTGCCGAGTGAAGCTCTGTTCCGCCTCGGCCGGCAAACCAGCCGCTTTCGCGCGCGCTAGTTTGGGCAGGGCAGCAAGCTCGGCCTGGATGTCGTCGGGCGAGATGCGATTCCAGAGGCCATTCTCGAGGGTCAGGACCTCCACCTGGCGCTGTTCGACGGAAAGAATTTCGGCATGCGGCAGCTCGAGCACGACTTCGTCCGGCCGCACATTGACGCTAAATTTTTTGCGCAAATCAAAACCGGCTTTGACATCGAAGCTGCCGTGAAGGCGGATCCGCTTTGTGCTCCCGGCCCAGGAATGCAGCATTTCATGCTCGACCTCGACCCGGCGCGAGAGCACGGAGAGCTCGGCGATGGTGGTCGTCTGCTCGAGGTAAACGCGATCGTTCACCGTCACTTTGGGCTGGAGATGAGCGAGCTGGGCGAAGGCGTTGGCGGCTTCCCGGCCGATGCGTTCGAGCTGACTCACGCTCTGCGCGGCGGTGCGGCCGGGCCAGGTTTCGAGCCGGTAGAAAACAAAAGCGGCGAGGAGCGCGAGGAGGAGGACGATAAGGGCGAAAGCCGCCGGCCATCCGAAGCGGTGGGGTTCGTGGCGGGCCGCTCGGCGATCTTCTTGCAACTCCATCACCCCAAAAAAGTACCGCCCCCCACACCCGAAGGGCGTGAAGGGCGGCTGTTCCCCCCAGAACAATCTTTCAAATCCGAGTTGGGGATAATCGATCTGCGGAAGGCGCGCAAGAAATTTTCTCATTCAATTGAAAAAATCTTCGCGTCGGCCCTACCGTCTCCCCGATGCAACTCGGCGTGCGCTACGAAACAGCCTACCAATACCCGGCCCCGGTGCAGTTCTCGAAACACGAGATCCGACTCTTCCCGAGGAGCAACGCCTTCACCCGGGTCCTCCGGCAGGAGTTTCGGACGAACGACGGCGCGACCGTGCGTTTCGGGCGCGACGTCTTCGATAATGAGGTGGCGTCCTGTTCGTTCTCGATCCCGTCCACGGAATTGCGTTTTCAGCTCGAGCTCGACCTGGAATTGCACGAGCGAAATCCCTTCGACTTCCTGCTCGCGCCGGAAGCGCTCACCCTGCCCTTCGCCTACCCGCCGGAACTTCATCGAGTGCTTGCGCCTTTCCAGAAAAACACTGGGCGTGAACCGCTGGAGATTCCGCGCTGGGAAAAACCAAGCGTGGAAGCGCCGCAGCCGACCGTGGCGGCGCTAGCTAGCCTAAACAAGACGCTGCACGAATGCATCGGCTACGAGCGCCGCGAAGAGGGGCCCGCCCGGCCCGCGACCGAGACG
>JBBSLW010000132.1:0-7725 GCA_038233495.1 Chthoniobacterales bacterium | reverse complement strand
TTCCGGGCCGGAACCGACCTGTTTCTCGACCTCCATCCGGACGGTTTCGAGGTCGAGCCCCATCTTCTGGAGCACATTAACCGCGACCCCCTGGCCGAGCTTGATCAGCCCGAGCAGGAGGTGCTCGGTGCCGACGTAATTGTGGTTGAAGCGGTCCGCTTCTTTGCGGGCCAGCGCGAGGACCTGCTGGGCCCGAGGTGTGAAATTATTCATTATGGTTAGGCCCGGGGGAAGGTTCGTCGTCAAGCTCCCGCGCCACTTTATTCATATCAGGTTTGGGGAAGAGTTTCAAACGACCCCGGATGATTTCGGCACGGAGAAAGTCGCGTTCTTCGGCGTTCAGCTTCTGTTGCGAGGTCTTTTGCAGATGGGCGGGCTGGGTTTCGATAAAGAGCTCGTCGACCGGCAAACGCCGATCTTCCGGGAAGGCACCGAGGTCCACGCCAAGTTTCATCACAGAGAGCAAATTGAGCGCCTCCTTCGAGGTCATCGCATGAGCATAAGTAAGCACGCCGTATGCCCGACCGATCTGGTCCCAGAGGGTGTCGGGCTTTTTCTGGATCAACATCTGGCGGGCGTCGTGCTCTTTTTCGATGATGGTCTCGATCACCTTGGTCAGGCGGGCGATGATCTCGTCCTCTTTTTCGCCCAAGGTCGTCTGGTTCGAGATTTGGAAAAGGTTGCCCATCGCCTCGGTCCCTTCGCCGTAGAGGCCGCGGACGGCGAGCCCGATCTTGTTCACGGCCTGGATGACCTGGTTAATCAGATCGCTCAGGACGAGACCGGGCAAATGGAGCATGGCGGAAGCGCGCATGCCGGTCCCGACGTTCGTCGGGCAGGCGGTGAGATAGCCGAGCTTCTGGTCGTAGGCGATGTCGAGTTTGCCTTCGAGCGTGCTATCGACCTTGTCGACCAGCTTGAAGGCGCTTTTCAGTTGCAGGCCGGAACGGATCGACTGCATCCGCAGGTGATCCTCTTCGTTGATCATGATGCTGAGCGTCTGCTTGCGATTCATGATGACCGCGCTGCCGGCGCCTTTCGCGGCGTGTTCGCGGCTGATGAGGTGACGCTCGACCAGCACCTGTTTCTCGAGAGCGGAAAGATCCTGGAGCATTTCCGAAAACGAATCCTGCATCTCGGGCAGGCCTTCGACTTCGGGTTTGATCTGCTCGAGCACCTGAGTGCGCTCGTTCTTTTTCGCCCAGCCGGGGAAAGCGTGATGGCGGAGATTGCGCGCCAACCGGACCCGGCTGCTGACCACAATCTGGTGATGCGGGCCTTCGCCGCGCAGCCATTCCCCGGCGCTCGACATGACTTGGGAAAATTTCATCGTTAGCTCGCCATCTCGTGTTCGAGTTGCTTGATCTGATCGCGCAAAGTCGCGGCCGTTTCGTATTTTTCTTCCGCGACCGCTTTCTCGAGGTTGTTGGTGAGAGAGCGCATTTTGTCGGTTAATTGCATCTGCCGGGTGGCGCGCTCCGGCAATTTGCCGACGTGCTCGATCCCCTTGTGCATCGCCTTCAGGAGCGAGCCAAGCCCTTCGGAAAACGTCTGGTAGCACTCGCTGCAACCGAGTCGTCCGGTCTTTTTGAAATCCACCTGGGTGAAGCCGCAGACCGGGCACTTTTGGGTCGGCGCGCCCTTCTCGATCTCCTCGGCAGCACCGATGCCTAACAAGAGATCGGCGAGGGCAAACCCGGTCGGATCCTGCACTCCCTTTTCCTTGGAGCAGGCATCGCAGAGGTTCACCTTCTGCATTTTGCCCTCGAGAATCTGGGTCAGGAAAACCGAGGCGTCATTGCATTTACAAACGTCGCAGAGCATGGCTGATCAATTAGACCACAAAACGACGAAAAGATTCAACTGGCAGGCCGCGCCTGAAGCGCGCGCCTTCTACCGTCCCCGGGACGTCCTCGGTCACTCCGAAAAAATTGGAGTCCCGGTTGCGCGTGTCAACTCGCGGAAGCGCGCGATCGTGCGGTTGGTGATCGCGCCTGGTTTTCCGTCGCCAATAGTACGGCCGTCGACTTTGATCATCGGAATGACCTCGGCCGCCGTGCCGGTGAGAAATGCTTCGTCCGCGATATAGATGTCGTGCCGGGTCAGGTCGGGCTCGGAAATCTTGATCCCAAGCTCGTCGGCGATGTCGAAAACGACCGACCGCGTGATGCCGCGGAGCGCGCCGGCCGTGATTGGCGGCGTCATGATTTCACCGCGTTTCACGATAAAGACATTATCGGCCGTACACTCGGCGACGTTGCCGGCGTCGTTCAACATCAGGGCCTCATCCGCGTTCGCGAGATTGGCTTCGATCCGGGCGAGGACGTTGTTCAGGTAATTGAGCGACTTGATCGCCGGATTGAGTGTCGCCGGGCCCATCCGCCGCGTCGGGACGGTCACAACCGTGAGGCCGCGCTGATAGACTTCTTCGGGGTAGAGCGCGATCGTCGACGCGATAATAATCACGCTCGGACGCTTACACTGCACCGGATTGAGACCGAGGTTGCCCACCCCGCGGGTCACGATCAGGCGAACGTAACCGTCATTCAGATCGTTTTGCCGGATGGTTTCGAGAAGTGCGTCATCCATTTCCTGGCGCGACGTCGGGATCTCGAGGCAGATCGAGCGAGCCGAATCCCAGAGCCGTTCCATGTGCTCCTCCATTCGGAAAACGCGGCCGTTGTAAAAGCGAATGCCCTCAAAAATCCCATCGCCGTAGAGCAGGCCATGGTCGAAGACGGAGATCTTGGCATCGGCCTGGTCGAAGAATTCACCATCGATATAAATCTGGAGGGATTTGGTCGCGGAAGTTTTCGCGGCGGCAGCTTTTTTGACGGTTTCAGGCTGCATGGGGGGAGTGGCGACGGCGGCGGCTTCAGCGTCTTTGGTAAACATAGAAAAAACTTCCGGTGGTTCCGGAGGCAATTCAAGCGGAGAAAAAACAACCAGCGTCCGAACCGATTTCAGCAATGGGCACGCCAGCCAAAGATCAGGCAGTAAAGCGTATCGCCCGGACTTCGTGTGTGGTCGCGACGACGAGCTACCCCAGCTGCGACCCGTTCGGCGACATCCATTCCGGCGTTCGAGCACGGAAATGCGACCGAGTTGATCGCAGGAAAGTCCAGATCACCAGCGCGTCTGCCGGCATCGACCTTCCAGTGCTTCGAGGGGGACCGCAGTTGGCCCTGCGCGGCGGGCTCCAAAAAAACTGCCGGGAATCGGATCGGACGACTCCCGGCAGCGATTGGGCATTAGTTTCCGTTACGGCAGCGAATGGCCCCTGTTCGTCTTGACCAAGGTGGCGTCGGCCCTGTCGAGGGCGACCTGACCGTGACCTCTTTCACGACCGATGCGCAGGGTCGCTTTCGGATCTCGTTGCCCCCCGGACAATACCGCATTTCGAAGAAAGACTGGCACAGTCGCGTGGGATTCTACGGCCCTTTTCCCGGTGGAGATCGCCGCCGGGGAGTTCAATAAAGTGCAGTGGAACTGCGAGACCGGCATGCAAGAAAAGGCGGAGAATCCCGTCGCCACGGATTCGTTAGGGGCGAAAAAACGCCCTGGCCTAACGAGCGAGCAGTCCGTCAACGATCCGCAGGGTGCGATCGCCGCGCTCCGCGAGGTTGTTGTCGTGGGTCACGACGACGAGCGTTTTCCGGCTTTCCTGGACCAGCCCGAGGAGGAGGTCCATGATCGCGTGGCCGGTTTTGGAATCGAGGTTGCCCGTCGGTTCATCCGCGAAAATGATATCCGGATCATTCGTGAGGGCGCGGGCGATCGCGACCCGCTGCTGTTCCCCGCCGGAGAGTTCGGGCGGGAGATGATTGGTGCGATCGCCCAGGCCGACGGCGGCGAGACTTGCCAGGCAGGCCTCTTTTTGCGGATGGCGCCCGATCAATCCCGGGAGCATGACGTTCTCCAGAGCGGTCAGCTCGGGGAGGAGAAAGTAGCCTTGGAAAACGAAACCCATCTTCTCGTTCCGGAGCCGGGCGAGCTTCGATTCGCCGTTGCGGTAGAGTTTCGTTCCCTCGAATTCCACCTCGCCCGATTCCGGCCGCTCCAGGCCGGCCAGGGTGTAAAGGAGGGTCGTCTTCCCCGCGCCCGAAGCGCCACAGAGGAAAATCGATTCCCCGCGCTCCACCTCGAGCGAGACCCCGCGGAGCACTTCAATTCGACGCCGGCCAATCTGGAAAGAACGGCGCAGATCGCGCGCGACGAGTTGAGCTTCAGGCATCGGGCAGCATCATTCGCCATCCCGGCGGTCGTCGCAAGGCGCAGCGGCGCGAGCGCGCAATCAGCTTCCCGGAAAACAAAAACGCCGCGTGGGACCGAAGTCTCCACGCGGCGAATTCTTGTGCCGGCGGCTCGTCGTTAGGCCAGGCCGAGGGTGACGAGCGTCGGCTCGTCCACCGCGGAGGTGATGACGAGGCCGTTATCCTGCTGATAGTCCGCGAGGGCCGCGCGGGTCTGCGGGCCGATCAGGCCGTCGATCGCGCCGTCGTAATAACCCTGGTCGCGGAGCGCGACCTGCACATTCACGAGCACCTCGCCGGGGGCGAGATTGTTGTAGCCGTAGATCGGTTCGCTGTAGGCGTAATTGTTGTAGTAAGGGCTGTAGCCGTAGGCCGGATACCAGTAGTTGTTCCAGCAGTAATAATAGCCGCCGCCGAAGAGGACAAAGGTCGTGTTGTAATGGCTCCTCCACCAATTCCGGTTGTGCGAGGTGCGGATGACGTTGCCCCGCGCCACGTTGAAGCTGTTGCGGTCGAAATTGCGATCGCCGCGGCGCACGGTGCGGTTCTGGTTCGTTCCGCGATTGGTGGCCGTTTCGCGCACCTGGTTCCGGCCGGTGCGCCCATCGAGCTGCGCTTCACTTTGCACCCGTTGATTCCGCCCGGAGACGTTCGAGCGCGGTGCCCGGTTGACTTCGCGCTGCGCTGTAACGGTCGGACGCTGCGTGGGGTTGAGCTGGCGGCGGGCGGCAGCGGCGGCCTGTGGAGCGCGGGTGATTTCGCGTTTCGCGGCCTGAGCCGATTGCCGGACGGGCGGGCGCACGGTTGCGGGGCGGGCGGCCTGCTGGCTCCGCGGTTGAGCACTGTCGTCGGACTGGCGTCTGGCCTCGCGCCGGTCCTTGTCGTTATCCGCCTGCGCGAGCTGCGCCAACGGGAGCGAGAGAGCGAGCATCAAGAGTAATAGTTTTTTCATAATCGTTTTGCCTTGTGGAGATTCGACATCCCGGGAAGGCCCTTTATTCAATGCGGAAACGACTTTTTACACCAGCCCAAATCCTCAGGCCTGCTGCCGGACCGCTTCGAAGAGAACGATCGCGACCGCCGTGGCCAGGTTGAGACTGCGCGTGCCGTGCATCGGGATGGTGAGCAGGCGCTCGCGATTTTCCTCGAGGAGCGGCTCGGGAAGGCCCTTGCTCTCGCGCCCGAAGACCAGGAAATCTCCGTCGTGGAACCGGGTCGAATGATACGGACGGGTCGACTTCGTCGTCAGGTAAAAATAGCGCGCCGCCGGCAGCTGGGCGGCCTGCAGCTCCGCGAGCGTCTTCCAGTTCCGCAGATCGACTTCGGCCCAGTAATCGAGTCCCGCGCGCTTCAACGTGCGGTCGTCGGTCGCGAACCCGAGCGGCCCGACCAGATGCAAAGTGGAGCGGGTCGCGAGGCAGAGCCGCCCGATGTTCCCGGTGTTGGGCGGAATCTCCGGCTCGACCAGGACGACGTTGAACACCGGCTCTCCGCTAGAGCTTGCCGGCGATGAATTTCTCCAGCTTCACGATGTCGGCCGCGAACTTGCGGATGCCTTCCGCCGTTTTCTCGGTCGCCATGGCGTCGTCGTTGAGCAGATAACGGAACGTTTTTTCGTCGAGCTCGAGTTTCTTGACCTCGGCCTTTTTCGCGGTGGCCGGGTCGAGTTTCCGCTCGATTGGCTCGTGCGATTTCGACAACTTCTCGAGCAGCTCCGGGCTGATCGTGAGCAGGTCGCAGCCCGCCAGCTCGATGATTTGCCCGACGTTGCGGAAGCTCGCGCCCATCACCTCGGTCTCGTAGCCGAACTTTTTGTAATAAGTGTAAATCTCCTGCACCGACTGCACGCCGGGGTCTTCCGCGCCGCTGTAGTCGCGCTTGTTCGCGGCCTTGAACCAGTCGTAAATGCGCCCGACGAACGGCGAGATAAGCTGCACCCTCGCTTCAGCGCAACGCACCGCCTGCGGGAGCGAGAAGAGCAGCGTCAGGTTGCAGTTGATCCCCTCCTTTTGCAGCTGCTCGGCGGCATTGATGCCCTCCCAGGTCGACGCGATCTTGATCAGCACGCGTTTCCGATCGATCCCGCGTTTTTCATAAAGCTCGATCAGGTGACGCGCCTTCTCGATCGAGCCCTCGGTATCGAAAGAAAGGCGCGCGTCCGTCTCGGTCGAGACCCGGCCGGGCACGATCTCGAGGATGTCGCAGCCGAACGCCACGAGCAGATGATCGATGATGTCTTCGATCTGCGCCGCGCCCGTCGGCCCGCTGCTTTTGCGCTCGGCGATCACATCCTTGAGGAGGTGGCTGTATTCCTCCTTCTGGGTCGCGGCAAAAATCAGGCTCGGGTTGGTCGTCGCGTCCTGCGGCTTGAAATCCTTGATCGTTTCGAAGTCGCCGGTGTCGGCCACGACCTTGGTGAATTGCTTGAGCTGCTCGAGCTGGCTCAGCTTGGTTTCGGATTTTTTGTCTTCGGCAACAGCGGAGCTCATATTCCAGAGATTACCCTTCGAGAGGGGAATCACAATGCTGAAGTTGGGCTGGCGGAGGTTGCTTTTACCGGTCGAAAAGCTAGCCTGCTGGGGCAAATCGATGAGCGAAAAAGACCGACCAACACCCCGAATCCGACTGGCGGAAACGCCCGAAGAACAGAAGCAATGGATGGCGCAATGGCGTCTCGCGGAGCAGGGCCTGCTCGAAGTGAAACGCAAAGAACTGCGCGCCATGACCGAGAGCGACGCGGTCGCTTCTTTTAATGCGCTCGATCTGCCGCCGGACCTCGGCTGGCGCTCTCCCGCACGTGAGCAGAGCCTGGGGATTGTTGAGCAGCAGCGCATCTTTGGGAAGGCCCGGCCCCATTAACCGAGTCTTCGCCGCCGCCGCTGAGCTGCAGGCGTTCTGTGCCGCGCAGCATTACCGCTTTTGTTTCATCGGCGGCCTCGCCGTGCAGCGCTGGGGGGAACCTCGTGTGACCACGGATGCGGATCTGACGCTCCTCACCGGCTGGGGCGCGGAGGAGACGTTCATCGAGCCATTGCTGGAGCATTTCCGCGCACGTCACGAGAATGCCGCAGAGTTCGCGCGCACACGCCGCGTTCTCCTGCTGAATGCTTCCAACGGCGTCCCTTTGGATTTGGCGTTGGCCGCCCTCCCCTTCGAAGAGCGAACCATCCAGCGTGCCTCTGCGTGGAAAGTGAACGACCAGATGAGCCTGACGACCTGTTCTGCAGAAGACCTGGTCGTGCACAAGGTCTTCGCCGCCCGCGGTCTGGATTGGCTCGATGTGGAGCGAATCTTGCAACGACAGACCAACAGGCTCGACTTCAAGCTCATCTTGGAAGAGCTGCGACCGCTTCTGGCATTGAAAGAAGAGCCGCAAAACGAAGAGCGGCTCCGCCAGTTGATGGAGCGCGAAGGCCTCTAGCGTCGGCTCTCTCAGCCGATTCCCCGGCGCCTGCGGATGACACGCTTCTCC
>JBBSLW010000131.1:0-7746 GCA_038233495.1 Chthoniobacterales bacterium | reverse complement strand
TCGATATCTTCCTGGCCGGCATCCTCGGGGTTGGGCTCTACTTCTGGTTTAGCGGCCGGGTCTGGTGCCGTTTTGCCTGTCCGCTCGCGGCCCTCATGCACGTCTACACCCGCTTCTCTCGTTACCGCATTTTTCCCGACAGACATAAGTGCATTTCCTGCAACGTCTGCACCTCTGTCTGCCACCAGGGCATCGACGTGATGAGCTTCGCCAACAAAGGCCTCCCGATGGAAGATCCGGAATGTGTCCGCTGTTCCGCCTGCGTCCAGCAATGTCCGACCGGCGTCCTCCAGTTTGGCCGCTACGACAGCGAGAAGAATATCATCCTCGACCACTCCCGGCGTCGCCGGTGTTGATAGGGAAGGCGAGTAACCGCCCGGACGCCGAGAACCTGGCGCGCTGGAGGGACGACCACAGCCTGCCCGCCGTGGCGGGTGTCGTCCGAGTTTCATGAGACACGGACGGAACTGCGCCCGTCCCTCCAGCCGCGCCTTCTGGCGGCCGGCGCCCGTTGGCTGCCCGTTGACACCGGGTCGGAACGACGGACGTTGACGCAACATGGGCGACAAATCTCCGAAGGCGAACCAGAAACAAAAGGCGCAGCAGAAGGGCAAAGCTGCCGGCGCAGCGCAAAAGAAGAACGCGGCGAACGCCGCCAAGTCGGCCCAGAAACCAAAGAGATAAGCCGTGGCCAGAGTAAATTACTCCGGCGAAAAGCGCCGCAAAGAGCTGGAGAAACAGAAGAAAAAAGAAGCGAAAAGACAGCGCAAGCTGGAGAACGCTGCCAACCCGTCCTCCGGTGACACCACCGCCGAAGGTGACGAGCAAAGCCCCGCCGAGCCGTCCTCCGAAACAACCGCGAACTGACCCCTCGGGGATCTCCTGCCTGACGCAGGCAACGCTCAGCACGCGCGTGTTTCGGAGCGAATGGAGGGACGACCACAGCCTGCCCGCCGTGGCGGGTGTCGTCCGAGTTTCTGGAGACACGGACGGGACGGCGCCCGTCCCGCCAAGCCGCATGGCGCACTCTCTCTGTCTCACACATCGTTCTCCGCGGCGAAGTTGAAGCTGGGCATTCGCGCGCCGCGCGAATCACACTGCACTGATGCCGGATTCCACGCCGCCCGCCAGATCGCGGCTGCTCTTTGCCCTGCTCTACCTGGGCGAGGGCGGGCCGATCGGTTTCATCTGGTGGGCGCTGCCGACCTGGCTGCGGCTGCAAGGGCTCGACCTCGGGCGAATCACGATCCTGACGAGCATCCTCGTGCTGCCGTGGGTCGGGAAATTTCTCTGGGCGCCGCTCGTCGATCGCGCGCCGGGGCATCGCGGCGGATTGCGCGCCTGGGTTGTCTCCGCGCAACTGCTCATGGGCTTCACCCTCCTGCCGTTGCTCTGGCTTGATCCGGAGCACCACTTCTTCGCCGTCGCGGCGCTGCTCCTCGCGCACACCTTCTCCGCCGCCACCCAGGATGTGGCGGTCGATGCGCTCGCGCTTCGCCTCGTGCCCGACGAAGACCGCGGCCGGCTCAACGGCGCGATGCAGGCGGGGATGCTCGCCGGGCGCAGCCTCTTCGGCGGGGGCGCGCTCGTCCTTTCCGCGCATGTCGGTTTTCCCGTCGTCATCCTCGCCCTCGTCACCTGCATCTGGACTTCGATGACCGCCGTCGCTTTCATGCGCGAACCGGAAGCGCCCGACGCGTCGCACGCCGGCGGCGCCTTCTGGCCCGCGGGCGCGACGCAAATCTTTCGCCGCCCGAGCACATGGCTCGGGTTGCTGCTCGCGCTCACCGCCGGCGCGGCGTTTGAGTCGGCTGGCATCCTCGCCGGTCCCATGCTCGTCGACCACGGGCTCGGCAAGGAAACGATCGGCTGGCTCCTCGGTCTGCCCGTCGTCGGGGCCACCATCATCGGCGGCCTGCTCGGCGGCGTTTCTGCGGACAAATTCGGACACGCGCCCTCCGTCATCGCCGGCATTGTCGGCTTCAGCTTGATGGTCCTCGTCCTCGCCGCCCTCAACTACGCCGGAACGCCGACCATGTCCGCCTTGGCGGTCACGCTCACCGGACTTTATTTGTGCATCGGTCTCTTCATCGCCTCCTCCTACGCTTTGTTCATGGACCTTAGCCGCCCGCCGCTCGCGGCCACCCAGTTCAGCGCCTTCATGGCCGCGACCAACGGCTGCGAAGCCTGGTCGTCGGCCGTCGGCGGCCAGATCGTCTCGGCCCACGGCTACACCATCGCCTTCGTCCTCATGGCTGCGGTCTCGCTTCTCAGCATCCCTCTCGTCAGCGCCTGCGAGAAAAGCCGCCGGCGTCCCCGGCAGCCCCGGCAATCCCTTTGAAGGGGAGGATTTCTTAATTGTTCGGCGGCCCGATCCCACCGTTCCGCCCTGCGTGCGGCAAATCCCCGGGAAGCCCAGGTCGCCGGCCTGTCGGTCGGTGGCCGGCCCGGCCAGTGACTTTCGCTCAGAGAACCCAGGGCAGCCGCCCCGAAACCGTGCAAGGAGCTGATGGCAGTAACTGTCCGATTCCCACCCCAAAGCTAACGACGGAACAGCAGCCGGAAATCTAAGATCCGATCAGGAGCAGGAGCACGAGTAGGAGGTAAGGCGGCCACATCGCTGGCCGTCGAATGCCGAGATTCCCGGACTGACCCTCGGACTGACCCCCTTATTCTTTTTCAAAGTAGGAAGGCTAAAGTAGCCGTAACGCAGGCCATACCGAGGCCGGGCTTTCAAAATGAGATAATCTGAACGAAGGCGATTGTTCTTCATGGCCAAAGCCTTCCAACCGCCGAAAAGGAAACGAAAACTGACACGGGGCTGGAATCGGTGCCCGCTGTTGCTGACGGCGTTGTTCCTCATCCCGGCGCTGCAGGTGGCGGTGGTGCGTTTCGTGAATCCGCCGCGAACGCTGCCGATGTTGCTCGAAACAAGGCGGCCAGATGTTCTCGAGCGAACCGAAGGCGCCGTTGCGCTATCGCTGGATCGACCTGGAGCAAATGCCGGAGATGTTCCTGAAGCATCTCTGGGTGTCGGAGGATGAGCGGTTCTTCCAGCATGAGGGCTTTGACTGGAAGGAGGTGGACCTGGCGATGAAGAAAGCGGAGCGGACCGGGAAGCTGGTGCGGGGCGCCTCCACGATCACGAATCAATGCGCGCGCTCGATCTTTCTCTGGCAGGGGCGGTCATGGATGAGGAAAGGCCTGGAATCGTACTACACGCTCTGGATGGAGGCGCTGCTGCCGAAGCGGCGCATCCTGGAGCTGTATGCCAATGTGATCGAGATGGGACGCGGGATCTACGGGGGGGGAAGCGGCCGCGCAGCATTTCTTCGGCATGAGCGCGCGCGGGCTAACGCGGGAGCAATCGGCCCTGCTAGCGGCGGTACTGCCGAATCCCAAGGGCTGGAATCCGGCGCAACTGAGCGGGCCGTTGCGGCGGCGTGAGCAGCGAGTTCTCCGGCGGGAGCGGGCCGCGCGTTGCCCGGCGAAGGGGATGAGATGAATCAGGAAGCCCAAGAAGCCGGGAAGTGGAGGAGGGCAGGGGAACGGGAATAAGAAGATGAATCAGAAACGCAGGAAAGCAGGAAGGAAGCTAACTGAGTGACAGCCCCGCTCGAAGTTCGGTCATCTTTTCCTGCGTTCCTGATTCATCTTTTCCGGACCATCCTGGTTTCCTAGCTTCCAGATCAGACCTTTTTTCCATTCTGAACCGAGGTCCTGATCTTAGAGAGACGGAAGCGCCGTCTTGCCGGCGGTGCCCCGGTGGCTTAGCATCGCTGCATGACCGCGGAACAGATTCTCGAGGAGATCCGCGCACTGCTCCGCGCGGAGTGCGAGAAGTTGGTGGCCCAGATGCGTCAGCTCGCGGAAGATGAGATCCCTCAAGACTTTATCGACGCACTGGAAGATTTTGAGCAGGGACGCTTCTTGCCCATGGAGACAGTGCTGACGGAAGATCCGCCGAGCGCGTGAACTATCGGTTCCCGGCCGTCGAAAAGTTCTGCGAAACTTTTATCGCCTAAACGATTCGCAGAAGGCTTCGGTTTGTCGAGCCTGGACGCTGTTCAAAGACGATCCGTTCCATCCCGCGCTCCGCTCCCACGAAATCCATCGGCTCTCAGCGCGAGTGAAACACACGATTTACAGCGCCGTGATGGAGGGCGATTTGCGGGTGCTTTTTCGAATCGGTGGTGAGTGGGTGACAAGCCTCGACGTCGGCACGCATAAGCTCTATCGAGGCTGAATCAGGCCGTTAATCACGCGCGCGAGCAGAGAGAGAATCTGGAAGCCATGAAGCCAGAAAAAAGAGATGGAATCAGGAAAAGAGAAAAGCAGGAAGGAGCGGACTAAGTCAAGGCCGGGTCCCGGCTGCTGCCTCTCTTTTCCCGCTTTCCTGTGTTTCTAATTCATCTTTTCCGTGTCTCATCCTGGTTTCCTGGCTTCCAGATCAAACTATTTTCCTCATCGCCGAGGAGGCACCCGGTCATGCTGAGCGCTCGTCTCAAGTGATCCGCTTGAAGACGCGGGAGAAATGATTGAGTTTCAGTTTCGACTGAATCACAAATTTTATGCCTGACCAAACCACGAACGAAGCCAATCCCGAAGCGAAATGCCCTTTTAACCACTCTGCCGGCAGCGCGCCGAAATCGGTCCAGGATTGGTGGCCGAACCGGCTCAAGGTGGAGCTGCTGAGCCAGCATTCCGCGAAGTCCGATCCGATGGGCGAGAAGTTCAATTACGCGGAGGAATTCAAGAGTCTCGACCTAGCGGCGGTGAAGCAAGATCTGGCCGCGCTCATGACCGATTCGCAGGATTGGTGGCCGGCAGATTTCGGGCATTACGGCGGTCTCTTCATCCGGATGGCGTGGCATAGCGCGGGCACTTATCGCACCGGGGACGGTCGCGGCGGCGCCGGGCGCGGGCAGCAGCGGTTCGCGCCGCTCAACAGCTGGCCGGATAATGTGAGCCTGGACAAGGCGCGCCGGCTTCTTTGGCCGATCAAGCAGAAGTATGGCCGCAAGATTTCGTGGGCGGATCTGTATGTCCTGACCGGCAACGTCGCGCTCGAGACGATGGGCTTTAAGACCTTTGGGTTCGCAGGTGGACGCGAGGACACGTGGTAGCCCGACCAGGATATCTACTGGGGCAGCGAACGGACCTGGCTCGGGGGCGACATCCGCTACGGGCACGGCTCCGAGGGCGTGGAGAAACCGGGCGGCGTCCTCGTGTCGGATGACGACGCGGATGGCGACGTCCACTCGCGCGACCTGGAGCGGCCGCTGGCCGCGGTGCAGATGGGTCTCATTTACGTGAACCCCGAGGGGCCGGACGGGAACCCTGATCCGGCGCTCTCGGCGATCGATATCCGGGAGACGTTCGGCCGCATGGCGATGAACGACGAGGAAACTGTCGCGCTGATCGCGGGCGGTCACACTTTCGGCAAGACGCACGGGGCGGCGGATTCCAGCCACGTGGCGGACGAGCCGGAAGGGGCGGGCCTCGAGGCGCAGGGGTTCGGCTGGAAGAACAGTTACGGCAGGGGCAAAGGCGGCGACACAATCACGAGCGGCCTCGAAGTGACCTGGACGAGCACGCCGACGCAGTGGGGCACTGGCTATTTCGAAAACCTCTTCAAGTATGACTGGGAACTGACGAAGAGCCCGGGCGGCGCGCACCAGTGGAAGCCGAAGGATGACGCCGGCGAAGGGACGATCCCGCACGCGCACGATCCTTCGAAGAAGATCGCGCCGTTTATGCTCACGACCGATCTGGCGCTGCGGGTGGACCCGGCTTACGAGAAGATTTCGCGGCGTTACATGGCGAACCCGGAGGAGTTCGCGGACGCGTTTGCGCGGGCGTGGTTCAAATTGACGCATCGCGATATGGGGCCGCGCGCGCGTTATCTGGGGCCGGACGTGCCGGCGGAGGAACTCCTTTGGCAGGATCCGATTCCGGCGGTCGATCATCCGTTGATCGATGACCAGGATATCGCGGCGCTGAAGAGCAAGGTGCTCGCGGCGGGGCTGCCGGTTTCGCAGCTCGTCTCGACGGCATGGGCTTCGGCTTCGACCTTTCGCGGCTCCGATAAACGCGGCGGCGCAAACGGCGCGCGCGTTCGTTTGGCGCCGCAGAAAGATTGGGCGGTCAACCAACCGGACCAGCTCGCGAAGGTGCTCGCAAAGCTGGAAAGCATTCAGCAGGAGTTCAACGGCGCGGCGACCGGCGGGAAGAAAGTCTCGCTCGCTGATCTGATCGTGCTAGCCGGTTGCGCCGGCGTGGAACAGGCGGCGAAAAACGCCCGGCACGACGTCACGGTGCTTTTCAAGCCGGGACGGATGGATGCTTCGCAGGAGCAGACGGACGTGGAGGCTTTCGAGCCGCTCGAACCGGTCGCGGACGGATTCCGGAATTACGTGAAAGCGAAATACCCGATCCCGGCGGAGTCGTTACTGATCGACAAGGCGCAATTGCTCACCCTGACGGCGCCCGAGATGACGGCACTCGTCGGCGGCATGCGTGTGCTGAATACGAACGTGGGCGAGACGGAGCACGGTGCCTTGACCGAGCGCCCGGAAGCCCTAACGAACGACTTTTTCGTCAACCTGCTCAGCATGGCGACAGAATGGAAGTCGGTCTCCGACGACGCGTCAGAGTTCGAAGGAGTCGATCGCAAAACCGGGGCAAAGAAGTGGACCGGCACGCGCTACGATCTTGTCTTCGGCTCGAACGCCATTCTCCGCGCTCTCGCGGAAGTGTATGGCAGCGCGGATGGGGAGAAGAAGCTCGTGCACGACTTCGTGGCTGCCTGGGACAAGGTGATGAACCTGGATCGGTTCGATCTGGAGAAGTGACCAGTGATCGGTGATCAGTGACGAGGAAAAGGGGGCGGTGCACCGCCCGCGCGACGTAGAGCGGCGCCTCTCCGATGGCGCGCAGGACGAGGTCGCCAGCGGCGCGCAACACGTCGTTAGATCCGATGGCCGTGATCAAGCCGCGTGTTCTTCCTGCACGCGGAAATCGGCGGCCTTTGGCATTTTCGAGATGGTGTGGCTATGCGCACCGTTGAAGTAGAACAACGAGAACTCGCCCTCGGTCGTGATCGGGGAGAGAAACGGCTGCGCCATCAACGCGCGGCCCGCATAGTATGCGCTGACCTCACCATCCCGGTCGCGCGCGGTCTGCGCGGTAAGACGAAAGGCGCCACCGGCATTCGCCCCCACCACCGGCTTGATCACCACTTCCGCGCTTCCGACTTCGGAGATTAAATTTGACAGCTCGTTAGGCTGGAGCCGGTCGCGCCAGATCGTGGGGCACGACCGGAACGCCGCGCCCGGCCAGGTCGCGGAGGTAAGTTTGCGAGTGTTCCAGCGGACGAGGTCGAGCCGGTTATGGAGGGGCGTGCCGGAACGCTCAATTTCGCCAAGGACACCAAGGAACGTCTCCGGGTCGTTCGTGTAGTCCCAAGGCGATCGGATCACGACCGCGTCGTAGGCGCGCCATTCGACCTCGGCCCGGCGCCACGGGATCGCCTCGACGCGCCAGCCGAGAGCAGCCAGCGGTTGATACGCCAGCTCGTCGTCGATGACATAGCCGGTCGGGTCTTCTAGTCTAGCGTTCACGAAATAGCTGGACACAACAAAGAAGAGGTTCATTGTGGCAGGATGGCACGACCGATTCAGGCTCTTGAAATTGATCCAACCCAACGCGCTACTCTCCAGCGGATCGTGCGGGCGCCGACTTCGG
>JBBSLW010000130.1:0-7811 GCA_038233495.1 Chthoniobacterales bacterium | reverse complement strand
TATACTCGCCTCCTTCCCTAGCAGGTTGCTGCCGACTGTTTAGGCGGGGAAATCAGTGCGCGCAACGAATTTCTCGCCCTTTTTTCGCTAGGTCGCGATCACGACTTCGGCCCCGGCCGGGACCTGGTCGAAGAGCGCAATCAGATCGGCGTTCTTCATTCGGATGCAACCATGGCTGGCCGGCCGGCCAATCTCGTCTTCGTGGTTGGTGCCGTGGATGTAAATAAAGCGGTCGCGCGTGTTCGCGTTGTGTTCCTCCAACCCGTCGAGCCAGAGGATGCGCGAGAGGACGAGATCCTCGGTCGGCGGCGGCGCCTCTTCCGGCGCGAGCGGGATGCGGC
Source organism: Chthoniobacterales bacterium (assembly GCA_038233495.1). GTDB lineage: Bacteria > Verrucomicrobiota > Verrucomicrobiia > Chthoniobacterales > UBA10450 > Palsa-1392. The sequence goes on along the minus strand of JBBSLW010000130.1, from coordinate 7,470 downwards.
TCCGGAAAATGGTGCCCGCGGGAAGATCTGCGCCGATTTTCTCCCCGATCTTGAATTTTCCCAGCGGCGTTTTATTGCTGCCCTCCTCGGAACCGAGACCGAAACGCGAAGTCGAAATCCGATAACTGGCCAGGACATTCTCGCCCGCGACGAGCTCGAGCCGTTGCTCAGGCACGGAAACTCGGATCATCAGTTCGGGCATTTGCATCTCGAGAGGCGGGCGATAGACTGTGCTCGCGATGCCAAAAAACTATCACGTTGCGATCGTCGGCGCGACTGGCGCGGTCGGGATCGAGCTCCTGCGGGTGATGGAACGCCGTAATTTCCCCATCGCAAGTTTGCGGCTGCTTGCTTCGCCACGCTCGGCCGGGAAAACGCTCGATTTTCGCGGGGAGAAAATTCCCGTGGCCGCGCTCGACGCGGATTCATTCGCGGGAATCGATCTCGCCTTCTTCAGCGCGGGATCGGGAAGAGCGCGCGAGTTTGCTCCCGTCGCGCAGCGCGCCGGCGCGGTCGTGATCGACAACTCGTCCGCCTTCCGGATGGACGCGGAGGTGCCGCTCATCATTCCGGAGATCAATCCGGAGGATGTGCGCGGGCATCGCGGGCTGATCGCAAATCCAAACTGCACCACCGCGGTCGCGTTGATGGCCCTTTACCCGCTGCATCTGGCCTTCGGGTTGCGGCGCGTTTTTGCCGCAAGTTATCAGGCGGTCTCGGGGACGGGCGCGCGGGCGATCGAGGAACTCAGACAACAGGTCGCGGCGAACGTGGAAGGTCGCCCGCCAGTCACGGAAATCTATCCGCACCCGATCGCGTTTAATGTCCTGCCGCAGGTCGATTCCTTCCTCGAAAACGGCTACACCCGGGAAGAGATGAAGTTGCAAAATGAAGGACGCAAGATGATGCACCTGCCCGATTTTCGCGCCTCGGTCACTTGTGTGCGGGTGCCGGTTTATCGCGCGCATTCGGTCGCCATCAGCGCCGAATTTGAGCGGCCGGTTTCGGTCGATACCGCGCGCGATGCGCTTTCGAAAGCGCCCGGGCTCGACCTCGTCGACGAGCCCGCCAGCAACCGGTATCCGACGCCGCTCGAGGCCGCCGGGAAGGATCATTGCCAGGCCGGCCGGTTGCGACTGGATTGCGCGCTCGAGAATGGGCTCGCTCTCTGGGTGGCGGGCGATCAGTTGCTCAAGGGCGCGGCCTTGAACGCAGTCCAGATCGCCGAGCTTTTGTAGATCTCTGGAGAAAGCAAAACGGCCCCGGGAGAAATCCCGGGGCCGCTAAATTAACTCCAAGTTTGCTTTAGCCCTGCGGAGAGGGCTCTTCGGTCGGCTTGTTTTTTTTGCCTTTGCGACCTTCGTTGGGAATCTGCTGCTGTCCCTGCGGGCTGGCTTGTTCCTGCCGGCGGCTTTCCTGACGCTGGGCGCGATCGGGACGTTGCGCTTCTTGAGGCTGCTGGGCGCGTTCAGGACGCTGTGCACGGTCGGGGCGATCGGCACGATCAGGACGATCCGGCCGCTGTGCGCGCTCGGGTTGCTGAGCTTGCTCGGCACCCTGGGATTCCTGGGCTCGCTCCGCCCGCTGGCTGCGTTCAGCGCGCTGGGCTTCCTGCTGCTGAGCACGTTCCGCCCGTTGTTGCGCACGGTCGGGGCGCTGCGACTGCTCGGGCTTTTGCGCGTCGCTGTTCCCACGCTCGCGTTCCGCTTTCATCCGAGCCTTCTCAGATTCCTGCTGGCTGGACTGATCCTGCTGAGCTTTGCGCTCCGCTGCGCGACGAGCACGCTCGGCGTTCTGCTGGCCTTCCTCCTGCTGCTGGCCAAGCTGGGCCTCCGCGCCCTCCGCTTTCGCGGCGCGCTCGGCCCGGCGCTGTTCCGCCTGCTGCCGTTTTTGTTCACGAGCACTCTGTTGATTGCTTTGGTCAGCGGCCTGCTCAGCGTTCTCGGTCGCATTCTGCTCTCCAGGTTGAGCGGCGTTTTGTCCGCGTTTTTCCCGTCGCGCCCGGCGCTCGGCTTTCGCGGCCGCCCGGTCATTCCCGGCGGCCGGAGTCTGCGCGGCGGCGCCGGCATTCTCGTTAGGCTGCGCGCCCGTCTGGGCCGCGGCGCCTGCTTCGGCTTTGGTTCCCTTGTTCGGCTGGAATGTGGGAGGCGGCACGTTCTGCGCGTTCTCCTTTTTCATTTCCTGCTCGACCTGCTGGCGATTCTGGATTCCCTGCCAGCCTTTTTCGAACTTCGGCTTCTCGACCTTGGCCTTCACCTGCTTGGGCGCGAACTTCTCCTGCGAACGCTGTACCGCCGGCGCCGCAACCATCAGCGTGCTGCCATTAACCCGGTTCAGGTTGCCGCGACGGCTCGCGAAATCTGCCCCAACGTTCGCTTCCCGCTGCAGGGTCAGACGTTGCACGGGCCGCGTGGAATACTGGTTCACACGCGCCAGGTCGGGTCCGTTGTTGATTACGGTCGAGTTGTTATAGGTGATGTTGGTCACGTTCACGGTGTTGTTGATGATCGTGACGTTGCGGCTGGCCGGGATCAAACGGCCGCGCAGGACGGGTTCGCCGATGTAGCGAATGTCGACGAAGTTATAATAGAGAGGTCCGATGCCAAAACTCACGTCGACGTTGCCGGTAATGGCGCGGCCTTCATAGACGACGTTGCCTCCCTGAGGCGGCAAAGGCGCCCAACCGACATAGTCCCCGCCGGTACGCCAGGAAACCCAGGCCGGACCCCAGTCATAACCCGGCACCCAGACCCAGCCATAGCTGTCGAGGTTTGCCCAGCGACCGTAGTGATAAGTGGCCCAGCCGAAGTCCTCGTAGGACACCCAGGTCCAGCCGGCATCGGTATAAGCCCAATAGCCATCGGAGTAAGGACGCCAGTCCGAGCCGCTCACGGCCACGTCCGGCTGAAAGACGTAACCGTAATCGGCCACCTCCAGCCAGCTCCCCTGATCCGAGAGGGTGTCGTAAAAGAAGTTGAGTGAGACCTCGGCGTCCGCTTTCGCGCTTGGGGCGAGCGGGAGCAGGAAACCGACCATCATTAGTGCGAGTAGGATTCGTTTCATTGGTGTGTGCAGGTTGGACCTTACCGATCCGACCATTATTCACTGATTCGTAAGTCAGCCGCGCGGTGCGCGTTTACGGAGACGACTAAGAAATGCCCGCATTGCGCGCTCGTTACCGCGGCTTCACCACCACGAAAGAACGGCTGCGCTGACGACAAACCGAGAGCACCTGCGGCTGGCCCGGATCCAAACCCTGAAGGACCTGCTCGTATTCCTCAACCGAGGAGACCGGCTCCTGATTGACCGCCTCGATCACGTCGCCCGCCCGCAGGAGGCCGCCGCCGACGCCGGTCCCCGCCTGGGCCACCACCACCCCGCGCACGCTGGGAGGCACGCCGAGCTTTTGCGCCAGTTGCGGGGTCAATTCCCGCACCTCGATCGAGTCGAGCACGCCTTCGCCCGAAAGACCGTCGTCCGGCTGGTCCGTGTCGGGTTCGTTAGGCGCGGGCTGGAGCGACTGGGGCGGCTGGCCGGGCTGGCGCGGCTGGCGTCCCGGATTAGCCTGGGCCAGTCCGTAATCCACCGGGCGTTCCGTGATCTTGGCCGAGACCGTGACCGGCTTTCCCTGCCGGGTCACCTGCACGTCGACCTTCCTGTCCAACTCCACCTGCGTCACGAGCCGGCGCAGTTCCGAGATGTTGCGCACGTCGTGCCCGTTAAATTTCTGGATGACATCGCCGCGCTGGATTTGCGCTTCCGCAGCCGGAGAATTTGGTACTACCGCCGTCACGACCACGCCAGCGTCATCCTTCGGGCTGGGTTGGCCGGGTTGCGGGGCGGCCGTTTCAATACCGAGATAACCGCGAATGATGCGGCCTTTTTTGAGCAGACTCTCGAGCGCCATCTTCACGGTGTTCGATGGGATCGCGAATCCGATGCCCTGCGAGCCGCCACTGCGCGAGATGATCGCGGTGTTAATCCCGATCACTTCACCGCGCAGATTGATCAGCGGACCGCCGCTGTTGCCGGGATTGATCGCAGCGTTGGTTTGAAGGAGATCGCTGAAATCATCGGCGCGATTCGGGCGCCCTTTCGAGCTGATGATGCCGTCCGTGACCGTCTCCTCGAAGCCAAACGGATTGCCCACCGCGAGCACAAAATCTCCCGCCTGCATCGCGTCGGAGTCGCCCAGCTTGAGCGGTTTCACCCCGGCCTCGTCCATTTTCAAGACCGCCAGATCGAGCTGCGCGTCGGCCCCGATGAGACGCGCTTTTTTCGTGCGACCATCGCTCAGGAGCACTTCGATCTCGTCCACGTGATCGACCACGTGGTTGTTCGTGATGATGTGACCTTCATTAGTCACGATCACGCCTGAGCCGAGCGAATTTTGCACCATCGCCTCATCCCCCGGGCTGCGGAACTGGCGCATGTTGCCGCGGAAAAATTCAAACGGATCCATCCCGTATTGAGGACGTTGCACCCGTTTCGTCGTCTTCACGCTCACGACCGATGGGATCACGCCGGCCACCAGCCTGCGGCGTTCATCGCTCAACGAACCGAGACTCGCGATCGATTTAGGATCGACCGACGCGTTGTCGGCCAGGGAATATTTTTCGGGAGTGGCGCGGGACGAATCCAGTTTCAGCCGACCATGCCGCAACTGGTAATCGTAGAGCAGCGATACGCCCGCGCTCAGGACAATGACTAACAATAGAAATTTGAGTAAATTTTTCATCAGCTGACGTGGGAGAAGCTTTTTCCCCCATCTTCGACAACCAAAGCCCGGAAATGTTGATTTTCCGGCTTCGCGAGCTCCGGATCGCCCCGGAAAATCTCGAGCGCGGCGGCGCGCGCCCGCTGCATCAATTGCGCATCGGAACGCAGGTTGCCGAGTTTTAACGCCGGCAGCCCGCTCTGCGCCGTCCCGAGGAGATCGCCCGGTCCGCGCATCTCCCAGTCGGCCTCCGCCACCTCGAAGCCGTTGCTCGTCTTCTCGAGCACAGCCAGCTTCGCGATCGTCTCCTCGGAAGGATCGGAGCGGAGCAGAATGCAATACGACTTGTGCTCGCCGCGCCCGATCCGGCCGCGCAGCTGGTGCATCTGCGCGAGCCCGAAACGCTCCGCGTTTTCGATCAGCATGACGGTGGCGTTCCCCACATCCACGCCCACCTCGATCACCGTCGTGCTTACCAGCACGCTCGTTAGGCCGCGGCGGAAGCGCTCCATCGTCGCCTGTTTTTCCGGCGCCGGGATGCGACCGTGCAGGAGTTCGCAGGTGAACGGCTCGAGGCGTTCCCGCCATTTCTCAAACTCGGCCGAAGCCGCCTTCACCTCGAGTTTCTCGCTCTCGTCGATCAGCGGATACACGATGTAAACCTGCCGGCCATTTTCCAGTTCCCGGCGCAGAAACAGGAGCACATCGGGCAATTTCGAATCCTCGCGCGCGGCGGTCACGATTCGCCCGCGATCGGCCGGCATCTCATCGATCGTCGAGACATCGAGATCGCCGTAAAGACTCATCGTGAGGGTGCGCGGGATCGGCGTCGCGGTCATGACGAGCACATCGGGCGCGGGTTCGGCTGACGTCAGAAGCCCGCGCTGCGCGACACCGAACTTGTGCTGTTCATCGATCACAACAAGCCCGGGATTTTCGAGCCCCTCCGGCTCAAAAAGCAGCGCATGAGTGCCGACGAAAATCTGGCCCAGCGTGCGTTGCTCTTTTTCCGGGGAGCACGGGCTGTCAGCCCGTCGCGGCGTGCAGTCTGCGCGCCGCTCGCGCGCACTGGAATCATCCGAAATCCCCGGAAACCAAACCCACGGATATGGACTATCCTCCTCCAGTCCAGCATCGAATGGATTACGCAGGATGTAATCGAACTTCTCCTGCAGATCTCGCTCGGAGCGGATCAACCGATCGAACCATTCCTCTTCCCAGACCGGCCCGGTCGTTCCGGCGGCCTTGTTGATCGCGCGGGCAGTGTGCGCCTTCACGCTGTGAAAAATTTCTCCTAACGAAAAGAACACCACCCCTTCACTTTTCGTTTCCTTGACTCCCGGCTCGAGCAGGAGATGAACGTGGTCCGGCATGACGCAGGCGGCATAGAGGACATATCGCTGGTCCTTCCAATGCAGAAGCGAGTCCAGCACAATTTTGCGCGCGTCTTCCGAAAGGATTCGCTTTTTCCGGGTCGAGAAGGTGACCGCATATTTCGCCCAAGGCCGCTCGAAATGCGGCAGGTTGCGCTTTGCGTAGCGTGTTTGCTGCGCCGATGTGCCGGAGAGACTCTCCGGCACGACGGGCTGACAGCCCGTGCTCCCCGGAACGTTTGCGTTGCCTTGGGCAAACAACGGCAGCGGATCCTCCTTCCGCGCGCCGGTGCGCAACGACACGGACACGCCTAACGGCTCCAGCCAGCGCCGCAGCACGGCGTAATGTTGCTCGGCCAGGATCTGGGTTGGCGCCATCAGGGCGGCCTGGAAGCCCGCTTCCACCGCGAGGAGCATGGCCGCGGTCGCGACCACGGTTTTGCCAGAGCCGACATCGCCCTGGAGGAGCCGGTTCATCGGAAACTTCGCACCGAGATCACCGCGCAGCTCTTCGATGACGCGGACTTGTGCGTTCGTCAGGTCAAAGGGCAGCCCGCGCAGGAAACGCTCGAGCAATTCGCCGCGCCCGCAATGTGCCGCCCCGGCGCGGGCTCGCGCTTCCGCGCGCCGGGAGGAAAGCAGCATCTGCATCGCGAAGAATTCTCCCAGCACAATCGCCTCGCGCGCCTCCGCCAGCTTCTCCCCCGACGATGGAAAATGAATCTCACGCCAGGCGTCGAAGGCACCGCAATTTCGCAGGCTCGCTGGCAGCAAAGTTGTCAGCACGCCGGTTTCTGATTCCTTCAAAATCTGGTGAATCAAACTGCGCAGGACCCGCTGGGAAAGTCCTTCCGTCGCCGGATAGATCGGCGTGATCCGCCGGAAATGGATCGAGATTTCCTCGTCGTTTTCGATCACCTCGAATTCCGGATGCTCCATGCAAAGCCTCTGACCGCGCCGGCGCGGTTTGCCGAAAACGACCAGCCGCTGCCCCGTCAGGATTATCTTCTGGACGTAATGCAGATTGAACCAGCGCAGGACGAGCGGCTGGCTGAGCGCGTGCGCCCCGTCTTCCTGCAGGGTCGCCTCGAAAATTTTTCGACCCCGGCCCAAATGGTTGGCGCGCGTCTTGACCACTTCGCCGCAGAGACAGACCGGCTGCTCGCTTTCCTCCCGCGGGAAACCGGCAAACTCGCGCCGATCCTCGTAACGCCAGGGATAATGCGTGAGGAGATCGCTCACCGTCTCGATCCCGAGGCGGCGCAGTTGCGTGCTGCGCGGGCGCGGGATCCAGTCGATTTTGCCTAACGAATCGTCCGGGCTCATGCTTCGTCGGCCGCAGCGGTGCGCAACGCTTCCACCTGCATCTGTAAGCGCGTT
>JBBSLW010000129.1:0-7921 GCA_038233495.1 Chthoniobacterales bacterium | reverse complement strand
GTGCGCGACAAAACCCGAATGGCGGACGCGCACGATGAGTTGACCGGCGTGATGCGCCGCCTGCGTTCCCTGCCGCCGGAGAAGAAGGAAGACTTCAGCATCAACGAACAGCAGGCCTTCAAGAGCACGCTCGACGGGGTGAAAGCGACGATCGCGATCGCGGGTCTTTTCATCACCGGGCTCTCCCTTTTCGTGGGAGCGATCGGGATCATGAACATCACCTTCGTGAGCGTGAAGGAACGGACGAAAGAGATCGGTACGCGGAAGGCGTTAGGCGCGCGCCAGCGCACAATCCTGTTGCAGTTCCTGATTGAATCGACCGCGCTCTGCCTGGTCGGCGGGCTGATCGGGCTGGCCGTCGCCTACCTGATGTGTTTCGGAATGGCGAAGGCGTTTCCCTCGTTCCCGATCAGTTTTTCGTTCGGCCTGGTGATCGCGAGCATGATCGTCTCGGTCATGACCGGACTGGTTTCAGGCATCGCGCCGGCCTGGTCGGCCTCACGTTTGGATCCGGTCACGGCGCTGCGTTATGAATAGCATTCCTGACTGAACTCGCACCATGCCCTTTCGTGAAATCCTAACGATGGCCCTCGCCTCGGTCGGGGCGAACAAGCTCCGCTCCGCCCTTACCATGCTTGGGATCACGATTGGCGTTTTCTCCGTCATCTCGGTCATGACCGCGATCGGCGCGATGCAGGCTTCGATCGAGACCGGGCTTACCCTTTTCGGCTCGAACATCTTTCAGTTCGCGAAGTTCCCGGTCAATGTGCGAGCCGGCGGGAGCGGCCAGAAGAAATACGACAACCGGCGCGACATCAGCTATCGCGAAGCGCAGCGCTACGCGGAGTTGATGGAAGGGAATGCGCAGGAAGTTTGCCTGAAGGTTTTCGATAATGGCAAGCAGGCGGTCTACAACGGCGTCAAGACCACGCCCAACCTTACGATCGTGGGGACGAATAAAAGCTTCCTCGCCGCCAATGCCTACACCCTCGCCTACGGCCGCAACCTGAACGACGAAGACGTCGCCCTCAGCCGGCGCGTCCTGGTCGTCGGGCGGACGATCGAGGAGCGCCTTTTCCCGCATGAATCGCCGCTCGGCCGGGTGATCAAACTGGGCGGCCACACCTTCTCGATCGTGGGCGTGATGGGCGAGCGCGGGACCGCCTTTGGCCAAAGCCAGGACGACATCGCGCTCATGCCGATCACCCGGTTTTTCGAAAATTTCGGCTCGGCCAATCGCACGATCAACATCGCCACCCAGTCCTCCTCGCAACTCGATTACAACCGCACCTTTGATCGCGGCGTCGGCGCGATGCGGGTCGTGCGCGGGTTGCGCGCGGAGGAGGAAAACGATTTCGAGATTTACACGAACGACTCGCTCAAGAGCGCGTTCGTCTCGATCGCGGGGGTCATCCGGATCGGTGCTTTCGTGATCAGCACGATCGCGCTGCTCGCGGCCGGGATCGGGATTATGAACATCATGCTCGTGAGCGTGACCGAGCGCACAAAAGAGATCGGAATTCGCAAATCGATCGGCGCGCGCAACCGCGACATCCTCCGCCAGTTCCTGGCCGAGGCGGTCTTCATCTCGGAGGCGGGCGGCATCCTCGGCATCCTCCTCGGCGTGCTCGGCGGCGATGCCCTCGCCCTTTGGCTGAAGGTGAGCCTGATTTTCCCGTTTGGCTGGGCGGTGGCAGGATTAGTCGTCTGCTCGGCGATTGGAATCGGCTTTGGGCTCTACCCGGCCTATCGTGCGGCTTCGCTCGACCCGATTGAGGCGCTCCGTTACGAATAACGGAGGACGGGGACCGTCCTAACAAAGCGCCGCCCCGGCATGCAACTTGCGCTGGGTTGCTTTGACCTGCGCAAGCCATTCTCTATCCTCGTGCGCCTTTCTCCTGCCTAACGTGCCTGCTCAGCCTCCAACCTCAGCCTCCGACGACCTCCCGCGCGGCATTCTTTTAGTCGAGGAATACGGCGCCCTGGCGGTCGCGATCTCCTCCGCCCTGCGCAAATTTGCGCCCCTCCACGGCATCGAAGTGGCGCATAACTTCGCCGAAGCCGAGACGGCCGCGGCCCGGATGCGGCCCGAGCTGTACGTCATCGACCTCGATCCCCCGCCCTCGGGCGAGATTCGTTTTTTTAGAAATCTGCAGAAGCAATATCCCGACGCCCGCGTCCTCGTGATCGCGGCCGGCACTTCGCGCAAGCTGCAGGCCCAGCGCGGCACCACCGGCGCGCTCCAGTTCATCGAGAAACCTTTCGACCTCGCGGAATTTGGCGCGGCCGTGCAGGCCCTGGTCGGTCCCTGGACCGAGTCCGAAGGAAGCGTGCGCGGGACCGTGCGCGATCTGAGCATTTTCGACCTCATGCAGCTGAAATGCCTGACCGGCTGCACGGCGGTCGTGCACCTCGAGCGCGGCGACGGGCGCAAAGGCGAGATCCATTTCAAGAGGGGCCAGATCCTGCACGCCGCCACCCGGCTTTCCACCGGGCTCCCGGCGCTCGAGGAAATCGTGAGCTGGCCCGAGAGCGACCTGAGCGAGACGGCGCTGCCCGCGGAAAACCCGCGCAGCATCGATCTTCCCTGGCCGGAGCTGCTCCTCCAGGTTTTCCGCAAACTGCCGCCGCGACCAGTCGTGAAACCTTCAGGCGAAACGCCCGCGCCGCGCCCGCCGGTAGCCAAGACGGGCAAGAAAATCCTCGTCATCGACGACACGGAGATGCTACTCATCTTCGTGGCCGACGTCCTGGCCACGGCCGATCACAGTTTTCAGGTCGTGACCGCCGCGACCGGCCGGGAAGGCGCGGAGCTGGCCCGCAGCGCGCACCCCGATCTGGTCCTGCTCGACTACAGCCTGACGGACACGACGGGCGACCAGGTCTGCCGCGCACTTCTCGAAGACGAGACGACGGCGCGCATTCCGGTCCTGATGATGTCCGGCCACCTGACCGAACTGGCGCGCACAGCCGAGGATTATGAAAACGTGGTCGCGGCCCTGCCGAAACCGTTTCTTTCCGGGGCCTTGATCAACGCGGTTGAGAAAGCGCTGGCGAGCGGTCCGCGGCCGAAGAACCAACCGAAGCCGACAGCGACAGCGCCTGCCCCGGTAAGCGTGATGCCGCCCCCGGAAGGGCCGGCACCGCCTTTGCGCAATGGACACGGTCGAAGCGAGGAGGGGCCCGCGGCAAACGCACCGCCGCCCTCGATTTCGTCCGTCATCGGGATCGTGGAGGCACCTGCACTGAAAGTAATCGCCCCCGAAATTGTGGAACCACCGGCCGCCGCACCGTTACCGGTCGCAGCCGCGCCATCGCCCGCGTTTCCGCCGGAACCGGTCAGTCCGGTCGCGACGCGCAGCGAGGTCGCCGCCCGCTTCGCGAAACGGGCCGAACTCAACGTAACCTTTGCGCTCGAAGTCGTGGGGCTCCAGCTGACTCCGCTGCTTCGGATTGATTTTGTGCGGCTCCAGCCGGTCGACGATGTCGTCTCAGTGCAAATGAGCGCCGAGCTGACGGGCTTTCCGTTGGGCATGGGTTTCCGTCTTGGCCCTTTCCAACTGGGCGGCAACGGGCAGATCGAGACGGTGCGCCTGATCCCGACCGGGCAGGCCGTGCCGCCGCAGGCGACGGACCCTTCGTTTGCCGTGGGCGAGGCCAATTTTCAGGGGGAAAACGCTGCCGGCAACCTGGAGCTGACCGCCGCCTCGGAACCTTCCATGCGCGTGCAACTGACCGCGACGTTCGAGCTCGAGCGGGTGGAACTTTCCAACACCTTCGAGCTCGGGGCGCTCTTCCTCTGCGCCCGCGGCACCCGCGTGCTCCTCCGGAACGCCACCGGCGAGGGAACGCCATTCGAGCTTCAGGAAGTGGAACTCGATGAGGCCGGCGAGCTCCGCCGCTTCCTCGCCCGGTCCCTCGCCTGACGACTACTTCTCGGCGTGGGCGGCGAGGAATTTCGCCAGCTCTTCGGTCCCGAAATCGGCCAGGACATCCCCATTCCAGACCAGGGTGGGCGTCTTCGATTGACCCGAGACCTCCACCAGCTTCTTCATCTCGGCCGGGTCGCTCCGGACCTCGACCGATCGGTATTCGATCCCTTCCTGGTCGAGATGTTCGATTGCATCCGCGCAATAGGGGCAGCCGCGTTTCACATAGAGAATTGGTGTTTCCATCAAGAAGCAATCGTGCCCCGACCGCCTCGGGGACGCCTCTCCGACGATTCGTTAGGCTGGGTTCGCCGCCGGCATGGGCTCGCGGATCAGCCAGAGAACGAGCAAAGCCGCGAGGATGCCGCCATCGAGTACGAGGTGCCAGGTGAGCGAGAGGTTGCTGCTCGCGGTGCCGAAGCAGCCGCAAGTGATGTCGATCCCGTGCAGTCGCGCCCAGGCGGTCGCAACCAGAAAAACCAGCATCAGCCCACCGGCCAGCACGATCGCGCCCGCGAAAAGCCGCTGAAAAACGAGAGACAGCCCGCAGAGGATCTCAAGCCAGGGCAGATAAAATGCGAACCGGACCGCGACCGTCCACGGGATCATCTGATAATGGTCAATGTCGCTCGCGAAGCGGAGCGGGTCGCGCACCTTGAGCGCGCCGGCGTAGAGGAAAACGCCCCCGACCGCGATGGCGAGAATCAGCCTAACGAAGAACCGCCCACCAAACCGCGCCTGCTTGCTCGTCATTTGGCCGCTGCTTCCCATTCCTCCCAGCCGCCTTCGAGGACGTAGACGTTCGGGAGGCCCGCTTCCTTGCGCAAACGTTCCGCCACGACGTGGCTCGCGTCGCAGGTCTGGCGGCTGCAATAGACGACCAGCTTGCGCTCGGGCGACCAGGCGCCGAGGACCGGCGGCAGGAGCGAATGCCAATCGTCTTCATTTAAAAGCATCGCTCCCGGCACATGCCCGCGCGTGAATTGTTCCTCGGAGCGCGCATCGAGCCAGAGCGCCGCGCTGCCCCACGCCTTGGCCTGGGCGAGCGTGACCGGGGCTGAATCTCCCGGCCGCTGCTGCCAGGACGGCGCATCCCGATAATAAATTGCCTGCCCGATCGCGGGCAGGAAAGCCAGCCCGAGAAGCAGGAGGAGCTGCCGGACTAACGACAGACGCACGGGCTATTGCGGCGGCGGCGTTGCGGTCGCCCGGCTGTCGACGCGCACATTGGCGTAGAAAAGCTTCGGCGCATCCTTCGGGTAATCCGGCTCGATTTTGAGGGAGGCGTTGATCGGCCGGCCGCTCTCGGTCGGGCGGACCACGATGAGAAATTGCTTCTTGTTCGCGCCCGGCTTCACCTCGGTCTCGATCGATTTATCCGTCGGCGTGACGGTCAGTTTCGTGACGGGAAAATCTCCCACATCGACCGTGATCGTCTTGAGCTCGAGCTTATCTTTCTCGGACCAGTAGACGAAAATCGGCGCGACCGTGATGAGCTGCGGGATGGTCGCCTTCAGCCGCAGAACTTTTGCCTGCGCCGGCTGGTCATCCGTCATGACCGTGATCGTCTTGTTCTGCACGCCGCTCCGATCGCCGATATTGAAAGTGGCGGTGATCTCGCCTGATTCGTTAGGCTCGACTTCGTCCTTGGCCAGGGCCGCGGTCGTGCAACCGCAGGAGGAATGGACCGAGGTAATCTTCACCGGTTGCTCGCCCGTGTTCTTGTATTTGAAATGCGCGACCGCGGTTTTGTCGGAGAGGGAGGGATTGAGTTCGACCTCGGATTTTTCCCAGACGAGAGCGGCGTGGGCCGTGCCGGCGAAGAGCCCGAAGAGACCAAGAAGTGCGAGGATGGTGTTTCGTTTCATGGTTGCCTAGAAAAAGAAGCCGAAACCGAGGTTTCCGCCAATCGAGTCGATCCCGAAATTCGGTTTTTTAATTTCCGCATTCGAGATGTGGCGATAAGCGCCCTCAAGCACGATCGACCAGCGATCATTCAGCATGATGCGGGTGCCGGCGCCGGCCTGCAGGTTGAACTCGACCGGGAGGCTGATCAGGCCGCGCGATTCGTCCTCCGGGATATCGGTGTAAATGCCACCCGCACCGATCTGGAGATAAGGCACGATACGGGCGCGCGGCTGGACGAAGTTGTAGCGGAAAACGAGCGTGCCGCCGGCCAGGACGTTGCCTGGGCCTTCGACCACGGGGCCGGCGAAAACTTCTCCAAGAAGCTCGAAATTCCCGGCCAGGATGCCAGGTCCTTTCGGGTCGGTCAACATGATCCCAAGCCGAATGGTGTCGATCGCGAAATCAATCGCCGGGCGTTTGTTTTGGGTGGTATCGAAAAAGAAGTAGGCCCCGGTGACGTTTTGGAATTCCTTCGAGCCGCGCGCGAAATTTTCCGCGGCCTCTTTCGTGTCGAAAGTCTGGGGAGTTGCTTCCACCCCCGCGCGGGCGAGGCCGCAGCTGAAAAGCGCAAGCGCGCACGCGGCGAAAAGCTTGTTCATCTGCGCGCGATCAAACGCGAGGCGCGGCGGATTGTCAACTCCGCTCCTCGGCGCCCTCCGCCGGTCCGCCGCCAGCCAGATATTGGCGCACGTAGTCCGCCACCGCGACCCGCCAATCGCGCGGGGCGGCCCCGGTCAGGCTCTCGTATTTTTCCGTCCCGAGCACGGTGTAAACCGGCCGGCGCGCGACGAAGTTCTTCATCTCGCCTAACGACGTCGCGCCGACTGTCCTGGCGCGCATCGGGACGCCGAATTCGTGACAGCGATCAAGCGCCCATTGCGCGTATTCCTGCCAGGTACAGGCCCCGCGATTCGCCACATGCAGGATGCCCGCGGGGGCCGTCACCTCGAGAAACGGCCGCAGAAGCGCCGCGATGTCGGGCGTGTAGGTCGGAGTGGAAAATTTGTCGGCCACCGCCGTGACTTCTTCCTCAGTCCGCGCCTTCTTCAAAATTGCGTCGACGAAACTCGGGCGATCCGGCCCGAAAACCCACGAGACCCGCACGACCAGCGCACGGTCGTTCGCCTCCAGGACCTGCTCCTCACCGGCCCGCTTCGATTCCCCGTAGACACTGATCGGCTCCGCCGCGTCTTCCTCGGTGTAGGGCTCGCTCTTCGCGCCGTCGAAAACGTAATCGGTGCTGATGTGCAGGCAACGTGTCGTTTTCTCCCGGCAGATTTCGGCCAGGACCCGCGGTGCCTCGGCGTTCAATTGCATCGCCTGGTCCCGATGGGTTTCGCAATAATCCACGTTCGTTAGGGCAGCGGCGTTGATCAAGGTCTCAAACGAGAGTGGCGCGAGGGCGGCGCGCAATCCCTCGAGGTCCGCAAGATCGAGCTGCGCATGGGTAAAACCCGTCACCTCGTGGCTCGCCGCATACTCGCGGGCGAGAGCCGCGCCGAGCCGTCCGCCGGCGCCCACGATGACGAGTCTGGGTTTCGAATTCACAGGGCGGAAGGGCGCATCCACATTTGCCCTCATCAACCACAGCCCGCTCGCCTGCGCAACCGCCGGGCCTCGTTAGTCTTGACCTGGCCCGGGAATAGCTGATGGTTTCCGGTATGCGCGCGATCTGGAAGGGCAGTATCAACTTCGGTCTCGTTTATATCCCGGTCTCGGTTTACCCGGCGACGAAGGAGGAAAAGATCAGTTTCCGCCAACTGCGAGCGACGGACCTGAGCCCGATCCGTTATAAAAAGGTCGCCGAGGTCGACCAGAAGGAGGTCCCGGCCGATCAGATCGTGAAAGGCTTCGAATACGAGAAAGGAAAATGGATCACCCTGCGGGACGAAGATTTCGAGAAGGTCCAGATCGAATCGACTCACTCGGTCGAGATCACTGATTTCGTCGAGCAGACCCAGATCAACCCGAAGTTCTTCTACAAACCGTATTTCCTCGAACCGCAGAAAGGCGGCGAGAAAGCCTACGCCCTCCTGCACAAGGCCCTGACGGAATCGGGCCGGGTAGGCGTGGCCAAGGTCGCG
>JBBSLW010000128.1:0-7993 GCA_038233495.1 Chthoniobacterales bacterium | reverse complement strand
GCCGTGCTCCGCGATCGCGGCTGGCGGGACGCCGAGCGCGGAGATTTTCGCCTCATTCGCATAGGTGACATAGCCCGCCAGGAAAACCTCCGAAGCCCCCGGCACATTCGTCAGGCGATGCGCGAGGAAACCGCCGGTGCAAGATTCGGCGACCGCGACGGTCGCTTTCGCCTCGGCTAATTGCCTAACGATAACCGTCTCCAGGTTCTCGCGGGCGGTGGAGAAGATCGCCTTGCCCAGTTTTGCCTGGATGATGGCGTCCGCTTCTTCCAAAACGGCGGGCGGGCCGATCACGCGCAGGTCGACTTCGCCCATCCGCGCGCAATAACCGAGCTCAAGGCCGACGAGGGCGAGGAGCGGAGCGCCGACCGCTTCCTCCACATACGACTCCCCCATCCCGACGATCCGGTAATTGTAACAGGCAAAATCTTGGCGCCTAACGATCCGCTGCAGAATCGGCGCCACCTCCTGGGTGAACATCGGCTGCAGTTCCCGGGGCGGGCCGGGGAGGAGAAACAAGTGCGGCGACGGGCTCCCCTCACCCCGGCCCGCCGCGAGGTAAAGACCCGGTGCGCTCCCGTTTTCGTTTGCCAGCACCTGCGCGCCGCGCGGCACCTGGGCCTGGCGCAGGATGCGGTCCGTCATCCGGATCCCCCGGGTCGAGAGCCGTTGCGTGATCGTGTTTACCAGGTCCGGATCAGGCGCCAGCTCCAGGCCGAGGAGATCGGCCGTGATTTCGCGGGTGATATCGTCGGTCGTTGGCCCGAGGCCGCCGGTGACGAAGATGAGATCGGCCCCGGCAAAATTTTCGCTCAGCGCCTCGCGGATCGCAACGCCATCCGGGACCGAGATCTGACGCTCGACACGCAGCCCGAGCGGGAAAATCTCCCGCGCGATAAAGGTGAGGTGGGTGTTGAGCACGTCACCGAGCAGAAGCTCGGTGCCGGTATTGATCACGACGACGCGCATCGGGAACTATTCGCGCAGGCCCCTGCGGCCTGCCACCACGAAACGGTTTGCTCGCCTAACGACTCAGGCGGCGTCCTTGTCCTGCTTCTTCCGAATCAGCGGGACTTTTTTCCCGTCGACGACCGCGCGATTGATCGTGACCTCGGCGATGTCTTCGCGGCTCGGCACTTCATACATGATGTCGAGCATGATGCGCTCGAGCATCGAGCGCAAAGCGCGCGCGCCGGTCCCCTTGGTTACGGCCTGCGCGGCGAGGGCGCGGAGCGCGTCCTTGGTCACGGTCAGGCGGACGTCTTCCATCGCGAAGAGCTTGGTGTACTGCTTGATCATCGCGTTCTTCGTATCGGTCAGGATCATGACCATCTCATCCTCGGTCAGGGCGTCGAGCGCGCTCAGCACCGGGAGACGGCCGATGAATTCCGGGATCATGCCGAAGCCGAGCAGGTCTTCGGGTTCCACCTGCCGGACGGCTTCGCGCCGGAGCGCGTCCTCGGCCTCGAGCGACGGACTGCTGAAGCCCATCGAGCGATTGCCAATCCGTTTCTGGACAATCTTGTCGAGCCCGACGAACGCGCCGCCACAAATGAACAAAATCTTTTCCGTGTTCACCTGGATGTATTCCTGGTGCGGATGTTTGCGGCCGCCCTGGGGCGGGACGTTGCAGGTGCTGCCTTCGAGAATTTTCAGGAGCGCCTGTTGCACCCCTTCGCCGGAAACGTCGCGCGTGATGCTCACGTTGTCGGTCTTGCGCCCGATCTTGTCGATTTCGTCGATGTAAACGATCCCGATCTCGGCCCGCTTCACGTCGTAGTCGGCGTTCTGAAGCAGACGCAGGATGATGTTTTCCACATCCTCGCCGACATAGCCGGCCTCGGTGAGAGTGGTCGCGTCGGCGATGCAAAATGGAACGTCGAGAATCTTGGCCAGCGTCTTGGCGAGGAGCGTTTTCCCTGAACCGGTCGGCCCGATGAGGAGGATGTTGCTCTTCTCGATCTCCACATCGGCGAACGGATCAGGCTGAAAAGCCGCGGAGGTGTCGGCCGGGGGCGAGCTTTGCAGGACGCGCTTGAAATGGTTGTGGACCGCGACCGAGAGCGTCTTTTTCGCCATCTCCTGCCCGACGACATACTGGTCGAGCGAATGCCGGATGTCGGCCGGTTTCGGGACGCGAATGGTCGACGATTGCCGCCGCGCATCTTCGCTCAGCTCCTTATCGAGGATGCTTTTGCAGACGTTGATGCAACTGTCGCAAATGTAGACCCCAGGGCCGGCGATGAGTTTGCGCACCTCCGCGTGGCTTTTGCCACAGAAGGAGCACATGGTGAGGTTCGAGGCGCGCGCCATAGTCGTCTCCCCGTTAGAGCAGTTCCTATTCCTCCACCTTATGCGGTAAAGCCGCCTCCGCCACCGCAGTCGAGCGGTCATTCACGGCTTTGGCCGCACCGTCGGCTTCGAGCAATTTCGCTTCCTTGCGCGATTTGATCACCTCGTCCACGAGCCCGTAGGCCTGCGCCTCGGTCGCGTTCATGTAGTAATCGCGATCCGAATCGTGCAGCACCTTGTCCTCGGGTTTGCCAGTGTGCTGGGCGAGGATGCGGATGAGGCGCTTCTTCAGCTTGAACATGTATTCGACCGTGCGCTCGACATCGCTCGCCTGCCCCTGGGCGCCGCCCGAGACCTGGTGGATCATGATGTCGGAATTCGGGAGCGCGAAGCGCTTGCCCTTGGTCCCGGCTGCGAGTAGGACCGCGCCCATGCTCGCCGCCATCCCGAGGCAGTAAGTGGTCACATCGCAGGTCAGGAACTGCATCGTGTCGTAGATCGCCAGTCCCGCCGTGACCGAGCCACCAGGCGAATTGATATAAATGTTGATGTCCTTTTTCCCGTCTTCCATCTGCAGGAAAAGGAGCTGCGCGATGACCAAGTTCGCGATGTGATCGTCAATCGGCGTGCCGATGAAAACGATCCGGTCTTTCAGCAACCGCGAGTAAATATCGTAGCTGCGTTCGCCGCGGCCGGTCTGTTCCACGACCATCGGCACGAGCACGGATTGAGAGTAATTTGAGTCGCAGTTTGTCGTCATTTTGATTCGTCAGAAGCTTCCGGAACGGGCGTTGCGGGCGTGCTGTCGATGGTAGCATTCGACCCGAGGAAATCAATTGTCTTGGCCAGCAGGACCTGCTCGACGAGGCCGTTCATTCCGTCGTGTTGCTCGATCTCCTGCCGCATTTTTTCCGGGGTCACATTGTGATGCATCGCCTGGTGGCGAATCCGCTCGTCCACATCGGCGCGCGTCACCTGGATTTTTTCGGCCTCCGCGATGCGATGCAGGATGAAGTTCGTTTTCATCCGATGCGCGGCGAGACCGCCGGCCATGCGGATGAGCTCTTCCTCCTTGCCCTTGAGGGTCTCGTCCGGCACCCCGCGTTCGCGATTACGCTGCACGAGTTCGGAGAGGGCGTTGCGCGTTTCCTGTTTCAGCAAATTCGGCGGGAGCTCGAAATCGATCCGGTCGCTCAGGAACTTGATCACCTGGCTTTCGCGCGCCCGCTCCAGCTCATGGCCTTTCTCGTGTTCCAGCTGATGCTCGAGCGCCTGCCGCAGATCGAGCATCGTCTTCTCCGGCATCCATTTTGAAGCGAACGCATCGTCCAGCGGCGGCAGGACGCGCTCCTTCATCTCCTGCAGCGTCACGCTATATTCCGCGGTTTTACCCGCGACCTCCGCGACCGGAAAATCGGCCGGGAATTCCACCTGCACCTTGCGCGTCTCGTTAGGCTTCTGCCCGATCATCTGCTCCACGAAACGCGGCAGAAAATTCTCCGGCGCGAGCCGGAGCCAGAATTTCTTCCCGCCCTGCAGATTCTTGCTCGCCTCCGGGGCCAGCTCCGCGATTGGTTTGCCGTCGATCGTTCCCTCGAAATCAATCACCGCGAAATCTTCCAGCTCCAGCCCGCGCTCCGGGATGTCGATAAAATCGGCCGACTGTTCGCGGAGCCGCTCGACGCCGGCGTCGATCTCGGCTTCGGTCACGTTCGTATCCGGCAATTGCAGCGGGATTCCCTTGTACTCGGGCAGCTCGAATTCCGGCGCGGTCACGACCGTGGCCCGGAAACGCATCGAACGGTCGTCCCCAAATTCAACCTCCTCGAGAGTCGTCAGGGAAACGACCCGCAGCTGCTTTTCCTCGATCGCTTCATGGTAGCTCTTGGAAACGAGCTTCTTCGTCAGCTCGTGCTGAATATCCTTGCGGAATTTCGCCTCGATCACGCGGCGCGGCGCTTTCCCGGGGCGATAGCCGGGGATTTTTGCCTGGGCGGCGAAGCTGTTCGCGATCGCGTCCCATTCCTTCGAGACTTGCTCCGGTGGCAGCTCGATCTTGAGCGTGGCGACGCAATGCGGTTGGTTTTCGACTTCTACCTTCATGAAGGGCGAACGGTAAGGGCTCGCGCGAGGGTTCGCAAACTGCGGCAGGCTGCGCCGGAGCGCCCGCGCGGGACCTGTTGACGCTGGTCGCTCGCTCCGAGGCTATATCACGCGGCTGCCACGCACATAAACAGAGTGCGTTTGCGGGACTCCGAACCAGTAGGCGATCTCGCGGTAGTCTGCGCAGTCGAAGATCGAAAAGTTGGCCCGTTTCCCCGCCTCGAGCGACCCGATCTTTTCCCCGCGGCCAAGGCTGTAAGCCGCGTTGATCGTGGTCGCGCTCACCCCTTCGGCCGGCGTCATCTTCATCTGGGTCGCGGCCAGCGAAAGCACCATTGGGATCGACGCCGTCGGCGAAGAGCCGGGGTTCAAATCTGTCGCCAGGACCACCGCCAGGCCCGCCTCGATCATCGCGCGCGCCTTCGGATAACGAACATGCCCGAGGGCATAGACCGACCCGGGCAGCAGGACCGGTTGCACCCCCGCCTTTTGCAGGGCGACGATTCCCTCCTCCTCCGTTTGTTCGAGATGATCCGCCGTGGCCGCTCCCAGCTCGGCGGCGAGCGCGGCGCCGCCCGAGTTCGTGAGCTGATCCGCGTGCATCCGCAGTTTCAAGCCGGCCGACCGGGCCGCGCCAAGAATCCGGCGAGTCGCGGCGAGGTCGAAGTAACCTCGCTCGCAAAAGATGTCGCAATACTCCGCCAGCTTTTCCCTAACGACCGACGGTAGCATTTCATTCACCACGCAATCCGCATACTCGCCGGAGCGGTCGCGGAATTCCTCGGGAATGGCGTGCGCGCCGAGAAACGTCGGCACCACTTCGAGCGCGGTAGTTTCTCCCAGCCGCCGGATAACGCGCAAAATCTTGAGTTCTTCCTCGAGCGAAAGTCCGTAGCCAGACTTTGCCTCCATCGTGGTCGTGCCGCAGCGGAGCGCCCAGTCGGCTCGCTTTTGCGCCTGCGCGAGCAGCTCCGATTCGCTCGCCGCCCGCGTCTTTCGCACAGTCGAACGAATCCCGCCCCCGCTCGCCGCGATCTCTTCGTAAGTCGCGCCGCGCGCGCGGAGCTCGAACTCGTCGAGACGGTTCCCGCCAAAAACCGGATGGGCGTGGGCGTCGACAAAACCCGGAAGCACGACGCAGCCGCGCGCGTCGACCACTTCGATGTCGTTAGGCAGCTGGCCCGCAATTTCCTCCGAGGTCCCCGTCGCCACCACCACGCCGTCCCGCACCAGCATTCCGCCGTTCGGGATAATCGCGAGCTCGCTCAGCTCTCCGCCGACGCGCGGGCGTTTCGGGCCGGCCAGCGTCACGAGCTGGGCGGCGTTCAGAACGGCGAGAGAATTCAAGAGGCGCGCTAGAGTTTGCCTTCCACCACCTCGCAGGCGGCTCGGAAATGCCTCTCGGATTCGGCACTGACCCGGGTCACGTTCTCCTGCAGCCGCGCTTTCACTTTCTCATCCTTCAGCCCGGACAAATTGATCCGCACGTTCATGGCCGCGCCTTCGATGCAGGCGCGGGTGGCGAGAAGGCCGACGCCCACATCCGAGATCGAAGCCGGATTACCCTTCGCCGCCATTTCCGCGAGCAGATCGTAGGAGCGGCTCGCCGTCTCCATCACCCGCAATGGGATTTCCGCGGCGTAAACGTTAGCCAGTTGAATCGCCTTGGAACGCGCCGCCTTTTCTTCCGCCGAATCTTTCGGCAGTCCAAAAGCGGCCATCACCTTGTTAAAAGCCGCTGTGTCTTCATCGACCAGAAAAAGAAGCTCGTCCTTTAGCTGCTGTCCCTGCACCGCCCACTCGCTGAAAAATTCAAGCTTCTGGTCCCAGCCGCGCTTGCCCGCGGAGAGATTCGCGACCATTCCGCCTAACGACGCCCCGAGCGCGCCCATTAGGGCCGCGACCGAGCCGCCTCCCGGCGCCGGCGAATCGCTCAGGGTCTCGTTGCAAAACTGGCGCAGGTTCATTTTCGCGAGCGACTTCTTCGCCGCCTCCGCGATCTTGTACTCGATCACTTTCTCCTGGGGATCGAACGGCCTCAACTCGCTCAAACCCATTGAGCGAATCGCGAGGTCGATCAGTTCTTCCTCCGCCGCGCCCTCCGACCACTTCTGTTTGCGCAAAAAATATTTCCCGGCCTCAACGAGTGATTTCTTGGGCAACATCCCGACAATCTCCGAGCCAGTCGCGCGCATCCCGCGCTCTGCCGCAGAGGCGGCGCAGGCGTCGAAGGCGACGTGCAAAGGCGTCTCCTCGATGTTCGTCAGGTTCATCGAAACCTGCGCGATCCCATACTCCTCCACATACCAGCCGATCGCTTTGACATGTTTCAGCATCCCGGCAATGCGAACCGGTTCGCCCTTTTCATCGAGCACCTTCTTTCCGGTCGGCGTGCCGTCTTCGGTTTTAATCCGACCGTTTTCGCGCACGTCGAAGGCGACAGAATTCGCGCGACGGGTGGACTTCGTATTCAGGTTCACGTTGTAGGCGATGAGAAAATCACGCGCGCCAATCACAGTCGCACCGGCGCGTTCGTGCATGACCGCGGGCCCGAAGTCAGGCTTCCAGGCCGGTTGTGTGATCTTCTCGAAAAAACCCTCGTATTCCCCGGCGCGAATGACCGAGAGATTGGAGCGCTCCGGAGCGCTGGCCGCTCTCTCGTAGAGATAAACGGGAATCTTCAGCTCCTCTCCGACCCGTTTCCCTAACGACTTGGCGCATTCGATCGCTTCCTCCCAGCTCACATCCGAAACCGGGATGAACGGGCAGACGTCGGTCGCGCCCATCCGGGGATGCGCGCCTTTTTGTCTGCGCATGTCGATTAACTCAGCCGCCTTTTGGATTCCGCGAAAGGCTGCTTCCACCGCCGCCTCCGGTGCACCGACGAAGGTCACGACGGTGCGATTGGTGCTCGCGCCGGGATCGGCGTCGAGCAGCGAGATGCCCTCCACCGACTCAATCGCGGCGGCGATTTGTTTAATGATGTCGAGGTCGCGGCCCTCGGAAAAATTCGGAACGCATTCAATGATCTTTTGCATAGGCTCGGCGGCTGATTATTACCACATCAGGGCGTCGTGCCAAATCATCCGCGGCCCGCCTTTCAGCTCCCAGGGCGCGGGGCTCGATCAGAACTTCTTCGTTAGGCTGATGTAAACGAAACGGCCGGTGGAGTCGTAGAGATAGTCGGGGTAGACATTATTGCAGCCGATGGTCACGGCCGCGTCATGAAGCAGGCGCT
Source organism: Chthoniobacterales bacterium (assembly GCA_038233495.1). Classification (GTDB taxonomy): domain Bacteria; phylum Verrucomicrobiota; class Verrucomicrobiia; order Chthoniobacterales; family UBA10450; genus Palsa-1392. The sequence continues at coordinate 360 of JBBSLW010000128.1, read as the reverse complement.
TCCAGATCGGTAAGAGGGCGTCTAAAAAGTAAGTTCATGCCAGTCTCGCGAGCATCAGGCGGGTGGCGGCGATCAGGATCATCGCTTCGCTGTTGTGAGTGCGGAACTCGTAGTCTTTGCTGAGGCGTCGGAACTTGGAAAGCCAGCCGAAGGTTCTTTCGACGATCCAGCGCTTGGGCAGGATGTGAAAGCAATGCTGGTGGGCGTCGCTCCGCTTGATGTAGTGCTCCCCAAAATTCGGACAGGTCGTTAAGAATGAAAGAGCGACCTGAAAATGAGCGAAAAGAAAACACGCAGTCGGCGGCGGCATAGCGCCGAATTCAAAGTACGAGTGGCCTTGGAGGCCCTCCGGGAGCGACG
>JBBSLW010000127.1:0-8091 GCA_038233495.1 Chthoniobacterales bacterium | reverse complement strand
TCGCCGGGTCCAGGAACGGATCGGGCGCCTCGAGCGCGACCTCCAGGAAGTGCGCAAACATCGCGCCGTCCAGCGCCAGGGTCGGAAGCGCCACCAATGGCCCGTCGCCGCCGTCGTCGGCTACACCAACGCGGGCAAATCGACTTTGCTCAACCTCCTCACCGGCGCCGGCGTGCTCGCGGAGGACAAACTTTTCGCAACCCTCGACCCGACGACCCGGAGCATGATTTTGCCTAACAAACAGCGCGTCCTCCTGACCGACACCGTCGGTTTCCTGCGCAACCTGCCGCACACTTTGATCGAGTCCTTCAAGGCCACCCTCGAGGAAGTGGTCGAAGCCGATCTCCTCATCCACGTCGTCGACCTGAGTCATCCGCGCCTCGACGAGCACATGGCGGCGGTCGATGCGGTGGTGAAAGAAATCGGCGCTTACGGCAAGCAGACGCTGATCATTTTCAACAAGATCGACGCGCTCTCCGATCGCGAGATGGTGCGGGTGCATCTGGAGAAATTTCCCGGCAGCGTCGCGATCTCCGCACGGACCGGGGAAGGCGTGGACGAACTTGTGCCGGCGCTGCAAAATGTGCTCAGTTCCTGGCGTCTCCGGAGCCGTTATCGGCTCCCGCAAAGCGAATCGGCGCTGCTCGCGGAAGTGCATCGCGTCGGACATGTGCTTGAGTTGCGTTATGAAGGCGAGTCCGTCGAGCTGGTTGCGCATGTCCCGCCGCAACTGGAGCAGAAGCTCGCGCCCTTCCTCGATCCCGCTCCCGCCGCTGACGCAACCATCGCCTAACGACCGGTGAAGTGGTATTGGCATTGGGTCAACCGGCTCGGGCTCGCCCAGCGTCCACGCGTTCGTAAAACGATCGTCGCGGTCATCGGCAGTACGGTGGTTCTCTTCGGGCTCGCGCTCGTCGTCCTGCCGGGTCCAGCGGTGGTCGTCATCCCGCTCGGCCTGGCGCTGCTTGCGACCGAGTTTGCCTGGGCGCGCCGGCTCATCCGGCGGGGCGGAGTGGCCTGGGGCCGCGCCCGCCGGCAATGGTGGCGCAAGGAAACGCCGCTCGGTGAAGAAACGCCCCGGGTTGCGCCCGGCGAGGAGCCGAAAAAACGTTAGGCGATGACGCGCAGCGAACGGGCGAAGGAACTGGTCGTGGTTTTGCCGAAGGTTTATCCCGACGCGCATTGCGAGCTCGATTTCAAGACGCCGCTGCAATTGTTGGTTGCGACCATTCTCTCCGCGCAATGCACGGACAAGCGGGTCAACCTCGTCACGCCCGCGCTCTTCGCGCGCTACCGCTCGGCCGCGCAGTTTGCGGCCGCGCCCGCCGCCGATCTGGAGAAGGCGATTCAATCGACCGGATTCTTCCGGAACAAGGCGAAGAGCATTCGTGCCACGAGCAGCGCGATCGCGAACGATCACGGCGGCAAAGTCCCGCAGACGATGGCGGGACTGCACGCCCTGCCCGGAGTCGGACGCAAGACCGCCAACGTGGTCCTCGGAAATGCTTTTCAGAAAGACGAGGGCATTGTGGTCGACACCCACGTCTCGCGCCTCTCGGAGCGCCTCGGCCTAACGAAAAACCGAGACCCGGAAAAAATCGAGCGCGACCTGATGAAGTTGATCCCGCGCGCGCACTGGACGAATTGGAGCCATTGGCTGATCTGGCACGGGCGGCGTCGCTGCTACGCACGCAAGCCTGATTGCACGCAATGCGAACTGCTTCGGCTTTGCCCCGCGGGCCCGAAATTCATCCGCCGCGGCGAAGCGTGAGGAGGCTACCTTACGGTCGAGCTTTTCGATTTTTTCGGCAGTCCGCTCGGAACGTTTCCGGAGGCGCTCGAATTCCTTCTGGAAACTATCGAGGTCCTCGTCGGAAAGCTCTTCCAGGTCCATCAGCTTGTTGCGCGCGCCGGCCAGGCTGCGGATCACTTCGTCGAGCTTGAGCTGGATCGCGCGGGAGTCGCGGTTCTGGGTGGTTCTGGATCAGGACCATCAGGAAGGTCACGATGGTGGTGCCGGTGTTAATGATGAGCTGCCACGTGTCGGAGTAGTGAAAAATATGTCCCGTCGCGCCCCAGATCACGATGATCGCGACCGCTCCCATGAAGGCCCAGGCCGTGCCGAGGACGGCGGAGATCTTGCGGGCGGCGACGCGGAAAGCATCCTCGACCCGGCAAAAGAAATCGCGGTCCTCCTCTTTTTTCCCCTTCGGTTTCCGGTTGTTGGCTTTCCTGGGCATCGTAACTATTGATCGGTTGGTTAGGAGAATTGCGCGCCTTGGCCGGCAAGTTTTTTCGAAATGTCACATGTGCATTTGAATCTGGACGACGCCTGGGCGCGCACCCATTCGGGCTGGAGAGCATCGACGCCCGCGAGTGGGGGCCGCGGCTGCGTTTCTCCGCGCCAGCGCGCGAGATCGAGAGTTTCTATCGCGAGGCCGGTTCGCGCCTGCCCGCCTTCGTCGTCTACGGGTCGGGCGATTTCCATCACCTGAGCGCGCTCTGGCTCCGCCGGCTCACTCGCCTAACGACCGTGATTTCGTTCGACAATCATCCCGACTGGGACATCCGGCCGCCGCGCTGGGGTTGCGGGAGTTGGGTGAAGCGCGCCCTCGCCCTCGCGCAGGTGAAAAATGTTAGCGTCTGGGGCTGCGGAAATTTCGAGTGCTGGTGGCCGGGCCGTCTCTTCGGCAACAACCTGGCGGAGCGCGCCGGGCGCCTGGAGGTGCATCCCTGGGCGGATGATCGGAGCGCGAAAGAGCAGACGCGGCGCGGGGCCATCCGACGCGAAAATTGGCGGGAAAATTTTGCCCATTTCGTGGCAGAGCTGGACGCGGTGCAGATTTACGTAACCATCGATCTCGATTGTCTGCGTGCGGAGGAAGCGGTGACGAACTGGGAAAGCGGCAGCTTCCAGCTCGAGGATGTGGCTTGGGCGATCGAGCTCCTCGGGAGCGAAAATAGGATCGTGACGGCGGACATTTGCGGCGCCTGGTCCCAGGGAGTTTATGCGCGGCGGAAGCAGCGTTTCGCCTCGGAGATGGATCGCCCGAAGCTGCCGGCGCGCGATCTGGCGATCGCCCGGCGGACGAACGAGGCGGCGCTTCGTCGCCTCCTCCCGCTCCTAGCTCAGCGAGACGAGAAGCACCCCTAGGCTGATGATGATCGAACCGATCGTTAGGCGAAGGGTCAGTTTTTCCTTCAGCAGATAGCTGCCGGCGAAAGCGATCAGGATCACGCTCAGGCCCTGGAAGGGAAAAAGTAGCTCAGATCGAAACGCTGGAGCAGGCTGATATTGATGAAAAAATTGGCGGCGAAAACGGCGATCGCGGCGGCGAAAACCAGCGTGGCCTGGCGCACGCGAATAGACGGGCCGCGCGGTAATGTCCATCGCGTGCTTGAGCAGGATCTGGCCGGCGACGAAACAGCTCACAGTGATGAAAATGAGGAGCGCGGCGAGGATCGTCACAGGCGTTCCTCCAGCTTGGCGGCGGGCTGGGCCACGATGATCAACCCGACGAGGACGAGCGCGATCCCCATCCAGCGTTTCGGCAAAATCGCTTCACCGAGAAAAATCCAGGAGCTGAGCGGGACGAGAATGTGGACGGCGTTACCGATCGGGAACGCGCTGTTGAGAGGCAGCTGGCGGATGGTGGCGAGCCAGTTGAAGAGACTAACGACCGACGCGAGGATGCCCCACCAGACCCAGCCGGAGCGCAGCCCGGTCAGGCCAGTCCAGGCGCAGGCGCTCTCCGGGTCGGCGCTTGCTTCCGCGCCGAGCTTGAGAAAAATTTCAGCGCGGTCGCGAGCAGGACGCAGATGGCGAGCTGCAGCCACGGATTAACGAACCCGCGTCGGAGCCGCGCGATCACGAGCGCGCGGAGAAGTGGCGACGCAACACCGGGTCGGAGCGGGTCGGGGAAAAGCGGGGCGCGAAGACCCGCAGCATCCCGTTGAGGAAAGGAGAGCGATGCCTCAGGAAAAGGTCGGCTGGTTCGAGCGCGAGACGGAGGTGCATCTTTGGTTCGTAATTAAAAGGTGAGGTGTGGTAGGTGCGCAAGCCGTTGCTCAGCGCCCACTTCACGAGGCCGCGGAAAGCTTCCGCCCAAAGAGCCGGATCGACATCCGCGGCGGCATCAAAGACCGCCGCGGTGCCTTCGCCTAACGGGAACGTCTGGGGTGGCGCAGGTGGATTTCGCGCCGCGCGCGCGGCTGCGATGGGCCCCATTTGCTAAAGCTCGGAGGAAACGAAGAACGCGGCGGAAGAGGGGATTGAGGAGCGTCGCGGTGTGCATCACGTAGAGGTCGAGCGGGACGAGTTCACAACCGAGATGAAGCTTCGGGTCGTAGTTCAGCGGACTGCTGCAATAGGAATGCAGCCCCTGCCCGAGCGCCCAGGTGATGATGTCGCGGAGAGTGTAAAAATAAAGGTTCAGCTCGTAGGCGACCCGGTAATCAAGGCCCAAGTATTCGTCGTAGATCGTGCCGTTATGCACTAGGCAAAGGCTGAACGCGATCGCCCGGCCTTCCTGGCGCCAGATGAAAAAGCGGGCTCGCTCCGGCATCTCGCGGCCGAGCCGGCAGAAGTATTCCGGGGTCGACTCGTGCCGACGAGCTCATAGAAACGGTGGTCCTTGCATTTGTCCCGAAAGGCTTCCTGCCAGGCTGGGCAATCGTGCAATTCCGCCTGCGCGACAATCGTGGCAAAGCCATTCGGGATCTGGACGGTGTGGCTCGAGGGCTTGCGTTTCACACGCCGCGAGGAGAGAAGGAAGCGCTGCTGAGGATGAGATATCCAGTAGCAAAAGCGGCCGCTTTTTCAAACGGAGTCATCGGAGAAGCACCTTAAGAATCCGAAGCGCCACGGTCTTCGGCCGGGCGGCCTGCGCCAGTATCCACTTTCAAAACGCCGCTGCGAATATTGAGGTCGCGCTGCGGGAACGGGATCTCGATTTTTGCTTCGCGGAATTTCTTGTCGATCGCGAAATTCAGGTCGCTGATGAAACGGCGCGGCCGGTTGCTCATCTCGTCGCTCCAGACGACGAGCTCGAAGTTGAGCGAGCTGTTGCCGAAATCGACAAAGAAGACGCTTGGCGCGGGATCTTTCAGGACGTGTTCATCCGCTACTCCGACCTCGACCAGGGAGCGGCGGACCAGCTCGACATCACTCCCGTAGGCCACCCCGACCGGGACCCGGAAGCGGACGCGCGGATCGCCATAAGTCCAGTTCGTGACCGGCGAATCGATGAACTTCTGGTTAGGCACAATCGTCGTGATGTTGTCGTTCGTGACCACGACCGTGCTCCGCGCGCGGATTTTTTGCACCTGCCCGGTGACTCCCGCGACTTCCACCCGGTCGCCGATCGTGATCGGTCGCTCCGCCAGGATAACGAGGCCGCTGATGAAATTGCTCGTGATATTCTGGAGGCCGAAACCGATGCCGACGCCGATCGCGCCGGCAAAAACGGTCAGCGCCTCGAGATGGATCCCGGTGTTCTGCAGGACGATGAAAACGCCGACGACGAGGACGACGTTGGCGGCGATCTGCGAGATCGCATACTGGAGCGAGCGATCGAGCCCGCTGTGCACGAGGAAGCGATTGAAAAGAAAACGCTTCGTCCGCGAAGAAAGCCAGAAGACGAGGATGAGCAGCCCGACGAGGAGAAAAAGCTGGAGGAGGCTGATCGGCACACCTGGGAGCGGCGCGCTCCAGGAGAGGGGAATGCCGAGGCCATTGATCGCGCTGACTGTGAAAAAAGTCAGGGCCGCGACGCTCAGGATCGTCGTGATGATCGCGACGAAATTGGCGTCGAGCTTGAAGCGGCTGAGGAAACGCCTAACGAATGCGCTCTGGAGGATCCTGGCAAAGATCAGGCCGAGCGCCATCAGCCCAATGAAGGCCGCGATCCCGAGGACCGAGATGTGATGGCCGCCGAGATCGAAAAGCGGCGCGCTTAACCAGAGAACATTCACGCGGCTACTTTCTCCCGGGAAAAGGACCCTGCCAAACCGGAAACAAAAAACACGGCCGAAGCCGTGTCTGATGTCGCATCAAAAAGCGCGTCGCGCGCGGAAACGCTATTCCTTGTTCGCCTTGTCCTCGATGTATTTCACCACGTCGCCCACAGTCTGCAGCTTCTCGGCGTCTTCATCGGGGACTTCCACGGAAAATTCTTCTTCGAAAGCCATCACCAGCTCGACAATGTCGAGAGAATCGGCGCCCAGGTCCTCGATGAACGAGGCGGCCGGTGTCACCTGCTCCGGATTGACGCCCAACTGTTCGACGATGATGTCTTTTACTTTTTCTTCGATCGGTTTATCCGACATAAAACTTGTTCTCCTTGGTTCGATTCTGTGGGAGAGGGCTTAACGGCGCCTTGCCCCGTTGGCAATTAATTTAATTGCCTTCGTTGTCAATTTTATTTTGCGTCCCCAGCTTGGCTGGAAGGGGGCAAAAGACGCCGCCGATTTTACATCCGTCCGCCTTCGCGTACAGGACTCTCATGCCCGAGGAGAACAACGCGCCGGATCTTCTGGACCTGAAATTTTTGCCCGCCTGGGTGAAGGAAGGGCCTAACGAAAACCCGTACGCAAATTTTGCCGGCGAAGATCCGCGCGAGGGCGGCACCCGTGAACGGCGCGGTCCCGACCGGCGCGGAGGCGACCGGCCCCAGCGCGGCCCGCGTCCGCCGCGCGGCAAAGACAAGCGCGACTCGCGCGACCGGCGTCCCGCGCCCTCCCGCGCCCCGGAAGCGCGGAGGGAAGAAGCGCCCGCTCCGCCCGCGCCCGCGGTTGAGGTGCGATTCCTGCCCGATGCCCGCGTCCTCGAGGCCGTCCTCGCGCAGATGAAAAGCGGGCACCTTGCCTACTCGGTCTTCTCCCTCGCCCGGATGTTCCTGGACAAGCCGGAGCGCTACGACGTGCATCTCAAGGCCGAGACCGCCACCCTCTTTCAGCTCGGGGAAAATGGCCCGGTCGCGAGTGACCGCCGCCTGCTCGAGAACGGCGCTTTCCTGAGCGAGAAGGACCAATTTTATCGCACCGAAGTGACGCAATCGGAGCCGATCAAGGGCAACTTCACCGCCGTCGCGCGCTGCCGTCTGAGCGGGGTCTTGTTAGGCCCGACCAATCATCACGCCTACCAGCCGCAACTGCGCAATCTCTACGAACAGCGCTTCAGCCGGCGGATGAGTTTCCCGGAGTACCAACGACAGGTCGAAATCGTGAGCGACCCGGAAGCGGTCGAGCGCTGGAAGGAAGAAGCGCGCAGTGTGACCTCCTACGTGACGCTGCAGGAAGAGCCCCCGCTCACCTTCAACAACGCGGCGGAAACCGAGCGCCATTTCCGGCAAACTTATCTCCCCGCCATGCTCCGGGAGAACGCCGAGTCGACCCTCGACGGCGTGGTCAGCCGGCGCCTGACCGAACGGTCGTTAGGCAGGGCGATCGAGGATGCCTGGGCGCAGGAATTTCGTTCCCCTTCCAAGATGATGCAGGAACTGATCGGCGCCTTTCGCCAGGCCGCGCTCCATATTTTTCGCCATCGCAAAGGGATGCTCTTCGTCTCGCCGGTGCGGGCCAAGCCGTTCAGTCATGCGGGTTCCTCGGTCTCGGCTTCGGTTTCCGCGATCCTCGCGACGCTGACCGCGAACCCCGGGATCAATCGCAAGCAGCTCCTGGAAAACCTGCCCGGAGCCGGGACGGAAGGAGACGCGGAGAAGAAAAAGCTCTCGCTGGCTTCCGACCTGCACTGGCTGATCGGCGAGGGACACGTGATCGAATTCAACGACGGCGCGCTCGATCTGGCGCGGAACAAACCGCCCGCGCCGGCACCAGCCGCGCGCCCGAACGGAAAGACCGCGGCCCCGACCGCGCCTAACCAGCCCACAGCAGAGACCGGCGGCGAAGCAGCGCCCGCGGCTGAGGCTCCCGCAACGGGGGAAGCGTCGCCCGCGCCAGAAGAACCGGCGACCGAGGAAGCCGCACCCGCACGCGATGAGCCGGTCGTAAACGAGGCCGCGGCGGAAGAAGCGCCCACCCCACCGGTGGCGGAGGAGCCGGCGGCCGAAGTCCCGCCCGCCTCGCTCGAGC
>JBBSLW010000126.1:0-8109 GCA_038233495.1 Chthoniobacterales bacterium | reverse complement strand
GCCACGGAGTTAGGTGTCCCCGCCATCAAAGCCCTCGGCTTCGAGAGCAAAGCCGCCTTCCTCGAAGAAAAACTCTATCTCCTAAAAAGCTATCCCTGAAGGGCCGCTCGGTTCGAGGGGAACAGATCATCCTATGCAACCTTTAAGAGCTAACTTGACTTAACCACATGTCTGGCATCGCATGGTGCATCCCGATGATACCGCCGCGGGGGTGGCGAACGCGGAGGAGATGGCGCGCGGGAAGGTGCCGCCGCGGATCCAGCATCGGATTTTTCATCGCGGTGGGTCGGTCCCCTGGGTGCGCAATCAGCGGGTGCCGCGTTATGACGCGGAGGGGAAGCTTTCCGGCTACGACGGGCTCGTCTCCGAAATTCACGCCGCGGAAGGAAGCGGAGGAAATGCTGACCCAGGCGAGCGCCCGGCTGCGCGAGGTGCTGGCCAGCCTGACGAAGTCGCATGCGGAACTCCAGGCGGCGCAGTTGCAATTGATCGAGGCGGAGAAGATGCAGACGGTCGGCCAGCTCGCCGCGGGCGTGGCGCATGGGGTGAAGAACCCGCTCGCCGTGCTGCAGATGGGGCTTGGTTACCTGGCCCGGCAGGTGGAATACCAGAGCGCTCCGACTCTCGCGGTGTTGAAGGAGATGGGCGAAGCGCTCGAGCGCGCGGATGCGGTGGTGAGCGATCTGCTGGAGTTTGCGAAGCCGAAGGAAGTGGATCTGCGCCCGACCGAATCGTGCCGCTCATCCGCGAGGCGCTCCGTTTCGTGAAGCACGAGCTGAGCGCGGCGAAGGTGAAGGCGGCGACGCATTTCGCCCGTCAACTCCCGCGCTGCGCGCTCGATCGCACGAAGCTGAAACAGGCGCTGGTCAATCTTTTCACTACTGCCTGCCACGCCATGCCGGGCGGCGGTACGCTCGACATCACGACGCGGGTCTGGGCGGTGAACGATAGCGATGTGACGAAGTCGATCATCGATTTGCACGGCGGCCGGATCAACGTGAGCAACCGCAGCGCGGTCGGGGCGGCTGTCACCATCGCCCTGCCAGTCATAACCAAGATGAATCGCCGTAATACAAGAATCCTGATGGTCGACGACGAGGAAGGCTTCACGAAGCTGGCTGCGATGACGCTGACTGATTACGAGATCCGCGGTGAGGACGACTCGGCGCACGCGCTGGCCGCGGCGCAGGAGTTCAAGCCCGACCTCATCCTGCTCGACGTGATAATGCCCGGCCTGGATGGCGGCGACGTGGCCGCGCAGATCCGGGCCGAGCCGCGGCTGCGCAACGTCCCGATCATTTTCCTGACCGCGATGGTGACGGAGGGGGAAAGGGCCGCGCGCCCTGATTTTGGCGGGTTCCCTTTCATCGCCAAGCCGGTCACCCCGGAGCGCCTCGCCGACTGCATCGAGCAGCATCTCGGTCGTTAGGCGGAAGGCGGCCTGGGGAGGTCTGGTTGTGGCGCGGGTTCCTTAGAGCGGGCCCTGAGGTTTCCCGTCCTGGCGGTAAACGACGCCGCTTTTCATCACGAAATCGACGTGGGTGAAAAGCGCGGGATCAGCCAGCGGATCGCCCGCGGTCGCCACCAGATCGGCAGAACGGCCCGGCTGAGTGGCGCCCACCTTGATCGGACGCGCCGAGGAGTTCGGCGGCGTTGCGCGTGGCGGCGAGGAGCGCTTTCGCGGGCGGGAGGCCACCGGCGATCATGAGCCCGAATTCCATCGTGTGATCGCCTTCGCCGAGGTCGGTGCCGTAGGCGATCTTCACGCCGGACTTCACCGCGGCGGGAAATTTTTCTTCGGGAGGAGATCGTTCGCGAGCTCCTTCGGCGCGGTCCCGGGGGTGAGCAATTCCGGATGATCGCGGCCGCGAGGTAGAAGACTTCGTAAACGGTCAACGTCGCGACTTTGAGATCGAGCGAGTGCGCGGCCTCGACCGCGGCGCGCATTTCGTCATCGGTCATGAGCTGCTGGCGCGGATTGTCGCCGGTGGAAGCGATGCCGCCGGAAGGCATGATCTTGATCAGGTCGGCTCCGCGCCGCCGATGTTCCGCACTCGAAGGCGGGCTTCGTCGGGCGTGTTCACAATTCCATTCGACCAACCCGGATGCGAGAGACCGGGATCAAGGCCGCTGCGCGGATCGCCGTGGCCCGCGGTCGGTCCGAGCGGCTCGAGCGAAACCCAGAGACACGGCCCGGGAATCTTGCCCTCGGCGATGGCATTCCGCACCGCCACGGTGTCGTCGCCACCGCCGACGTTGCGCGCGCCGGTGAAGCCCTGCTGAAGCATTGGCGCGGCAGAAGACCGCGCCGTCGAACGCGCGATCGAGATCGGAATGGGTCAGCCAGTTCTCGGTCGCATTCGTGCGGCTCGGCAATTTCGGAGCGATGTGGACATGGCAATCGATGAAGCCGGGCATGACCGTCGCGCCTGAAAGATCGATGATCTCCGCGCCGGCAGGGTTCACGAAACCGGGCTCGACCGCGCTGATACGGTCGTCGTGAATGAGGATGGAGACCTTGCTGCGAGGCGCCTCGCCCACGCCGTCGATCAAGTTGCCGGCGTGTATGACCAAGTCGCGGGCCGCGGCGTTCACGGCGAAAAAGGCCAGACAGACAAGAGAGACGAGAAGTTTCTTCATCAGGCGCACGTTAGGCGGCGCGCCCGAAAGCGCCACTGGTCAGCCTCCCGAAATTCTGTTAGGTAGCGGGCCATGCCTTCCGCCGTCGAATTTCAGCACACGCTCGCTAAAGCCGCTCCGATGAGCGGCACATCGCTCCACACCGGCGCCAAGGTGTCGCTGAAAATCCAGCCTGGGCTGGCCAATTCCGGGATCAAATTCAAGCGCAAAGATCTGCAGGACGAGCCGACGATCGACGCCACGATCGCGAATGTGAAAACGGTGGAGCGCGCGACCACGATCGGCGAAGGCTCGATGCGCGTGCACACGGTCGAGCACGTTCTCTCCGCGCTTTCCGCGCTCGGGGTCGACAACGCCGTGATCGAGATGGACGCGAACGAACCGCCGATCGGCGACGGGAGCGCGATCGCTTACGTGGAGGCGATCAAGAAAGCCGGGATCGTCGCGCAGGAAGCGCCGCGATTGCCCTTCCATGTGCGCGAACCGATCTCGGTCGAGACGAAGAGCGGTTCGCTCCTCGTTCTGTTGCCGGACGATGAATTTCGCATTTCCTGCACCCAGGCGGGACCGGAGGGACGCTTTACTCAGTTCTACTCGACCGCGATCACGCCGGCGATTTACGAATGCGAAATCGCCCCTGCCCGCACCTTCGTCTACTACGAGGACGTCCAGCAGTTGATGGAGAAAAACCTGATCAAAGGCGGAAGCCTGGAGAACGCAATCGTCGTTAGGGGAGAATCCGTCCTGAGCAAGGAGCCGCTCCGTTTTCCGGATGAATTCGTCAGGCACAAGATTCTCGATATCATCGGCGACCTCGCGCTCTTTGGCCGCGCCATCCGCGGTCATGTCGTGGCGGTGAAGCCGGGGCATGGCGCCAATACCGATCTCGCGCGCGCCCTCGGCAAGGCGCACGAACGGACGGTCGCGATGTTTCCGCGGCGCAATTTCCCGGCCGGCGAAGGCGGGCTCGACATCAACGAGGTGATGAAGATTCTCCCCCATCGTTATCCTTTCCTGATGGTCGATCGCATCCTCTCTTTCGAGGGCGAAACGAAGTGCGTCGGAATCAAGTCGGTCACGATCAACGAGCCGTTTTTCCAGGGTCATTTCCCGGGGCACCCGGTGATGCCCGGCGTGCTCCAGGTGGAGGCGATGGCGCAGGTGGCGAGCGTCCTGATGATGCGGATCAGCAAAAGCGCAAGCCGGGTTGGCTACTTTATGAGCGCGGACGGAGTGAAATTCCGCAAGCCGGTGATGCCGGGCGACACGCTCTTCATTCACGCCGAGCTGACCAAGTCGCGCGGCAACCGCCTGGCCAAGGCGATGTGTCATTGCGTGGTGAACGACGCGGTCGTGTCCGAAGGCGAACTGATGTTCACCTTCCTCGACAAATGAGCGAAGTGACAGTCCATCCGACCGCGATCGTGGACCCCTCGGCCCAGCTCGGGGCCGGCACGGTGGTCGGGCCCTACTGCATCGTCGCGGCGGGAGTGTCGTTAGGCGAGGAATGCTGGCTCCAGCATCACGTCACCCTCGGCGGCCCGTTGCGGGCTGGGCGCGGGAACAGGTTTTACGCCTTCTGCTCGATCGGGCAGCAAACCCAGGATTTGAAATACGCCGGCGAACCGACCTACCTCGAGATCGGCGACGGGAATTGTTTTCGCGAGTTCGTCACGATCAACCGAAGCACTTCCGAAACCGGAAAAACGCGCGTCGGAAGCCGGGGAAATTTTCTCGCCTACTCGCACGTCGGGCACGATTGCACGGTCGGTGACGCGGTCATCTTCTCGAATAACGGCACGCTCGCCGGGCACGTGGAAGTGGGTGACCACGCGATCATCGGCGGGCTCACCGCGATCCACCAATTTTGCCGGATCGGGCGTTTCGCGATTACCGGCGGCTGCTCCAAGATCGTGCAGGACGTTCCGCCCTTCATGATCGCGGACGGCAACCCCGCGGAGGTGCGCGGGATCAACCAGATCGGCCTGGAGCGGGCCGGCTTCGCGCCGGAGAAAATCAAGCCGATCAAGGAAGCGTTCCGGATCATTTACCGGGGCAAAATAAACACCGCGCAGGCGCTGGAAGCGCTGCGGGAAAAGCTCGGCCCGAGCGAGGAAGTGCAGTCGATCGTGTGCTTCGTGGAAGCGAGCGAGCGCGGGATTATTCGTTAGGCCGCGAGGAGCGGCTCGGTTCCGGGCGCGACCGTGCCGTTGAACTTCGGGTAGAGAAATCTCGCAACCGGCCCGTTGTTCTTGGCGTGGGCGCTGGCGCGGGAGAGGCCGGCTTCACGGAGGCGGCGCAGCGATTCGCCGAGCAGGGCGGTGCCGAGGCCGCGGTTGCGATATTCCATCTGCACACAGGGCCCGGGCGCAAGCTGATTTTCCGCCGCGGCATCGGGCAGCAAAACGCTCGCGCCAATGATGCGCGCGCCATGACGCAGAGCGAGGCAAAGACCGCTGCTTTCGGGGTCGAAAACGCGGTCGAGCCAGCCTTCGATCATCGGCCGGATCTCGTATATGGCGTCGCCCCAGGAACTGTCGTGGACGAAGGACCGCGTGATCACGTCTCGTAATTCCTTCTCGTCGGCGGGGTTGGCGGCGGCGAAATGATAGTGCGCCGGCAGCGTCGCGCTATCTGCCGGAAGCTTGTCTAAATCCCAAGTGAAACGAACCCATTGAACAAGCTTCATGTAATGCGGGCGCGAAATTACCACGGGCCATCGCGCACCTGCAACCGGCGTTTCCAGAAATCGCGCGCGAGAGGGCGCGGAAGGAATTATTTCGTCTGGACCGCCCGCAAAGCCTCGCGAAACGGCGCGTAGAGATCGGTGTGCTGGGCGACCGCCCGCCGCACCACCGGCTTGAAATTCGCGAGGTCCGAGATGTTAACCACCTGGTCGACACTTTGAACAAAGGCGCTCATCGCATCATTCGTCGCCCCGCTGTGGCTCAGGAGGACGACGAAATGTTCGCGCCGGAGCAAACCGGGGCGTTTCATCAGCTCGAGCAGGATCGGGTTTTCGTCCGCGCTCGCGCCCTTGAAGTTTTCGTAGACGACGACCACGTGGTAGCTGTAGGTCGCGAGTTTGAGGAGCACGTCCTCTTCGAAGAGGCCAAGGTGCACCTTGTAGCCAAGGTCGGTCAGCTGCGCCACGACCATCTTCTGATATTGCGGATGATCGATGCAGACGAGGGCGGTCTCGTCGCCGAGGTCGAAGAAATTGTTGTCCACTTCCGCACTCATATTCATCTCCTAACGAAAAGCGTTGACGGGAATATCGAGCCGCAACCCGGTTTCCACCTCGTTGTCGATTCCGCGCGTTTTCAGGATCATATCGATCCCGCGTGAGACTCGTCCTTTCTTGGAAGAGAAGAGGCGGGCGGTTTCTTCGCTGATCAGGCCCGTTTCATAGGCCTTAAGGATCGACTGATCAAAGGTGATCCAGCCGAAGGGCGTGCTCGCTTCAATGATCTCGTAGAAATTCCTGGCGTCGCTTTCCCCGAGCGCGATTGCTTCGCGGGTGCGGAGATTATTGCCCATGATCTCGGTGAGAAGCTGGCGGCCGCCGCCGACCTTGGGCGCAAGGCGCTGGCTTACGATGTAACGCAGGCTGTCGGCCAGGCGGAGACGAAGCTGGTTTTCTTCGCCTAACGAAAAGAGACCGAGGATGCGGTTGATCGACTGGCCGGCGTCGACCGTGTGCAGGGTGCTGACCACGAGGTGGCCGGTCTCAGCCGCCATGAGCGCGATCTCGACCGTGGCCCGGTCGCGCATTTCGCCGACGAAGATGATCTTGGGCGCCTGCCGGAGGGCGGCGCGCAGGCCGTTGGGATAATTATCGAAATCGTGCCCCAGCTCTCGCTGGTTAAAGGTCGCGCGACGCGGCGGATGGATGAACTCGATCGGGTCCTCGAGGGTCACGACGTGGACGGATTGTTTCTCGTTCACTTCGTTCAGAAGCGCGGCCAGGGTGGTGGTCTTGCCGCTGCCAGTGGCGCCAGTGACGAGGACGAGGCCGGTTTTTTCCTTCGCTATCTCCTCGAAAATGGGCGGCAGCTCGAGCACGCTGAGCGATGGAATCTCGGCCTGGAGGCGGCGCATCACGATCGCGAAATGCCCCTGCTGCCGAAAAATGTTTACGCGAAAACGCGCCTGGGCGTTGAGCGAGTAGCTGCAATCACAGGAGCCTTCGACGAGGTAGGCGCGCATCAGGAGGCGATTCCCCTGCATCAGGGTGAGCGCGATCTGCTCGCTCTGGAACGGCGTTAAGCGTTCAATCGGCGGATCGATGAAAACCGTCTTGAGTTCGCCGAAATCCTCCACCTGCAAAGGACGGCCGACCGAAAAATTGAGGTCGGAGATGCCGTCATACGTCTTGAGCATGGCGGATAAAATCCGATCGAGATCGGGCGCTCTCATAGGCGGGATGAGGTCAGGCGTTTACTCCTCGAAATCATCGGGCGGCGTCTTGAGGAAGGGGCGGAATTTCTTTTTGTCGATCGACTTGTCGTAGGCTTCTTCGGGCGAGATGCGCATCTGGCGCAGGTGCTCCAGGATTGCGTCGTCCAGCGGCTGATTGCCTTTCTTCTTGCCGACCTGGATCATGCCCGGCACCTGGTGCGTCTTGGCCTCGCGCACGAGGTTCGCGATCGCGTTATCGACGACCAGGATTTCGAGCGCGGCGACCCGGCCAGGTTTGTCGACGCGTTTGAACAAATTTTGCGCGACCACGCCCTTGAGCGACTCGGCCAGGGTGGTGCGAATCTGGTTTTGCTGATCGGTCGGGAAAACATCGATCACGCGATCGACTGCCTTGGCCGCACTCGAAGTATGGAGCGTGCCGAAGACAAGGTGACCGGTGGCGGCCGCCGTCAACGCGAGCTCGATCGTCTCGAGGTCGCGCATTTCTCCCACGAGGAGAACGTCCGGATCTTCACGCAAGGCGCCGCGCAGCGCGGAGGCGAAGGAGCGGGTATGCACGCCGACTTCACGATGCTGGACGAGGCAATTCTGGCTCCGGTGCACGAATTCGATCGGGTCCTCGACCGTGATGATGTGATCGTGCCGCATCATGTTGGCGTAATCCATCATGGCCGCGAGCGTGGTCGATTTGCCGGAACCGGTCGGGCCGGTGACCAGAACGAGTCCTTTCTTGAGGAGCGGAAATTTTTTTAGAATCGGCGGCAGACCGAGCTCCTCGACGGTCAGGATCTTGGATGGGATGAGGCGGAAGACGGCGGAGATGCCATATTTTTGCTGGAAGAAATTGGCGCGATAACGGGCGTCACCCGGAACTTCGTAGCCGAAATCCACGTCGGCCGTTTCCTCGAAAAGCTTGATCTTCACCTCGGGGGCGATCTCATAGACCATCGCCTTGAGGTCGTCGTTCTGGAGCGGTGGGTAATCGACCCGGACCAGCTCTCCGTTGATGCGAAGCATCGGAGGATTGTTCGTGGCGAGGTGAAGATC
>JBBSLW010000125.1:0-8265 GCA_038233495.1 Chthoniobacterales bacterium | reverse complement strand
GCTGGGTATGTCGGCGCGATTCGCGCCGCGCAACTTGGGAAACGCGTCGCTTGCGTGGAGAGAGAGCGTGCTGGCGGGACCTGTCTCAACTGGGGATGCATCCCGACCAAGTCTTTGCTTCGCAACGCCGAACTTTTTCACTTGATGAAGCATCGGGCAGGCGATTTCGGCTTCAAGATCGAGGGACTCTCCTACGACTGGAGCAAGGTGATCAAGCGCTCGCGCGACGTCTCGGACAAGAACGCCGCCGGGATCGAGTTCCTCTTTAAGAAGAACAAGGTCGATTATATCCGCGGCGAAGCATTTCTGGAGAAAGCTGGGGAGGTAACGGTGAAGCTCGCGGAGGGCAAAACCGAAAAACATTCCGCGCCGAAAATCCTGATCTCGACCGGGGTCGTTTCGCGGCCGCTCCCGGGTCTGGCTTTCAACGGGAAAACAGTCATCGGGAGCCGGGAGGCGATGATCCTCGAGCCGCAACCGAAGAAGATGGTCATCATCGGGGCGGGCGCGATCGGGGTGGAGTTTGCCTATTTCTATAACGCGTTCGGGACCGAAGTGACGCTGATCGAGATGTTGCCTAACGTCCTCCCGGTCGAGGACACGGAAGTGTCGCAGGTCCTGGAAAAGTCTCTCGCCAGACAGGGCATCAAGCTCCTCACGAACACGAAAACGACCAAGACCGAAACGACCGGCAAAGACGTTCGCATCACGGTGGAAGGGAAAGCGACGGAAACGATCGAAGCGGATGTGTGCCTCGTCGCGATCGGCGTCGTGCCGCTTTTGCCTAACGGAAAGCTGAAGCTCGACCTGACCGAGCGTGGCTACATCGCGACGAACGATCGCTACGAAACGAGCGCGAAGGGTGTTTACGCGGCCGGCGACATCATCGGACCGCCCTGGCTGGCGCATGTCGCGAGCTGGGAAGCGATCCAGGCGGTGGAAGGCATGTTCGACGAAATCGAGCCGCGCAAGGTGCGCGAATTCCCCGGCTGCACCTATTGCCAGCCGCAGGTGGCGAGCATCGGCCTAACGGAACGGGCCGCGAAAGAAGCGGGCCGCAAATTTCGGATCGGGAAATTCCCTTTCAGCGCAAGCGGAAAGGCTCGCGCCATTGGGGAGACGGAGGGCTTCGTGAAATTGCTCATCGGGGAACCGCACGGCGAGATCCTGGGCGCGCACATCATCGGCCCCGAGGCGACAGAGATGATCGCGGAGCTCGGGCTCGCGATGACATTGGAAGCCACCTACGAAGAAATCGAGGCGACGATTCATGCGCACCCGACTCTGAGCGAGTCCGTGCATGAAGCGGCGGGCCAGGCCTTCGGCCACGCCATTCATCTTTAGCGCGAGAGGCCCGCGCGGCGGCCAGCTACTTTCGGCTGCCGACAATCACGAGCACGATCCCGCCGGCAATCGCCAGCCCGCCGAGGATCGGCGGGAGCGGGACGCTGTGCTCTTCGGTATGCCCGATTTGCACCGGGCCGATGTCGACGTCCTTCTTGTGCTCCTTGAAGCTGAAACCGCCGTAGGCCAAGGCGACGATACCGACGACGATAAGGATGACGCCGATGATCCCGGCCGGTTTCATCAGGGAGCCGCTAAATCCCGCGTCTACCCGAGACGAGGTTGATAATCAGAACGATGACGGCGAGCACAATCAGAATGTGAATGAAACCCCCGAATGCATAACCACTGACCAAACCGAGCAGCCACAGCACCAGCAGAATAACGAATATTGTCCACAACATAACTTTCCTCCGGTTAAGATTTAATATGCTTCGTGCCGGAGCCCCCGCGCGCGCGTGTTTTTCGGAGAAAATTTTCGAACGCGGGAACTTTTTTTGAGCTTCCGCCAGCGCGGCGTGAAACTTGCCTCACCGGACAAGGCAACGACCGGTTCCGGTTGATCGGCTCGTTATCTGGTCATCACCCGTTAGTTTTGCTCATCGCCCTCAATGCCTCCGCACCGAAGCTTCGCCCTTCAGCCGCTGGGCGGTGCGCGGCGTGATCGTCAATAAAACTTTCACCACCCCGCTTTCCCACTCGCTCGGCGTGGACGGCATCTACAAGCTCGAAGTGCACGACGAGAAAAATCTAGTCCACCATCAAATGGTGCCGCGGGATGTTTTTCTTGCCTACGAGCTCGGCGACAAATTCGCTCCCGATTCGGTTCCGGCGACCGTGAGAGGAAAGAGCGCGACGACTGGCTGCCCTGGAAGCGAAGGAAAAGCCCGCCGTTGTGCAACCCGCGGAACCCGAGATGCCGCCCGTTCGGGAATTTAAAAACCGTCTCGCCCAGCTGAATTTTCCGCAGGACATGCTGCCTGAAACTGAAGGATTCTAAGCGCGGCAATCCCCGGTAGGGACGGGAGAGATTGCCGTTTCAACGGCCATTCGTATGATCGCTCATGGCTGAATCAGAAGCTTCGGCGGCCGAGCGCATCGCCGCCTTGCGCCGCGAGATCGCGGAGCACAACCGGCGCTATTATGAAGAGGCCGCGCCTACTATTTCCGATCGCGAATACGATCGGCTTTATCGCGAGCTGAGCGATCTCGAGGAAAAATTCCCGCAGTTCCTGACGGAGGATTCCCCGACCCGGCGGGTCGGCGCCGCGCCGCTCAAAGCCTTCTCCCAGATCACGCATCGCGCGCCGATGCTCAGTCTCGACAACACCTATTCCGAGGAGGAAGTGGGGGCCTTCTATCGCCGGATGGAGAAGCTTTTGCCTAACGGAAAGATTCCGGTCGTGGTCGAGCCGAAAGTCGACGGCGTGGCCGTTTCGCTTCTCTACGAAGAGGGCCGGCTGAAATACGCCGCGACCCGCGGGGACGGCACGACCGGCGACGACATCACCCAAAATATCCGGACTATCCGCACCTTGCCAAAACAGTTGAAAGGCCAGGCCCCGCGCCTGCTCGAAGTGCGCGGCGAAGTCTTCATGACGAAGGGGGGCTTCGCCCGGCTGAATGCCGAACGGAGCGAAGCCGGGTTGCCCGTTTTCGCCAATCCTCGCAATTCCGCAGCCGGCTCTCTCAAGCAGCTCGATCCCGCGATCACGGCCCAGCGCCCGTTAGGCGTGATCTTCTACGGGACGGGCGCGGTCGACGGGATCGAGCTGACGCATCACTCGAAATTTTTTGCGCTCCTCCAGCGCCTCAGCCTGCCTTGCAGCGAGCGCTGGTGGCGGGCCGATTCGCTCGAGGACATCCTCCAGGCCATCCACGAACTCGACACAGTGCGCCACGATTTCGTCTATGAAACCGATGGCGCGGTGGTCAAGGTCGACTCCTTTGCGCAGCGCGAGTCGTTAGGCATGACCGCCAAGTCCCCGCGCTGGGCGATGGCTTTCAAGTACGAGGCGGAACGGGTCGAGACGAAGCTGCTCGACATCCTCATCCAGGTCGGCCGGACCGGCGTGCTCACGCCGGTGGCCGCGCTTGAGCCGGTTGTGGTCTCGGGCAGCCGGGTGGCGCGCGCGACTTTGCATAACGAGGAGGAAGTGGAGCGCAAAGACATCCGGATCGGCGACACCGTGGTGATCGAAAAGGCGGGCGAAGTCATTCCGGCGGTCGTGCGCGTCCGGACCGATCTGCGCGATGGAATCGAGAAAAAGTTCCGGATGCCGGCGAAATGCCCGGTCTGTGGAAGCAAGGTCGTGAGGGCGGAGGACCAGGTCGCGATCCGCTGTGTCAATGCGCAATGTCCGGCGCAGTTGAAGCGGCGGATCGAGCACTTTGCCTCGCGCGGCGCGATGGATATCGAAAGCCTCGGCGAAGCGATGGTCGAGCAACTGGTCGGGCGAAAGCTGGTCAGCGAGGTGAGCGAGATCTATCGCCTGACGAGCGAGCAGTTGAACGAGCTCGAGCGCATGGGGGAGAAGAGCGTCAGCAAGTTGCTCGAAGCGATCAAGCGAAGCAAAAAGCAGCCGCTCTGGCGCCTCTTGTTTGGCCTCGGAATTTTGCACGTCGGCGTGAGCGCGGCGCGCGCCCTGGCGGATCATTTTTCCGGTCTTGATGCGCTGATGGCGGCGACTCCGGAGGAGCTGCAACGTATTCCCGACGTCGGGGAAGTGGTCGGGGCGAGTATTGCCCAGTTCTTCCGCGAACCGGGCAACCGCGAAATGATCGAGCACTTGCGCGCGGCCGGTTTGCGCCTAACGAGTGAGCCGAAACCAGCCACGGCCGCCGCTTCGAAAATCAAGGGGACGACCTGGGTCATTACCGGGGCGCTGAGCCAGACGCGCGACGAGATTGCCGAACAAATCATTCGGCAGGGCGGGAAGGTGAGCGGGAGCGTGAGCAAGAAGACGAGCTTCGTGCTCGCGGGCGAAGACGCCGGGAGCAAGCTGGAGAAAGCGAAGAAACTTGGAATCCGCGTGCTCGACGAGGCGGCGTTCCGCGAGATGCTGTAGCCCGCGGCTACCTCGGGGGCCCGTCGAGCCGGAGGGGCACGGCTGATTTTTTGCTCGGGCCGAGCGCCATCGCTTCCGCCTTGGTCGTGGCGGCTTCGACCGTGAAGGTGAGCTTCTCGGCCCCGCGCATCACGGTGATCGGGACGGAATCGCCGGCGCTGATGTAGAAGGAAGCATCGATCACATCTTCCGGCTGATGCACCGGGACGTTGCCGACCTGCATCAGGATGTCGCCGGGTTGGAGGCCAGAATCCGCCGCCGGCGTGCCTTCGCGGATCTGCGTCATTTCCGCGCGCGAGCCGGCCACTTCTTTCTCGGCTTCCTGCACGTCGATCCCGATCCAGCCATGCCGCGCATCGCCGAAGCGCACATAATCGCGCCGGATTTTTTCGGCGGCATCGATCGGCAACGCGTAACAGGCCGAGCCGCTATCAACACTGCTGACGAGTATGCCGACGACTTCGCCCTGGAAATTGAGAAGCGGCGCGCCCGCTTCTCCGCGCTGGGTGGCGAGGTTGACCCGCAGATGCGTGGTCGAAAAATAACGCCCCAGATATTTCCGATCGAACCCGGCCACCATCCCGAAACTGGGCGAGACCGGAAGGTCGAGCGGATAACCGATCGCGACCACGGGCGTGGCCAGCCCGAGCCCGGCCGATTTACCGATCGGGAGGAAGGGAGTCGCCGCATCGATTTTCAATAGAGCCACGCCGCTGCGCAGATCGGCCATCAATTGGGTAGCGTGATATTTTTTCCCGTCGAACTGGACGGTAAAATTGTCCGCCTCGCCCCCGACGGAATACGAAGTGTAAATCGTGCCGGTCGGATCAACGAAGAAGCCGGTCCCGGAAAGTTCGCTGTGCTCGTCGACGGCGTGAATCTTGACCACGGCGTTGCCGCAGCGCTCGAAGATTTGCTTCACCTCGCGGCTGATCGCGCTCGCCGTGTCGTCTTGTGCGAGCGCGGGGACGCTCAGACTAACGACCGCGAGGAGGGTGGCGAAACCGGCGGCGCATCGTCGCGCCAGAGGGAGGGGCCGGGTCTGATTAAAACTTGAACGACGGCTCATAACTCACGGGCAGCCGGTCGAGCACATAACGCGGCGGCGTCGAGGCTCGGTGAGTATAGGCGCTTTCATTCATCTGACGGGAAAGATCGGGCCCAAGGCTGCGGGTCGCGCTCGACGTGCGCAGGGTGAAATTATCCGCCACTCGCTCGGTCGACATTTGATCGATAACGCTCTGGTGGGAGGAAAGCGAGCCCGCATCCACTATCGCCACGTTAGGCGCGTCCGGGCCCTGCGAGACTTTGAGTGAGACCACCGCTGCGCAGACGAGCAACGCGGCCACGGCGGCCGGATACGAGGTGAGCGAAGGAATGCTGAAACGATAAAGCGCATCGGAGAGGCGCTGCCAGAGGACGCTCAGAACTGGCTGACGAAGAAGCTCGTCGCGCTGCCGGCGATGAAATTCATGGAGAAAATTTTCGAAATAACCGGGAGGCGGCTGCTCAAACTTTTTCAAGCGAAGCAATTTTCCGATATCGTTTTCGTCGAAGTTGTCCATGAGTTGCAGCGAGTTTTTAACCAACGGGGTTTTTGCGGAATTCGTCCAGATAATTTTGCAGTTGGCGATTCGCGTAGAAGAGCCTCGATCGCACTGTTCCCTCGGAAACGCCAAGAATTTTGCTGATTTCGGCGTGTGGCATTCCCTGGATATGAAACATGGTAACGACGGCCCTGTGTTCATCAGACAGCTTCATCATGGCCTCGTTCAATCTTCGCTGCAGCTCGCCCAGGTCCGCTTCCCGCACCGGACTCGTGGTTGAGGTCAGCTCGATAAACTCCTTGTCGTTCTGGATGCTCGCGTCGACGTCGTCGAGGCTGAGGTGATAACGGCGGCCGCGCTTCTTCAGGAAGTTGAGCGTCATGTTGACCGCGATGGTGTGGATCCAAGTGTAGAACGACGATTTACCGCGGAAACCCTTGATCGCGCGATAGGCCTTGGCGAAGACATCCTGGAGCATGTCGTTCGTGTCCTCGTGGTTCGAGGTCATGTTGTAGACGAGACCGTAAAGGCGGGGCGAATATTTCACGACCAGATCGTCGAAGGCGGCGGCCTCACCCGCCTGGGCGCGCGCAACGAGAGCCTGGTCTTCATCGTTGCGCGGTTGATCCATTGCCTCCCGGCTACGTTTAGCACGCGCGGGGGCGCCCGACGATAATAAATCGGTTAGGCGGCGAGGGGCGGGCAGGGCAACGGCGGGCGTCATCGTTAGCGGCGATCGCGCACCGAGAGGAGCCAGACCAGATTTCCCAGGGTGGCGATGAAAGCCGCGACGTAGGTCCAGGCGGCGGCGTTCAGGACTTTGTTCACGCCGACGGCTTCATTGCCCGGCTGAACAATGCCCATTTGTTGCAGGATGATTTTCGCCCGGCGCGAGGCGTCGAACTCGACCGGCAGCGTGATCAACTGGAAAACGAGGAGCGCGAGGTAGCAGTAGATGCCGATCGTGATCAGTCCGGTGATGTGGAAAAAGAGACCGCCGAGAATTGCAAACGGCAGGATGCGCGTCGCGATCCCGGTCACCGGCACGATCGCCATCCGCGCCTTGAGCGGGGCGTAGGCGCGCGCGTGCTGAATGGCGTGCCCGGTCTCGTGCGCGGCGATCCCGAGCGCGGCGACTGACGGTGTGTTGTAGACGTTGGTCGAGAGGCAGAGCCGCTTCTTCGTCGGGTCGTAGTGGTCGCCGAGGTAGTCGTTGATCTCGGCCACTTCCACGTCGTTGATGTTTGCGGCCTGCAGAATTTCGCGGGCCGCCTGGGCACCGGTAATGTTGGAAGTCGCGCGGACCGCGCCCCATTTGCTGAAAGCGCTCTTGACCCGGAATTGCGCCCAGAGACCGACGAGCAGCGGAATGCCGATGAGGATGAGGTAGTTTTGCATTCCGAAACCGTAAGGTGAGTACATTCTTTGCGAGAAATATTCCTTGGGTTAGACGCCGAAGAGCGCCCTTCGTTCATTCTCCGGAACGATCGCGGAAAACGACGAAGCGCTAGAGCTCGAGCTGATTTGGGAAACGCGAGAGCATCCGGATGCCGCTCTTCGTGATCGCCACGACATCTTCCGTCCGCGTCCCGCCGAGCCCGGGATAATACAATCCTGGTTCCACCGTCAGCACCTGGCCGACTTTGAAGACCGTCTTCTGAAAGCGCGGGTGCTCGTGAATTTCCAGGCCGAGCCCGTGTCCGGTCCCATGAAAAAATCCGGTCTGGCGCCCGTCGCGGACTTCCGTCGGGAAGCCCTGGTCGGCGAAATACTGTTTCACTTCCTGGTGCAACTTCAGTCCGTCGACACCGGGCTTCATTTTCTTCAAGGCGAGCGCCTGACCTTCGTTGACCGTTTCCCAAAGCTTGCGCTGTGCATCGCTCGCGCGGCCGCGCAGGACGGTGCGGGTGAGGTCGCCGTAATAGCCGCTCGCGGACGAGCGCGGGAAGATATCGAGGATGATGAGGCTGTTCGCCTTGAGCGGGCCGTGGCCGCGTTCATGCGGATCGCAGGCCTGGTCGCCGCCGGCCACAATCGTGTTCGCGGGCAAGCCGCCCGCACGCAAGACCGCAGTGTCGATCTCCGCGCGCAGGATTTCCGAAGTCAAAACCGCGCCGTTCCATTCCAGCTTTTGCGCCTTGCCCGGCTTCGCGCGTTTCAGCACTTCGATCCCGCGCGCCATCCCGGCTTCGGTGATCTCGAGCGCCTTGCGCATCTGTCGCAACTCAGGCTCCGTCTTCGCTTCGCGCGCCGGCCAGAAAAGATCCGTCGTCGGCTGGAGCCGGATCTTTTGCGACTCGAGTTCG
>JBBSLW010000124.1:0-8267 GCA_038233495.1 Chthoniobacterales bacterium | reverse complement strand
CCCTCCGCGATGTTGCGCGGGGAATTGACGAAATCGGCCGAGGAAGCGTTCGGCATGACGAGCCGGATATGCACGTCTCTACTCGTTAGGCGGGCAAGCTGCGCGGCTCGGTTTTGCCCGATCATGATGTCGAGCATCTGGTTCGTGACCGAGACGACCGAGTCGAGCTGGTCGGCCTTGGCCAGATCCGGCGCGACGTCGACCGCGATCACGATCTCGGCGCCCATCGCCTGGACCGTCTCGATCGGCAAGTTGCTCGTCAGGCCGCCGTCGACGAGCAACTTCCCATCGATCTGGTAGGGCGCGAAAGCCCCCGGCACGGCCATGCTCGCGCGCATTGCCTCCGCGAGGTCACCGTGCGCGAGGACGGTTTTTTCGCCCGTCTCGATATTGGTCGCGACGGCGCGGAACGGGATCGGGAGCCGGTCGAAATCGTGAATCCCGCGCACCGGCAGAGTGAGTTCGCGCAGGTTCACAAGCAGTTTGCGGCCCGCGACCAGGCCCTGCGGCAACTGCACCTGGCCGTCGCGTCCGACCGCTACCTCGACGTTTGATCGAGATCGAAATCGCGCTGCTTGCTCCGGAACGTGTCGCCCTCGCGGGGTGAAGAATTGGAGAGCAGATAGCGCCAGTCCGCATCGCGAAAACTCGCCTCGATCTCCTCCGGCGACATCCCGCTCGCGTAGAGCCCGCCGACGACCGCGCCCATGCTCGTGCCCGCGACGTAGTCCACTGGAATTCCAAGTTCCTCGAGTGCCTTGAGCACTCCGATATGCGCCACCCCCCGCGCCCCGCCGCCGCCGAGCGCGAGCCCGACCTTCGGCCGTTCCTGCGCTGCGGCCGAAATCTGCGCGAAAACTAAAAACGCCGCGGCAAACGATATCGCGCGGAGGAGCCTCCCGAAAAGCATTGCTCTCACGCCGGGAGATTAAGCGCGTGAGGCGGCGATGTCTCGCCTCGCGATCACCCGCCGCTTGCCGCCTCCATTCGGCGGTGACAAGGCTCTTCCGGGATTGCCGGTCTCACCTGTTCCCGAACACTCCACCGTGCGCGCCGCCCATCTGCCCGCGCGCAGCGGGAATAACAATCTCGGCCAGATCGTCGGGACCGGCACGGTGTCTGGCAACGATCTTGATCACGCGCTGCTCTGGACGGTGAGCGCGCGAATACAGCGCCGGCCGCAAGCCTGCAGGCCAGCTTCACCGATCGGGATGACGGCCCCTGGAGCTACTTCCTCAATTTTGGGGTTGGGGGACGACGGAAGCACCACGTCGGGCGCCGTCTCAGCCGCCGGAGTTGTCCCCGGGATCAGCCCCCACGTTTACAAGGAGCCCGGCACTTTCAGAGCGGCGCTGTCCTTGACGGATGCGAAAGGCGCGACCGGCAGCTCGAGCAACGTCACGATCAAAGTTCGCTGATTGCGCGTTCGGCGCGGTGCGCACCACGGGGAACCCCGCGCCAAAAAGGGCCGTTGCATTTTCGGCGCATCGGGAGAAGGGATGGGCTTCCGGCAGACCGGATCCTATGGCGAAAAAAAAGTCCGCTCCAGCTCTCGTTAGCGTCGTGATGGGGAGCGCCTCGGATTGGGAGACGATGCAGCATTGCGTCGCGCTCCTCGAAAAATTCGGCGTGCCTAACGAGCACCGAATCGTCTCCGCGCATCGCACGCCAAATCTGATGGCGGAGTTCGCGCGCGACGCGGCCGGGCGCGGCGTCCAGGTCATCATCGCCGGCGCGGGCGGCGCTGCGCATTTGCCCGGGATGATCGCCGCGCAGACCTGGCTCCCGGTCCTCGGCGTGCCGGTGGAATCTCGCGCCCTTAAGGGCCTCGATTCGCTTCTTTCCATCGCGCAAATGCCGGCCGGCGTCGCCGTCGGCACGCTCGCAATCGGCGTCGCCGGCGCGAAAAACGCCGCGCTCCTCGCGGCCAGCATCATCGGTTTGCAGGACGCTGGCGTGCGCGCCGCGGTCGAGAAATTTCGCAAGCGCCAGACCAACACCGTCCTTACGCAAAAGCTCCCATGACGCGCACCAGGCCGATTCTGCCCGGGGCGACGATCGGCGTGATGGGCGGGGGCCAGCTCGGCCGTATGTTTGCCGTCGCCGCCCGCCGGATGGGTTATCGCGTCCACACCTTTTCCCCGGAAAAGAACGGCCCCGCCGCGCAGTTCTCCGATCTCTCGACGGTCGCGAGCTACGATGACGAAGCGGCGGTGAGACAGTTTGCCGGCGCGATCGATGTCCTGACTTTCGAGTTCGAGAATATCCCCGCGGCCACGATCGGATGGGCAACCGCGGAACAACCGCTCGTTAGGCCATGTGGCCCGATCCTGCTCACCGCGCAGAACCGGTTGCGCGAAAAGGAATTTCTTTCCGGCGCCGGGTTCCCGGTCGCGCCCTTCCGCCGGGTCGCGAGCGCGGCGGAACTGCAGAGCGCGACCGCAGCGATCGGGCTGCCCGCGATCCTGAAAGGCGCCGCCTTCGGTTACGACGGCAAAGGCCAGCAACGCATCGACCCGGGGGCCGACTTCGCCGAAGTCTGGTCGGGGCGAGACGACGAAGTCTGCGTCCTGGAAAAGGTGATCGATTTCGAGAAAGAAATCTCGGTCATCGTGGCGCGCGGTCCGGAGGGAGCGACCGCGCTTTTCCCGGTCTGCGAAAACGTGCATCGCAATCACATCCTCGATCTGACTCTGGCGCCGGCGCGGATGGTCGAGAAGGTCGCGACCGCCGCTTGCGAGCTCGCCTGCTCCGTGGCCGAGCGCCTCGATCTCGTCGGGCTTCTGGCGGTGGAAATGTTCCTGCAAAAAGAGGGCGGGCTGATCATCAACGAGCTCGCACCGCGTCCGCACAACTCGGGGCACTGGACGATCGAAGGCTGCGTCACGAGCCAGTTCGAACAGCAGGTCCGCGCGGTCTGCGGCTTACCGTTAGGCGCGACCGCGTCGTTGCGGCCGACCGCGATGGTCAACCTGCTCGGCGACGTCTGGCAAGGCGGGGAGCCAAAGTGGTCCGAAGCCCTCGCGGAACCGAACGTCCACCTGCATCTCTACGGCAAGCGCGAGCCGCGGCCCGGCCGCAAGATGGGACACCTGACCGCGGTCGGCGAAAGCATCGCGGCCGCGGAGGCGGCCGCCTTGCGGGCGCGCGACGGACTCCGTCGCGCGCGGTAGATCCGGGGAGCGCAGTCGCCCCGCCCGCTCGTTGAGGCGCCTCGCGCCAACGCTGGGGGGACATTCGCGAGTCGCAGCACGGACGATCTCTCCGGAGTGTCCCGGGAGGCGCGTGACAGAGCGGGCGAGGCGCCCGAGCTCCCCAGGCTAGTTGCCAATCGCGGCAAATCCATGAAAGGCTCCCGGTGAAGGGTGAATGAAAACGGAAATCCTGACCACCGCTACGCCTAACGAGAGACGCGAGACTCTCGCGCGCGCCGTCGCGCTCCTTCAGGTCGGCGAAGTGGTGGCCTTGCCGACCGAGACGGTTTACGGCCTGGCCGCGGACGCACTTTCCGCGGAAGCGGTCGTGAAGATCTTCGAGACGAAAATGCGTCCGCGTTTTGATCCGCTCATCGTGCATCTGCCGGAGCATTCCTGGCTGGAGCGGATCGCGGTGATCGACGATCCGGCGCGCGCGCTGGTCGAGAAATTGATCGCCACCTTCTGGCCTGGCCCCCTCACCATCGTCCTGCCAAAAACCGAACTCGTGCCCGCGATCGTGACCGCGGGCCTGGGCACGGTCGCGTTGCGGATGAGCGCGCATCCGGTCTTCGCCGAAGTGGTGCGAACGTTAGGATGGCCGCTCGCCGCGCCGAGCGCGAATCGTTTCGGCCGCATCAGCCCAACCTCGGCGGCCGATGTGGCGGAGGAATTATCCGGCCGCATCTCGCTCATCGTGGATGGCGGCGCGACCGAGCACGGGATTGAATCGACGGTCGTGACCGTGCGCGAGGGCAGAATCATCCTCCTGCGCTCCGGGCCGATCACGCAGGAGCAGTTGGCGAAATTTGCGGAAACGGAGCGTGGAACCGGAACGAAGCTGGAGTCCCCGGGGCAATTGCCGGCGCATTACCAGCCGCAAACCCCGCTCACCCTGGTGAGCGACCTTTCCGAAATCGCGGTGCCGGCGGGGAAACGCTACGGCGCCCTGCTCTGGAGCGACGCGCCCTTCTCGGAGACCTTCGTGGAAGCGCGTCGCCTCAGCACGACGGGCAATCTGCGCGAGGTGGCGGCGAATCTATTTCGCCAGTTGCGCGAACTGGATCACGCCGGGCTCGACGCCATCATCGCGGAAGAGCTACCCGAAGAAGGTCTCGGCGTCGCGATCATGGACCGGCTGCGACGGGCGTCGCATCGTTAGTCGCGGCACGCCGGAAACGCGGCAACTCCGGGGAGCGCACGCGCCCTCGCATGCTGTTTGCGGCGCCTCGCCGCAAACTCGGGAACGCGGCGCTACCCTGTCCGGCTGCGGCACTCGGGGACGCTCGTTCCGTTCGGCGAGGCGCCGAACGGGGCACGCGAGGCGCGTGCGCTCCCGGCGTCGCCCGGCCCGCGCGGCGCACCGCCAGGGTTCGGCGTGGTGCGCGGGTAACAGAAAGCGCGGAGAAGTTCGCACTCCTCCGCACTAACGAAGAAAGAATTATCTGGCAGGGGTCGACCCGGCCGGTAATTCCTAGTTCCCGTTCCCAAGTTGATACTTGGGAACGCGCCTGTCTTCGAAGTTGCAGTTCGTTACGCTGAGTTACCTCCCTCACGCAACGGAAGACCGGAACGCTAATCCTTATGCGCGAGGCAGGCGCGGATGAAGCCGCTGAAGAGTGGGTGCGGCTTGTTCGGTTTGCTCTGGAATTCGGGGTGATACTGGCAGGCGAGGAAGAAGGGGTGATCGCGCAGCTCGATCAACTCCGCGAGGGAGCCGTCGGGCGATGTGCCGCTGATGAGGAATCCTTTTTCCGCCATCTGTTCGCGGTATTTCATGTTGAACTCATAGCGGTGCCGGTGCCGCTCGAGCACTTCGTCGTGCTGATAGATTTTCTCCGCGAGGGTGCCGTGGACGATCTTGGTCGGCCAGGTGCCGAGGCGCATGCTCCCGCCTTTTTTCCTAATCTTGCGCTGCTCATCGAGCAGGCAGATGACCGGCTCAGCCGCGTCCTGGTCGAACTCGATGCTGTTGGCGGCGGCAATCCCGCAAACATTTCTCGCGAACTCGATCGTCGCGACCTGCATCCCGAGGCAAAGCCCGAGGTAAGGCACGTTGTTTTCGCGTGCGAATTGCGCGGCCTGAATTTTACCTTCCACTCCGCGCTCGCCAAAACCCCCCGGGATGAGGATGCCGGCAACATCCGCGAGCTGGCCGTTGACGCCGTTCTCGAGGGACTCAGCGTCGATCAGCCGGAGATCGATCCCGCAATCATGGCTCGCGGCGGCGTGGGTAAGCGATTCGTAGATGCTCTTGTAGGCGTCCTGGAGCTCGATGTATTTGCCGACGACCGCGATCTTGACCTGTTTCTTCGGGTTGATCACGCGACTAACGAACTTGCGCCAGTCGCTCAGGTCGGGCGGCGCGGTCTCGAGCTGGAGCAACTGGCAGACGAGTTCGTCGAGCCCTTCCTCGTGCAGCATGAGGGGCATCTCGTAGATCGTGTGCGGCACGTCGCGCGCCTCGATCACGGCGTTCAGGCCGACGTTGCAAAACATCGAGAGCTTTTGCCGGACGTCGTGGTCGAGCGGGCGTTCCGTGCGGCAAATCAGAACCTGCGATTGCAGACCGATCTCGCGCAACTTGGCGATGCTTTGCTGGGTCGGCTTGGTCTTCAGCTCGCCCGCCGCGCGGAGGTAGGGGATGAGGGTGACGTGCATGTTGACCACGTTCTGCGGCCCGACTTCGAGAATGAATTGGCGAATCGCCTCGAGGAAAGGCAGCCCTTCGATGTCACCCGTCGTCCCGCCAATCTCGGTGATGACGATGTCGACTTTCTCCGGGTCGGCCACCTGCCGGATGCGCGCCTTGATCTCGTCGGTGACGTGCGGGATGACCTGCACGGTGTTGCCGAGATAATCGCCGCGCCGCTCCTTCAGGATGACGCTCTCGTAGACCTGGCCGCTGGTCAGGTTGTTGTTGCGGGAGAGGACGCAATTGGTGAAACGTTCGTAATGGCCGAGGTCGAGATCGGTCTCGGCGCCGTCGTTCAGGACGTAGACTTCGCCGTGTTGAAACGGGTTCATCGTGCCCGGGTCGACATTGAGGTAGGGATCGAACTTTTGCAGGAGAACGCGCTGGCCGCGGAGCTCGAGCAGGGTGCCGAGGGAAGCGCCGGCGAGCCCTTTGCCTAACGAGCTGACGACACCGCCGGTAACAAAAATATACTTCATTGCGATCGAGCCTGGCCCGGCCGGCGCGCGGGTGCGAGCAGCTGGCGCTCGACCGACCGGGCATCGTCCGGCGTGTCCACTCCGGGCGAGCCGCTTTGCGTGACGACCACGTGAATGTTTACGCCATTCTCCAGCGCGCGCAATTGCTCGAGCGCTTCGGCGCGCTCCAGCGGGCTCGGTTTCCAGCGCACGAAGCGAAGAAGAAGCTCGCGCCGGTAGCCGTAGATGCCCTGGTGGCGAAAATATCGGATCGGCTCGCTCGTTTCGCGCGGGCAGGGGATGGCGCTGCGCGAGAAATAAAGCGCGCGGTTTCTGCGATCGAGCACGGCTTTGACCTGGTGCGGCGATTGCACGCCGGCCGGGTCGGCGAAGGGATGGACCGCGGTGATCATCTCGATCTTCGGGTCGCGCTGCATCGTGCGCGCGAGCCGGTTGAGCAGGGCCGGCTCGACCAGCGGTTCGTCGCCCTGGATGTTGATGAGGTACGAGACGCCGCGGAGCCGCGCGGCCACCTCCGCGACGCGATCGGTCCCGCTTTCGTGGCTGGATTTCGTTAGGCTTACTTCCGCGCCCCAGGCGAAGGCGGCTTCGGCGATCCGCATGTCGTCCGTCGCGATGATGACGGAGTCGAGGGCGCGGGCGCGCCGGCAGTTTTCCCAGACGTGCTGGAGCAACGGTTTGCCCGCGATGAGATGGAGCGGTTTCCCCGGGAAACGGGTGGAACCCCAGCGGGCGGGGATGATGCCGACGGTTTTGGACATGAAGTGGCGCAGGTTAACAGGGACACAAGGGTTCTTTCAACCGTGGCGAGCAGAGGCTGGGTAGCGCGCGCGTCTCGCGTGCTGGTCGCGGCGTCCTCGCTACGACGAACTTTCCTCCGGAATGGCGAAAAATCCCGCTGCGGCCCTCATCATTGCGGTTGGCAAAGTCCGCGACGGTGAGACACCGTCGCCAGCACGCGAGACGCGCGCGCTACCCGGAGGAAACGCGCGGCGCGCTTCGCAGGATGATGTCGGCGGCTTCGCTGAAATTCTCCGCGACCCAATTGGCACCGGCTCGCTCCGCTTCCTCCGCACCATAGCCGGTCCTGACCAAAACCGTGCGCACCCCGACGTTGCGCCCGCACGCCACGTCGATCGCCTTGTCCCCGATGAAAAAGGAACGCGCCAGATCGAGGCCGTGATCGCGCGCCGCTTCCAAGACCATTCCAGGCGCGGGCTTTCGCCGGTCGGTCGCGAGGTCGGGCCGATCGGGACAAAAATAAACCGCATCGAAGACCGTGGGCCGGACGGCGCGCGCCACTTCCGCTTCCACGAGGCGATATTGCGCCTCGGTGAAATAGCCGCGCCCGATGCCGGCCTGATTCGAGATCACGATCAACTTGTAGCCGGCGGCCTGCAGCCTGACGAGAGCCTCCGGGACACCGGGGAAAATTTCCACTTGATTCGGGTCGGCGCAGTAATTGACCTCGCGCATCAGCGTCCCGTCGCGATCGAGAAAGACCGCCGGCGCGGAGTCGTTAGGCGCGGTTGTCATCCTCGAAACTCGCGATCAATTCCGGGGGCGTGACCGTGGCCGTGCCCAGTTTCGCCACGACCACCGCGCTCCCGTGATTGGCAATTTCCGCCGCCTCGAGCGGCGTCGCCTCGCACGCCAGGGCGAGAGTAAAGAGCGCGATCGCGGTGTCGCCCGCGCCGGAAACGTCGAAGACCTGGCGCGCCTTCGTCGGAATGTGATGCGGCAGCTCGCCGCGCTCGAGCAGGAGCATGCCCTGCTCGCCGAGCGTGATCAGGAGCATGTGCGTATCCCATTTCGATAAAATGCGGACACCCGCGGTCAGCAGCACCTTGTCCTCGAGCGGCGGCTCGACCGGATCAGTCGGCGGGAACCCGGCGGCAT
>JBBSLW010000123.1:0-8286 GCA_038233495.1 Chthoniobacterales bacterium | reverse complement strand
CGGTGATGCTGATCGAAATCCGATCCGCGAGATAACCAGCGAGTGGCTGCACGAGTAGATAGCTCAGCGTCGCCGCACTCACTGCAGTCCCGGATTGCACCGGCGTGTAGCCAATCCCGTGCAGATAGACCGGCAGAAAGCCGAAGAGGATTCCGACCATGAACATGTTGACCACGATGACCGCATAAGTCGGGAGCAGGCGCGGTTCCTTGAAGATGAGAAAGAACTGCCGGAGCGAGAGATCGTCGTCATCGTCGTCCAACCCGCCGCTCTTCTTCTCGTCGCGCGGCAAGAGGAGACTAAGGGGGAAAGCGACGACGCCGACTCCGGCTGAGACGATGAAAATCATGGCAAAGCCAAAACCGCTGATCAGAAACCCGCCGAGCGCAGGGGCGATAACATAGCCGGCGCCTTTGATCGCATTGTAGATGCCAAAGGCCTTGCCGCGCCCGGTCTCAAAGTATTTTGCGACGAGTGTGATCGAGACGGTGGAAAGCGCCGCTGCGCCAAGTCCCTGAACGAAGCGAACGAGGAGCAATAATTTCGGACTGACGACCAAAAAGAGCAGCGATCCGAGGATGAAGATGCCGAGACCGACGAGAAGCGTGAGCTTCATTCCGCTTCTATCGGCAATGAAACCAGCGATCGGTTTCGCGAATAATTCCGCAAAATCGTAGACCGCGATGAGCAATCCGATGACGAACGCGCCGACGCCGATCGCCTGCGCGTAGGGCGGCAGGTTGGTCGCGACAATGTGGGCTCCGAAGGAAGTGACAAAGCCGCAAAGGGCGAGGATGAGAAGGGCGCGATAACGTTGTTGTGTGTTTGGTATTGGCATGGGTTGGAAGGATCGGAGATTATTGTTCTTTGCGGCTTTGAAACATGAACAAGGAGGGGCGCTTTGGAAGCGCCCTCGGCGGTTTCAAACCGCCGCTCCTTGTGTTCCTTGCAGCTCTTTGACTGAGGGCGGGTCTGGGGAAGAATTCGACGCAGGGCGGCTCTTGCGCTCGAAGACTTGGTAGAACGTGGGCAGGATAAAAAGCGTGAGCAGTGTCGAGCTGATCAGCCCGCCGATTACGACGGCGGCGAGGGGCTTTTGAATCTCGCTCCCGGGGCCGGTGGCGAAGAGCATCGGCAGCAAACCAAGCGCGGCGACGCTCGCGGTGATGAGGACCGGACGCAGCCTAACGACAGCGCCTTTGATGACTACGAGCTCGACATTGATCCCTTCGCGGCGCAGCTCGTTGAAGTAACTGACCATGACGACGCCGTTGAGGACGGCGACGCCGAAGAGCGCGATGAACCCGACGCTCGCGCTGACACTGAAATTAAAGCCGCCGAGGACGAGCGCAAGGATGCCGCCGATCAGGGCGAAGGGAATGTTGAGAATAATGAGGAGCGCTTGTTTGACCGAGCCGAAGGAACCGAAGAGCAGGATAAAAATTCCGGCGATCGTGATCGGGATGACGAGCGCGAAGCGTTTGTTGGCGCGCTGCTGATTCTCAAATTGACCGCCCCAGGTCATGAAATAACCGGGCGGGAGCTTGACCGCGGCGTCGATTTTCTGCTGCGCTTCCTGAACGAAGCTGCCGATGTCGCGTCCGTTCACATTGCAAAGGACAACGATCCGGCGTTGCCCGTCGTCGCGACCGATCTCGGCCGGCCCTTCGACGACGTGGACTTTGGCGAGCTGACCGAGCGGGATGAGCGCGCCGCTCGGCGCTGGAATCAGGATTCGGCGGATTGGCTCGACGTCGTTGCGCGCCTTTTCCGGAAAGCGAACGGCCAGGCCAAAGACTTTCAGTCCTTCGTAAACCTTGGTCGCTTCCTTTCCGCCGATCGCGGTTTCAATGACGCTCTGCACATCGGCGACATTGATTCCGTAGCGGGCGATTTTCTCGCGATCGATCGATCTGGAGATAGGCAAGTCCGCCGACCTTTTCCACGGCCACATCGGCCGCGCCGGGCACCGTGGCCAATACGCGCGCGACGGCATCGCCTTTAGTCGCGAGAACATCCAGGTTATCGCCAAAGATCTTGATCCCAATCGCGGATTTGATTCCGCTGACCAGTTCGTCAACCCGCATCGCGATCGGCTGGGTGAAACTGAAGCTGACACCGGGCAGGACTTCGAGCGCTTCGCGCATTTTGTTGACCAGCTCTTCTTTCGATTTCGTCGTCGTCCACTGCGCGCGCGGCTTGAGCGTCACAATCGTGTCGCTCGTGCTCACCGGATCGGGATCGGAGGCGATGTCGGCGCGGCCGGTTTTCGAGATCATGTCGATGACCTCGGGGAAACCTTTGATGATTTTCTCGATGCGCGTTTCGTTCTCGACCGACTCCTCGAGCGAGATGCTCGGCAGGCGTGTCGCTCGAATGGTGATGGCGCCTTCGTCGAGGGTGGGAAGGAACTCGGTTCCGATCAAGGGAACGAGCGCGAGGGAGGCGAGCAAGGCCAGGACGGCCGGGGTGACCACCCACCACGGGTGACGAACGCAGGGTTTGAGGGCGACCAGGTAAGCGTGTTTGAGCCAGCGAATATGAAACGGATCGTGTTCGTGCGGGGTTTGTTTAAGCAGGAAGGTGCAAAGCATCGGCACGAAAGTGAGCGAAAGGATGAGCGAGCCGAGCAGCCCGAAGGAGATGGTAAAGGCAAGCGGGCTGAACATTTTTCCCTCAAAGCCCTGCAAGGTGAAGAGCGGCAGGAAAACGATGATGATAATGAAAATTCCAAAGACGATCGGCCGGCCGACTTCCTTGGCCGAGTAAAGGACCGTCTCGACTTTGTTCGGCCGGTGATGCTGTGCGGGATCGGTTTTCTCGGTCAGATGCCGGTGGACGTTTTCCACCATCACGACCGCGCCATCGACCATCATCCCGAGGCCGATGGCAAGGCCGCCTAACGACATCAGGTTGGCCGTCAGACCCCACCACCGCATCATGATGAAGGCAAAGAGCGCGGCGAGCGGGAGGACGAGGGTGACGGTGACCGCGCTGCGCCAATCGGCCAGGAGCACGATCAGGATGATGAGGACAAAAATCGCGCCTTCTTCGAGCGCTTTCGTGACGGTGTGGATCGCATCTTTGACCAGCTCGGTCCGATCGTAGTAGGGCACCAGTGCGACCCCCAGTGGCAACGCTTTTTGCACCTCCGGCAATCTCGCTTTCACCGCGTTGACGACGTCGCGTCCGCTTGCGCCTTTTAGCATCAGGACGATGCCGGCGACGGCTTCGCCTTTGCCATTGATGGTGAAGGCACCCTGGCGCAATTCCGCGCCAATCTTCACCTCGGCCACGTCGCGCACGTAGATCGGCGTGCGGTCGTGCGTCGCGACGATGATGTTCTCGATGTCCCGCGTGTCTTTGACCAGACCAATGCCGCGCACGACATACTGCTCGGAGTAGTGCTTGATGAAATTGCCGCTCGCGTTGGAGTTATTCTTTTGCAGCGCGTCGAAGACCTCTTGCAACGTGATGTGGTATGAGGTCAGCCGATCGGGCTTGATGATCACCTGGTATTGCTTGACCAGGCCGCCGAAGGAATTGATCTCGGTCACGCCCGGGACTGTGCGCAGGATCGGTTTGACGATGTAATCCTGGATCGTCCGCAGGTCGGTCAAATCGTGCTTCCCGTCCCTGCTCACGAGCGTGTATTGAAAAATTTCGCCCAGCCCGGTGCTGATCGGGCCTAACGAAGCGTCCACCCCGTCGGGGAAACTCCCGCGCGCCGATTGCAGCCGCTCGGAAACGAGCTGGCGGGCAAAGTAGTCATCCACGCCGTCCTCGAAAACCACGGTGATCACCGCGATGCCAAACTTGGAAACCGAGCGTATCTCCGTGAGCCGCGGCAGACCGGCCATCTCCAGTTCGATCGGGTAGGTCACGAGCTTTTCCACTTCGGGCGGCGACATCCCGCCCGCGGTCACGATCACCTGCACCTGCACATTGGTGACGTCGGGAAAGGCGTCGATGGGGAGTTGGTTGAGCGCGAGAATCCCGAAGCCCGTGAGCAGGGCCACACCGAGAATCACGAGCATCCGCTGGCGGACGGAGAAGTTGAGGATGGCGTTGATCATGAAGAGGGCCTCACACGAAGGACACAAAGGTCGCGAAGGTTTTTGGGGACCGAGGCTTCACGCTTTTTAACGTTGCGGACTTTGTGGCCGTCGTGTGAGCCTTCCCGGCTATGAACGAGAACGAGCTCGCCAAGGTCGTGCTTGACCGGGCCTACCAACTGCACACGCGACTTGGGCCGGGTCTCCTGGAAACGGTCTACGAAGTCTTGCTCGCCTATGAACTCCGTAAGCACGGTCTCGCGGTCGAACGGCAAAAACCGATTCCCATTTCGTACGACGGCGTCACCTTCGAGGAAGGTTTCCGCGCTGATCTGCTCGTTGCTGACAAACTTATCGTCGAGCTGAAGTCGGTCGAAGCGCTCCAGCCATTGCACGGCAAGCAGTTGTTGACCCAGCTGCGCCTGAGCGATCGGCGGCTGGGCTTGCTGATTAACTTCGGCGCAGTGCACCTGAAAGACGGCATCAAGAGAGTCATCAACGGCGCCATCGATGATGACAGGCCGGCCGAAGAACTCGTCCTTTAGCATTTCCTTTGTGGACTTGGTGTGCGTCATCCCTTTGGCCTCACAAAAGGCCACAAAGGTTCACAAAGAGTCTTTGAATGAGAAGACCTCCCGCTTAGCATTTCCTTTGCGGCCATTGTGGGCTTTGTGTGAGTCACTTCTTCAGTCCTTCTCTTGCAGCTCGCCTTTGAGCATTTCGGATTTCACTATGAAGCTGCCTTGGGTGACGATTTTCTCGCCCTCCTTCAAGCCATCGAGGACCTGTACCGTTTCCCCTTGCTGCTTCCCGAGCTGGACCACCCGCTTCTCGAATTTGCCTTTCCCTAACGAGACAAACACGATCTGTCGCTCCTGATCGCTCTGCACGGCGCGTTCCGGGATGACGAGCGCGTCGCGCAAGACGGCGGTGGTGATGGCCACGTCCGCGAACATGCCGGGCTTCAGCTTGCCCTCCGGGTTCTCCGTCTCGATCCGCACTTCGAGGGTGCGGGAATCGGGCTGCACCTGGTTGCCAATGCGCGCGACCTTGCCTGTAAACCGCTCGTTAGGGCGCGCCAGCACCGTGAACGTCGCTTCCTGCCCCACTTCCACCAGGGCGATATCGCGCTCCTTGATTTGCGCGATGACCCAGAGGTGCAGCGGATCGCTGATGGTGTAAATCGGCGTGCCCTTATCGACCAACTCGCCAACCACTGCCGGGCGATCGATGATGGCGCCGTCGATCGGCGCTTTTAATTCCAGTGGCTTGCCGAGTAATTCTGGCGTCTCGACCAGCGCGAGAACGTCGCCCACTTTAACCTTGTCATTAAGGTCGAAGTTCATCTGCATGAGACGGCCTTCGAGGGTGGTCACGATCTTCGCCGTTTTGTTCAGGTTGGCGCTGACCGCGCCCGCCGCCTGGAACGTGATTTCAATGTTGCCGCGCGCGACCGGCTCGATTTTTAGTTCAACGTTTTGCAGGTTTGCTTTCGTTAGGGTGACAATGTCCTCGTCGCCTTTCGCCGCGGGAGGCGCGGTCTCTGCGGGCTGAGCGCTTTTATTTTTTCCGCAGCCGGCCAAAGCCATTCCAAGCAGGAGAACAAGACAAGGAGCAGCGGTTTTCCAACCCCGATTGTTTTTCGGGGTTACAAAGCGCTCTTCCTTGTGAGGCATAAGATGAAATTTCATGGTTTAAGTTCCAGCGGGACACCGACCGCCGATTCCAGTTCGCTCCGCGTTTCGCCGACGCGGCCGAGGGTTTCGTAGTAACTGGTGAGGGTGTCGAAGTAGGTGCGCTTCGCGTCCAGATAGATCAGCAAGGTCGTCGCGTTCTGCGCGTAGCCTCGCTCCGCCTGGACGACGAAGGCCTTGAGCTTGTCGAGAAACGCCGGCGGGTAGAGCGCGAGTTGCTCTTCTGCGAGGCGCAGCGCTTCCGCGGATTTTGTGACTTCGCCGCGCAGTTCGACACGGAGCTTTTCCACCCCCGCCAAAGCCCTCCGCTGCTCCGCCGTCGCCGTTTGGATTTCGCCCTTCTTCTGATCCCAAAACGGAAGAGCGACGGTCACGCTGAGCCCATAAATTTGTTCGTCGCGCGTATATTCCAAGGACGGCCCGATCGCAAAATCCGGCCGCCGCCCGAAGCGCGTCGCACGCAGCGCGAGCCCGGTTTTCTCGGCCTGGAGATACTGCGTCCGCAAGCCAGGATTCCGCGCCAGCGCCAGCGCGACAAAATCAGCCGTCATGCCGCGGGGCGCGATGCCCTCCAGCGCACCTGTGACCTCGAGACTGCGACCTGGCGGGCGACCGAGCAGCGTGTTCAAAGCGACGCGAGCCGCCACGGCCCGTCCTTCCGCATCGTTCAACGCCTGGCTGGCGACGATCAATTCCGCCTCGCTCTTGATCGTTTCGAAATCGCCCGCGAAACCGCTCGCGGCGCGCTTCTTGGCGGACTCGACGAAGACCTTGGCGGACGCCACTTGTTCGCGCCGGGCAACGATAATTTTCTGCGCGGCGAGAAGCTCGTAAAACGACTTCCGCACCTTGGCGGCGGTTTGGAACCTGAACGCTTCCAAGGCAAGCTGACTGGCTCTGACCCCGCGCTCCGCGATGGCGATTTCGAGCGTCCGTCTCCCCGGAAACTTGAAGAGCTGACTGAGAGCAAGATCGCCGTGAAACTCATTCCCGGACGGACCGCCGCTGCCGCGGGAGTGCAGGACGCCCGGCGCGACGGTCAACTCAGGATTGGCATAGGTTCGCGCGGTCACGACGCCACCTTTCGCCACCGCGATCTCCTGCGCGACGACCTGGAGCTCGGGATTATTTCGGAGCGCTTCCGCAGTGATTTGCTTGAGCGTCTCCGCGAACAGCGGCGGGGCAGCCGAGATGAAGAGTAGAAGTAAATTTCTTATGAAACGGTTAAACATGATTTGCGATCGAGGAATGAGGACGAGAGGTGAGACGAAGTACGCGAGCGCGCAGTCGAAGCACGACGACGGGGGACACCTGAGCGACAGAAGACCGCAGCCCGAAGGCGCGGCAGAGCTCAGGTCCTAGGCGAGTTGGGGCGGATGATCGATCGAGGCAGGTAATCCGGTGGGATCTACCTCGTCGGCCGGCGGGAAAACAAAAATTTCCGGCAACTCCGCCGGGACCGATATGATCACGGCAGCCGCGATCGCATGCTCGTCGTGGCCATGACCGCCGTTGTTTGCGGTCGTCCCCTTGTGTTGGTGGCTCGACGACGAAGTCTGAGCGGCGAGTTGGACGCGATCTGCTACATCGTCCAGGACGTCTGCGCTGAAAGCGAAGAATGTGAGGACCGCCGCAACAAATAAGAAAACCTTGCCGCGCAGGATACTCATCAGAGTTGAAGCAGTAGGCCGGAAGGCATGGTTGTCAACTTTGACGGATCCGTGGACTCCCGGTTCATGGCATTGGCTGGTGGCCACCGCAATCGTCCTTTTCTTCGCGGGATGTTCGTAATTGTTCTTCGTCTTACGAACTGCTAAATCTCGCGTGCTGGCGGAAGGGCTTTCTCGCACGAGGCGCAAGCCGAACCGCCGCCCTGACTGAGCATGTCGATGGCGAGCAAGATCGAAGAGGAGGACTCTGCGAGCCGGATATCCATCTGCGTTTTGCGATCAGCCCATCGGATTGCGCGAGCTAGCGACTCAGGTCCGCGCATCCACAGAACGCGAGGCCGGCTACTGCGGCGAATATCTGGGATGCGTGTTGTGTCAGGTTGGAACACCTGTGCTGATGGGCGCAGGTCCTGCCCGGAGCAAACGCAATGCGTTTGCGATAACGACAAGCGTGGCGCCTGTATCCGCTGCGATGGCCAGCCAGAGACTGGTGTGGCCGAGTACGGCAAGGATGAGGAAGACGGCTTTAATTGCGAGAGCAAAGGCGATGTTGAACTGAATGATGCGCAGGGTGCGGCGGCCAAGCTGAATGGTCTCGGCGACTTTGCTCAGGTCGTCTTTCATCAACGCGATGTCGGCAGTCTCGATCGCAGTGTCGGTGCCGGCGGCGCCCATCGCGATGCCGACGGTGGCGGCGGCCATGGCGGGGGCGTCGTTCACGCCGTCGCCGATCATGCCGACGTAATCGTGCTTCGCGAGGAGGTCGTGGATGCGGGCGATCTTGTCGTCGGGCAAAAGATCGCCGTGGGCCTCGTCGATCCCTGCTTCTTTCGCGATGGCGTCGGCGGTGCGCTGGTTGTCACCGCT
>JBBSLW010000122.1:0-8300 GCA_038233495.1 Chthoniobacterales bacterium | reverse complement strand
CCGCTTTCATCGCGGCGACGGATGAGCCGGTGAATTCCTACACGCAGTCGGATCTCTGGACGATCGCCCTCGCGCCCGACGCCAAGCCGGTCAACCTCACGGCCGGCTTTGATTTCGATGCCGGCGACAGCGTTTTCGGTGATAACACCGCCCCGCGCGGCTTCGGCGGGAACACGCCGGTCTGGTCAGCTGACGGGAAAACCATCACCGAGATTTATGCCAAGGAAGGGCGCACTCAGCTGGCCGCGTTCGATGCTCAGAACGGCGCCGCGACCGATCTCACCCAAGGCAATCAGGCGGTCACGCGCTTCTCGGCCGCGTCCGACACGAAGAAGTTCGTCTACCTCGTTTCCACGCCGACCCGGATCAATGACCTCTTTTGCATCGACCAACCGGGCGCGCAGCCCCGCCAGCTCACGCACGCGAACGACGCGCTCTTCAGCCAACTCAACCTGACGGAGCCGGAGGAAATCTGGTACCAGAGTTTCGACGGCAAACGCGTCCAGGCCTGGGTGCAGAAACCGCCGGGGTTTGATCCGACGAAGAAATATCCGCTCATTCTCAACATCCACGGCGGACCGCACGCGGCCTACGGCTACATCTTCGAGCACGAGTTCCAGTGGATGGCGGCAAAAGGCTACGTCGTGCTCTACCCAAACCCGCGCGGGAGCACGAGCTACGGCCAGGATTTCGGGAACGTGATCCAGTACAAATATCCGGGCGACGATTTCAAGGACCTGATGGCGGGGGTGGACGAAGTCGTCAGGCGGGGTGCGATCGACGAGAAGAAACTCGGCGTGACCGGCGGCAGCGGCGGCGGGTTGCTGACCAACTGGGTGGTGGGACATACCGATCGTTTCGCGGCAGGCGTGGCGCAGCGCGATATCGCGGACTGGGCGGACTGGTGGTACACGGCCGACTTCACCCTTTTCCAGCCGACCTGGTTCAAGACACCGCCATTCAAGGACGAAGAGGGCGATTACAAGGCGCGCTCACCGATCACCTACATCAACAACGTGAAGACGCCGCTCATGCTCGTGCTCGGCGAGGAAGACACGCGCACCCCGCCGGGGGCAGGCGGCGAGCAGATGTTTCGCGCGCTCAAGTTCCGCAAAATCCCGACCGTGATGGTGAAGTTCCCTAACGAGACCCACGAGCTCTCGCGCTCCGGGCAACCGTGGCACCGGGTCGAGCGGCTCCAGCACATCGTGGGCTGGTTCGATCATTGGCTGCTGGGGGTGGCGAAACCGGAATACGAGGTCGCGCCCA
Organism: Chthoniobacterales bacterium; assembly: GCA_038233495.1. Taxonomy (GTDB): domain Bacteria; phylum Verrucomicrobiota; class Verrucomicrobiia; order Chthoniobacterales; family UBA10450; genus Palsa-1392. The sequence continues at coordinate 7,031 of JBBSLW010000122.1, read as the reverse complement.
AAGGTGAAGTCTCCGCGAAACCAAAGCCGCCGGTGGAGAAGAAGTCTTGAAACGGATAGCAGAGTAGAAATCCTGCCGCGAACTCGCTGTTCAAATCCTGTTTCTCTCCTGATTTCTCTTTAAGGAGCTGTTCGACACCGTCCTTGTCACACGCTCCGTCCTTTGCGAACATCAGCCCATGCGGATTCCAAAGCAGAACTACGACGACATCGAGCGCATCATTGAGTTCGATTTCGTCCGCGCCACTGAAGCTGCGGCCCTCACTGCCCTCTCCTGGCTCGGCCGGGGCGAGAAGGAAAAGGCCGACGGCGCCGCCTGCGACGCGATCCGCGGGATGTTCGACCTTATGAATATCTGCGGCGAAGTCGTGATCGGCGAAGGGATCAAGGACGACGCTCCCGGCATCTTCAAAGGCGAACAACTCGGGATGTGGCTCCCGGGAGCACCTCAGTTTCACATCGCGCTCGACCCGATCGACGGCACGACCAATATCGCGAAAGGCGCCCCGAATTCGATCACCTGCATCGCCGCCGCCAGCCCGGAGAAAGGCGTCAAGGTCGCCCTGCGCGACATCCCGTCGTTTTACATGATGAAGCTGGCCTACGGGCCCGAAGTGATTCGGAGCATGAAGAGGGCCGGGATTGAAACCCTCAAGCTGGAAAGCCCGATCGAAGAGACCCTCATCACCGTCGCCCGGGCCCTGAATAAACGCGTCCAGGACGTCGTCGTCATGATGCTCGACCGGCCGCGCCACAAAAAAATCGTGGCCGAGATCCGCAAGGTCGGTGCCTCCCTCCGCATGATCGGCGACGGCGACATCGCGGCGGCCATGGCCCCCTCCTACCCGGAGAGCGGGATCGATCTTTACGTCGGCATCGGCGGCGCGCCCGAGGCGGTCCTGGCGGCGGCCGGCATCAAGTGCCTCGGCGGCGACATGCAATGCATGATGTGGCCGCGCGACGAAGAAGAGCGCGCCCAACTCGTCGCCAACGGCCACGAGGAAGATCTCGGCCGCGTCTTTTTCGCCGACGACCTGGCGAACGGGAAAAACATCATTTTTTGCGCGACCGGCATCAGCGACAGCGCGCTTCTCCGCGGCGTGCAATCGCAGGGGCCGAACGTGATCACGCATTCCGTTCTCATGCGGGCCAAGAGCAGGACGGTGCGTTTCATCCGCGCCTCGCACAACCTGCAAGAAAAAACGATCCGCCTCCGCTCCGATAACCGCGAACATCAGATTTAAAGAGAAGGCGAACAATGAATTCCCCGGAGCTTCCGCCTCCATTTGCGCGACATTGGTAGGGCGAGACACCGTTGAGCGAGGGAGAGCGTCGCTCGTGCGAACTGCACCCCGCTTGGATGAGCCGCGGCCCCGCCCCGCTCAACGGAGTCTCGCCCTACCAATGTCGTCGATTCGCCTGCATCCTTTTCTTTAATCTCGCGCTCGACAAGCACGCGCCAGCCTGTTCAAATCCGAGGACATAACGCTATGAAACAAGTATCCAAGACCGAGCTGTCGCCAGACAATGGCGCGATCATCGACACGAAATGGCAAGTGGCCCCGCTGAAATACCACGCCTGCGCCGCTTGCGAGAATCCAGAAAAACCGGTGGAAGGCTTTCGGTTGCCCGAAGTGATCATCTACGATCACGCTGGTTTCAAAGGCGCCTATGCACGCACCAACCTCAGCTTCCATTACCTCGGAGATTTTTGGAATGATCGCATCAGCTCGCTCATCGTCGTGAGCGGCATCTGGCGCTTTTACCGCGACGAACACTACAAGGGCGACCATTGGGATCTCGGCCCCGGCTTCTACGAATGCTTTTTCACCGAAGCGGGCCCCGACGACGTGATCAGCTCGTTCAAGGCGATCACCCTGACCTAACGAGCCACGCCCGTCCGGACGAGAAGCGAGGGAACGCCGCGGTGCGTCGTGTTCGCGGATTTCAGCGACCTTGCTGGCCGCGCGGCATTCCAATTCGGCCGTCTTGCGTCTAGATTGGCCATCGATGGTCGCGCTCCAGGAAAAATCACTCGAGGACAAAATCCTCGCGGGCGCACGTATTTCCGCGGCGGAGGCGCTCGAGCTTTATCGCTGGCCGCTGGCTGAGCTCGGCGCGCTTGCGGATGCGCGGCGCGATCTGGCGAAGGGCAAAAGTTACGACGGGCAGGGCCGCGAGATCGTTACCTACATCGTCGATCGCAACATCAATTACACGAACGTCTGCAACGTTTACTGCAAGTTCTGCGCGTTTTATCGCACGGAGAAGGATGACGATCATTACGTTCTTTCACGCGAGCAGTTTGACCAGAAGCTGGATGAGCTGACCGCGGCCGGCGGGGTGCAGATTTTGATGCAGGGCGGGCACCATCCGAAGCTCGGGTTCGATTGGTACCTCGAACTGCTCCATCACATCCGGGAGAAATATCCGCACATTAATATCCATGGATTTAGCCCCCCGGAGTTCCAGCATTTCGCGGAGACTTTCGGGATGCCGTTGCGCGAGGTGATTTCTCGTTTCAAGGATGCCGGGCTCGGCTCAATCCCCGGCGGCGGGGGCGAGATCCTGGTCGATTCCGTGAGGCAACGGATCGCGCCGCTGAAATGCAAGAGCGACCAGTGGCTCGAGGTGATGCAGGTGGCGCATGAGCTCGGCCTCAAGTCGAGCGCGACGATGATGTTTGGCCATGTCGAGACGATCGCGGATCGGATCGAGCATCTGCAGCGGCTGCGCGATCAGCAGGACGCGAGCGGCGGGTTCACGGCGTTCATTTGCTGGACCTTCCAGCCGCAGCACACGGTGCTGAAGGTGGAGCACCCGACGAGCTCGGCGGAATATCTGCGGATGCAGGCGCTGGCCCGGATTTTTCTCGATAACCTCCCCAACATCCAAAGCTCGTGGGTGACGCAGGGGCCCGACATCGGCCAGGTCGCGCTCAAATATGGTGCGAACGATTTCGGCTCGGTCATGATGGAGGAAAACGTGGTGAGCAGCGCGGGGACGACCTTTTGCCTTGATGCGGCCCGGATCGAGACGTTGATTCGCGAGGCCGGTTACGAGCCGCGGCGGCGAAATAATTGGTACGAACTCATTTAGATGCGGAATTCTGTTGCCGGCCCGGTGTCGGCGCAGGCGTAATGAGAAAACCAGTCAACCGCAATCCCCCGTCAGCAATTCTTCCATTCCTGCCTTGACGTGGCCATCCGCCTTACCCATCTAATACGCCTGTTCACGGCCGAGTGCCGACAGGCAACCGCTCGCTCACTTTTCTTATGAAGAACTTTATCTCCTGCACCCGCTTCCTCGCGGCGCTGATCTTGTTAGGCACGGCTCTCGCGCTCTCCAGCGGCGCGCGCGCCCAGGGCGTGGACGGCGCCCCCATCACCTCGATCGAGGTGCGCTACGTCGGCCCCGAGACGGTGGCAAAGGATCGCGTCCTGGCCAACATGCGGACGAAGGTCGGCGCGCCTTATTCCGAGACGACGGTGGAGGACGACATCCGCGCGCTTTACGACACCGGGAAAATCCAGAACGTCCGCATCTTCGGCGAACCGGCCGGGACCGGCGTCCGCGTGCAGGTGATCCTCGCGACCCGCGCGCTCGTGACCGAGATCGAGATTGACGGCGCGCAGAGTTTCAAGGCCCGGGCCTTGCGCGACCGGATTAAATTCAAGGTCCCCTCGCCGAGCGATGCGGAGAAGCTGGAGGAAGGCCGCCAGAACATCATCGATTTTTACCAGCGCAAAGGCTTTCCGGGCGTCGACGTGCAGCTCCAGGTGGTGACCAACGAGAGCCGCGGAACCGCGCGCGCCGTCTACACGATCAACGAAGGGGAGAAGGGCGCCGTCCGTGACATTCGTTTCGAGGGCAACACGCATTTCAGCGATCGCGTCCTGCGCAAGCAGATGAAGACGAAAGCGAAAACGCTCATCTCGTTTTTCGATAAATCCGGCCGGCTCGACCAGGCGCAACTGCAGCAGGATCTCGATAGCGTGCGCGAGTTTTACCAGAACAAGGGCTACATCGACGTCACCATCCCGGAGGTCCGGCAGGAGCGTTTCGAGAAGGGTGTGCGGCTCGTCGTGCTGGTCACCGAAGGCCAGCAATATCACGTCGGTAAACTCTCTTTCCAGGGCCAGGAAATCGCGAAAGAAGACGGCTTGCGCGCGCTCGTGAAGATGAAGGAAGGCTCGATCTACACGCCCAAGGGATTGAAGGATGACACCAAGGCGATGGCCGACGGCTACGGCGCCGGCGGTTTCGTCGACGTCGACATCCTCCCGCAGGGCACCGCGGCCGGCGCCGGCGTGGTCGATCTCACCTACATCATCACGGAAGGCTCCCGCTCTTTCGTCGAGCGGGTCAACATCGCCGGCAATACCCGGACAAAGGACAAGGTGCTGCGGCGCGAAATTTCGATTCTCCCGGGCGACGTCTTTAATACCGTCCGGGTGGAGACGAGCAAGAACCGGCTGGAAAATCTCGGGTATTTCGAGAAGGTCGACACTTATCCGGAAGAGACCGGCATCCCGGGCCGGAAAGATCTGCTCGTGCAGGTGCAGGAAAAACGGACCGGCGCGCTCAACTTCGGCGCCGGCTTTAGCACGATCGAGAGCCTGCTCGGTTTCGTCGAGCTGAACCAGGGCAACTTCGACTTGTTCAACTACCCGACCTTCACCGGTGGCGGTCAGAAATTCCGGGCCCGCGTCCAGTACGGCACCCGGCAGCAGAATTACCTCATCTCGCTGACCGAGCCCTATTTCCTCGACCAGCGGTTGTCGTTAGGTGGCGATCTCTTCTATCGCGAGGCGAGTTTCCTCAGCTCGCTCTACGATCAGCGCAACTACGGGATCGGGCTCAACCTCCGCAAACCGCTCACGCCTTTCGCTTCTGTGAGCCTCGATTATCGCCTCGAGGAAATCGACATCTTTAACGCCGACCTCCTCGCCGCCTCCCCCGCCATCCAAGCCGAAGTGGGTAACCGTCTGAAGAGCCAGATCAGCACCACCCTGCTCTACGACACGCGGGACAGCGTCTTCCTCACCCGGCGCGGGCATCGCGTCGTCTTCACTCCCTACATCGCGGGCGGCTTTCTCGGCGGCAACACTCAGGAGTATGGGTTCCGGCTCGAAGGCTCGCAGTATTTCCTCTTCCCCTACGACGTCATCCTTACCCTCAATGGCGAAGTCGGCGTGGTCGATGTCTGGGGCGACGGGGATCGCGTCCCGCTCTTTGACCGCCTCTTCCTCGGCGGCGCAAATGATCTGCGCGGTTTCAATTTCCGCGATGTCGGCCCGAAGGATACTAACGGCGAACCGCTCGGCGGCCGGACCCTGGCCCGGGCCACGATTGAAGCGACCGTGCCGATTATCCCGCGGATTCGTGGCGCAGTCTTCTATGACACCGGTTTCGTGAACGCGGATTCCTACGACTTCGGCACTCAGCACCTTGTCTCCGACGTCGGCGTCGGCCTCCGCCTCGATCTGCCGATCGGGCCGCTCAAGATCGACTACGGCATCCCGCTCCTGAAGGATAACAATAGCAACGGTGGGAAAATCCAGTTCTCCGTTGGCTATCAATTTTGAACGAAAGGTGGCACTTGCAGTCTAAAGCCATCCCAACTACCAGTCTGACCTTACATCTATGAAAAAGCTTATCCTCGTGGCCGTTCTTTCTGCTTTCGCGCTCCCCTGCGGAGCCTTCGCGCAAGGCATGAAAGTCGGCACCATCGACATGAATCGTGCGTTCAAGGAATACAACAAAACCAAGGACGCCGAGAAAAAAATCAACGACGCCAAAGGTTCTGCCAAGAAGGAATACGACGAGCGCGCCGAGTCCTACAAGAAGGCCCTCGACGAGATTAACAAACTCAACCAGCAGCTCGAAGCTCCGGCACTAAGCGCTGACGCCAAGACGCAGAAGGCGAAAGATCGCGACGAGAAGATCGCCACGATCAAAAACATGGAACGCGAGATCAATGAGTTCCGCCAGACCCGCGAGAAGCAGCTCCAGGAGCAGGCCGTGCGGATGCGCGACGGGATCGTGAAAGAAATCACCGACGTCGTCATGACCAAGGTCAAAGCCGATAACATGGACCTCGTTTTCGACAGCTCAGGCGTGAGCCTGAATGGCGTGCCCACGGTCATGTTCGCCAAGCCCGAGATGGACTTCACCGACACCGTCGTCGCTCAGCTCAACAAGGGCGGCAGCGCGGCACCGGCGGCGGCCAAGGCCACTGCCACTGCCACCCCGGCACCGAAGAAGCCCTAACGAGCATTTAGTTTTAACAGGAAAACGCACGCCTCACGGCGTGCGTTTTTTTTTGCCCGGGCACCCGCCGGTTGCATCTCCTCGCTCCGCAGCGGAAGGTCGCGCGGTGGGCTTCCGAGGGATCATCGCGATTTTTGTCAGCGCGAGCCTTCTTGGCCAGGCTGTCAGCATCGCCGCTCCCAAGCCTTGGGAAAAAACCGTCACCACTCTGCCGCGCGGCTCTTTCCCCAATCCGCGGCCGATCACCGCCACCTACCATTTCGGCTGGAATGAAGTCGTGGCCGCGAGCGCGGAGATCAAGTTTGGGAAAAACGACGGCCGCCTCCAACTTGAGGGCAGCGGCGGGACGATCGGCGTGGTCCGCGCCCTTTGGAAATTCGATACCCACCACCGGGCGCTGGCTGATCCGGTCACGCTCCGGCCCATCTCGATGCATCAGGTCGATGAAGTGCGAAAGAAAACCGTCACGACCAATCTTGTTTTCAAACCCGGCGGGGTCGAGCGGCTCCGGACCGACAACAAAACGTCGAAGCGTCCCACGCCCAAAACCTACAACTTCCCTGGCGGCGTCTTCGACATGCACTCCGCGCTCCTCTACCTGCGCAGCCAGCCTCTGCAGGAAGGCGACACCTACCGCGTCGTGGTTTACCCCGCGACCAGTCCCTACCTCGCCACCCTCAAGGTCGTCGGGCGCCCTTCTCTCACCGTCGGGGCCGGCACCTATCGCGCGATCAAACTCGACGTGCAGCTCTCCAAGAT
>JBBSLW010000121.1:0-8300 GCA_038233495.1 Chthoniobacterales bacterium | reverse complement strand
GTCACCGTGGCCTGGTCGGCAGCGCCATCGTCCGCCGTCTCCAGGCGGAAGGCTTTACCCGCATCCTCACTCGCACCCGGGCCGAGCTCGACCTGACAAAGAATGCGGCGGTCGCGGAATTTTTTCGCGCGGAAAAGCCCGCCATGGTCGTGGTCGCGGCGGCAATCGTGGGCGGAATCAAGGCAAACCAGGACCGGCCGGTCGAGTTCCTCCTCCAGAATCTGCAGGTCCAGAACAACGTCATCAGCGCCGCGCATGGGCAGGGCACGCGCAAGCTTCTCTTTCTCGGCAGCTCCTGCATTTACCCCAAGCTCGCACCCCAGCCGATCCCGGAGAGCGCATTGTTAGGCGGGCCGCTCGAGCCGACGAACGAGCCCTACGCCGTCGCCAAGATCGCGGGGATCAAGCTCTGCCAGGCCTATGCCATGGAATACGGCGACAACTTCATCTCCGCCATGCCGACGAATCTCTACGGGCCGAACGACAACTTCGATCTCGAGACTTCGCACGTCCTCGCCGCGCTTCTGCGCAAAGCTCACGAAGCCAAAGAATCCGGCGCGTCCGAGATCGTCGTTTGGGGCTCGGGCAAGCCGCTCCGCGAGTTTCTGCACGTCGACGATCTCGCCGCGGCCTGTCTCTTTTTGCTTCAGAACTACGACAGCCCCGAGATCATCAATGTGGGCACGGGCAAGGACCTGACGATTCGCGAGCTGGCCGAGATGATCAGCGAGATCGTCGGCTTCGAGGGGCGGCTGACCTGGGACGCGAGCAAGCCCGACGGAACTCCGCGCAAGCTCCTCGACACCTCGAAAATCGAATCGTTAGGCTGGAAGCCGACCATCGCCCTGCGCGACGGCATCGCGCAGACTTACGATTGGTACAGGCAAAAGTAGACCGCGCTACCTCAGCCGCAGCACGCGCATCAACTCCCGCTCTTCGCGGCCGGGATGCGTCCGCTTCGGCGCCCACTCGCGCTCGAGCGAGAACCAGGGCCCGAAAAACTCTTCCAGCTCCGCCGTGCTCACCCGATAAGGCGGGCCATCTTCGTCATGATCCGGGTTGATGAAGAAAATCGCGATCAGGCGGCCACCGGGCCGGAGCAGCCTGACGATCGTGGCGACGTAATCCTTCCGCCGCGCCGGCTCGATCGCGCAAAAGCAGGTGTGCTCAAAAACCCAGTCGAAGCGCCCGTCCATTTCCGTCGGCAAGGCAAACAAATCCCCCAGCAGATATTCCTCGCGCGCGATTTTCGGCCGCGCCCGCGCTTTCTCGATCGCAAAAGGCGCGAGGTCGATTCCGAGGACCTGATTCTCCGCCGTGGCCAGCGCCCGTACATCATGGCCGGAGCCGCAGCCAGGGACAAAAATCTCGCCCGTGAGCGGCCCGTTCTCGGCCAGGTAATCGACCAGTCCGGGGTGGGGGACGCCTTTTTCCCACGGGGTCTCGCGGCGCTGGTAGGCCTCTTCCCAATCAGTTTGCGTTTGTTTCATGGCTGCGGTTCACTGCCAGCTTCCCGCATGTTCGTCGAATTTTCTAATCCAACGCGCCGATGAAATCTCTTCGAGTTGGCGTGGTCGGGGTCGGTCATATCGGGAAAAATCATGCCCGTCTTTACGCCGAGGCGGAGACCGGGGAGTTCACCGCCATCTATGATACCGACGCCGCCAACGCGGCCCGGTTCGCGGAGCAATACAACGTGCGCGCGGCCGCTTCGCTCGACGAATTCGCCGAGCTGGTCGACGCCGCGTCCGTCGCCACCCCGACCAATTCCCATTTCGCGATCGCGCGCCCGTTATTGGTAAAAGGGAAACATCTCCTGATTGAAAAACCGATCGCGGAAGATCCCGCGCAGGCGACCGAACTGGCCGAGCTCGCCGCGCAACGCAAGCTCCTCTTGCAGGTCGGGCACGTCGAGCGGTTCAACCCGGTCCTGAGCGCGCTCGAGGCGCGGCTCACTCATCCGCGTTTCATCGAGGCGCATCGGCTGTCGCCTTTTCCCAATCGCAGCATCGATATCGGAGTCGTGCTCGACCTCATGATTCACGACCTGGAAATCATCCTGCATCTCGTTCGATCGCCGGTACAGACAATCGACGCGGTCGGCGTGCCGGTCCTGAGCCGGCGCGAAGACATCGCGAACGCTCGTCTTCGCTTCGAGAACGGCTGCGTCGCCAACATCACCTCGAGCCGGATCAGTCCCGAGCGGATGCGCAAGATTCGCGTCTTCCAGGAGGATGCCTACCTCTCGCTCGATTACCAGGCGCAGAGCGGGGAGATTTATCGCAAAGTCGGCGGCGGGATCGAACGCGCCGAGGTCGAGATTGAGAAAGAGGAACCGCTCAAGCGCCAGATTTTGTCCTTTATCGAATGCGCCCGCGGCGGCTTGCAGCCAAAGGTTTCGGGTTTCGAGGCGACCGCCGCACTCGAACTCGCAGTCGAGATCACGAAGCGGATTCAGAACGCACCCTTCGTGCAGTGAACGCCGATGTCCTTTCACGCGCCCGAACTTATCTGCAGCCAATTCCCGGGTAGGGTGGGCGTCCCGCCCGTCGGCGAGGGCGTCTCGCTCTCGCGAACTTGGATCACGCGCGGCTCCGGGAGAAAGTGCGTTTCGGCAAGATGCCGAAACCGGCGGGCGCGACGCCCACCTTACCCGGGACCCGCGACTGAGCGATGAAACTCTATTTCGTCGCCGGCGAAGCGAGTGGCGACAATCACGGCGCCGCCCTGATGGAAGCGCTCCGGCGCGAACAGCCGGGCCTGGAATTCCTCGGGCGCGGCGGGCCGAAGATGGAGGCGATCGCGGGCCAGCGTTTTACCGATTGGCAGGAGGAGGCGGGCGTGGTCGGGCTTTGGGAGGTGGTAAAACACTACGGTTATTTCCGGCGCGAATTTTCCCGGACGCTCGACGAGATCGCTGCGACCAGGCCGGAGGCGGTCGTGTTGATCGATTACCCCGGCTTCAATCTTCGGCTCGCGCTCGCCCTGCGCGAGAGGTCGTTAGGCGGGAAAATCATCTACTACATCAGTCCGCAGGTCTGGGCCTGGAACCGCGGCCGCATCCCGAAGATGGCGCGCTGGCTCGACCTCATGCTCTGCATTTTTCCCTTTGAAGCGGAGCTTTACGAAAAGTCGGGCCTGCGCACGATTTTCGTCGGCCATCCCATGATCGATAACCTCGCCGCCAAACGTCGCGACCTGCCGCGTGACCCGAATCTGGTCGGTCTTTTCCCCGGGAGCCGCGCCCGTGAAGTGCGCAAGCTCATGCCGATCCTGCGCGAGGTGATGCACGAGCTCTGGGCGCGGAAACCGGAGTTGCGTTTCGAGTTCGCGGCCGCCTCGGAAAGATTGGCCGCGGCTATCCGGCAGGAGCTGCCGTCGTCGTTAGGGCCGGTTGAGATTATGGTCGGGCAGGCTGCGCTGACCATGCAGCGGAGCGCGGCCGGGGTGGTCGCGTCCGGAACCGCTACGCTCGAGGCCGCCTTTTTTCGCCTGCCTTTCGTCCTTGTCTACAAGGTGGCGGCGTTGACCTATCTGGCGGGCCGGATGTTGATCCAGGTCAAATATCTCGGCATGCCTAACGTTCTCGCCGGGCGGGAAATCGTGCCGGAATTCATCCAGGAAAGGGCGCGACCCTCCGCGATCGCGAAGGAAGTGCTCCGCCTGCTCGACGAGCCGGCCCGGCGCGAGGAGATGATCGCGAACTTCGACGAAGTCATCGCCAAGCTCGGGAAAGGCGGCGCGAACGAAGTGGCGGCGCGTGCCATTCTCGCCACCGTTGCCACGACATGAAAACAAGCCGCGAGCTCGAAGAAAAAGTCACGTCGCTGCATGCCGATCGCATGGTCGATCTCCATTTTGATTTGCCGCTCAGCCTCTTCCTGAGCCGGCCGCGCCGGAACGTCGTGGCGGAGGATTTTCTGCCGGAATTTGAAGCGGGCGACATTGGTCTGCTCGGGGTGGCGCTTTATGTCGAGGATCAGTATCTCGGCGAGCCGGCGCTGCGGGTCGCGCTCGACCAGGTGGCGCTGCTCAAGGCGGAACTGGCAACCACCCCGCGCCTCGTCCTTTGCCGGACCTTTGCGGAAATCGAGCGGGCGCGCAGGGAAGACCGGATCGCGCTCCTCCTCACCATGGAAGGAGCGGAGCCGCTCGGCGACGATCTTCATCTCCTGCACATTTTTCACGAGCTCGGGCTGCGCGCGATCTCGCTCACCCATGCGCGCGAAAACGCCGCCGCGGCCGGCGGCATTTTCGCCGCGAGCGGTTCGCCCGCTACCGGCCTTACGAGCTTTGGCCGCGAGCTGGTGCAGGAATGCCAGCGCCTCGGGATTCTGCTCGATCTCGCCCATATCAATCCCGCCGGGTTCGAGGAAATTTGCGCCCTAACGAACGGGCCTCTGATCGTTTCCCACAGCAACGCGCGCCGTTATTACGACATGGAGCGCAACATCAGTGACGCGCAGATCCGGATGATCGGCGCGCGCGGCGGCGTCATCGGGATCAACGCCATTCTCGTTAGTCCGGAGAAGGCGGAGGCGACGCTCGATCGTTACGTCGATCACATCGAGCACGTCGCCGGGCTGATCGGGATCGAGAGCGTCGGGATCGGGTTCGACTTCTGTGAATTCCTCTGGCGGCAGTTGCCGGATGAAGAGCGCGAAACGCTGCAGAAGAAGCTGACCACGCCGAATTTCCTGCCCGATCTCGGGAATCACAGCCACGCCCGCAACCTGACGCGCAAACTGATCGAGCGCGGCTTCAGCGACGAGCAGATCGGGAAAATCCTGCGCGAAAACTGGATCCGCGTCCTGCGCCAGGTCCTTTAACCGGGGCCGGGGGAAGGAGCCACCGCAAAGAGCTGCCGTTCTCCCGGCACGCCTTACAAGACCTGGCTCCCGCGATCGACAAAATCGAGCGCGGAGCCCGCGACCAGATCCTTCACCGTGCTCGAAACCAACACCTCGTTAGGTTGGGCCGCCGCCACGACGCGCGCGCCGATGTGGACCGCGATTCCACCGATGTCGTTCTCGGTCAGCTCGATTTCCCCGGTGTGCACGCCGGCGCGAATCTGAATCCCAAGGCTCGCGACCGCGTCGCGAATGCTGCAGGCGCAACGGACGGCGCGGGCTGGGCCATCGAAGGTGGCGAGGAACGCGTCGCCGGTGGTGTTGACCTCCCGTCCCCGAAAACGCGCCAGTTCTTTCCGGACCAACGCGTGGTGTTGCTGCAGGAGCTCCAGCCAGCGCCGGTCGCCGCAGTCCACGATCGTTTCGGTCGATGCCACGATGTCGGTGAAGAGGACGGTCGCGAGGACGCGGTTCGCTTCCTGAGGTGGTTTGGTGCCGGTCAGGAGCTCCTCGATTTCGTCGATGATTTCGTCGCGACCCTCCGTCCACCAGAGGTGATCCGTGCCCGGGAACTCGACGAACTGCGCGCCGGGAATGTGCTCGGCGAGATAGCGGCCTTCCTCTATTTTCGCGTCGCGATCATCCCGCCGGTGCATGACGAGAGTCGGGACCCGGATCGTGGGCAAAACGTTCCGCACATCGATTTGAGTGTTCATCTTCAGGAGCGCGATGGCAGCGCCGGGACTGGCGCAGCGGCGGAGGTAAGTCGTGAGCTGCTCGAGTCTCCTCTGGTCGAGGCTTGGCGCGATCGATCCGAGACCGGAGGACCAATCGCGCTCGAACGAGTCGTAGCTCGCCGCCCGCTCTTCCGCAGTGGGCGCCCAGGGGTAATCCGCGCTCCAAATGCGTTTCGCGAAGCAGCCAAAAGTGCAAAGAGCGACCGTGCGTTGTGGATAGGTGGCGGCGAAAAGCATGCTCAGGTTTCCGCCCTCCGAGGCGCCGAAAATCGCGGCCCGCTCGGAGCCGACCGCGTCCATGACCGCGCGCACGTCGTCCATCCGCTCCTCCAGGGTGGGGAGCTGGTCGTTAGGCACGCGGTCCGACATGCCGGTGCCGCGCTTATCGAAAAGGATGAGCCGCGCGAAGGAAGCGAGCCGCTCAAAACCGAGGACGAGATCGGGCAGTTCCCAGGCCAACTCGAGATGGGACAGCCAGCCCGGCACGTAGACGAGATCGAGCGGGCCCTCTCCCATCACCTGGTAGGCAATGTGCAGCTCGCCGCTCCGCACGTATTCGGTCTTCGGATGCACTGCCCTGACCTTAAGGCCGAGTGTCGGAGATCGGAAGATGGAATGGCCGGGTCGCGCTCGATCTTCCTCGTTGGACGTCCCGTCTTCGCCGTCTAGAATCCTGACAAATCCGTGCCGACCGAACTCTTCCAAATTCAAAATTTTGTCGACGGCGAGCTGGTGGCGCCGTCAGGCGGGAAATATCTCGAGAACATCGAGCCGGCGACCGGTCAGCCCTATTCGTTAGTCCCGGAAAGCGACAGCCGCGACGTCGAGGCGGCGGTGGTGGCGGCGGAGCGGGCTTTCCCCGCCTGGTCGCGCACCCCGGCCGCGGAACGCTCCCGCATTTTGCTCCGCATCGCCGACCTGATCGACCGCGACCTGGAAAAGTTTGCGCACGCCGAATCGGTCGACACCGGCAAACCGCTCGCGCTCGCACGGAGCCTCGACATTCCACGGGCCTCGAGCAATTTCCGTTTTTTTGCGACGGCCATTCTGCACACCGAGAATGAGGCGCACGTCATGGATGGCGTCGCCTTCAATTACACCCTGCGCCAGCCGCGCGGCGTGGTCGGGCTCATCTCGCCCTGGAATTTGCCGCTCTATCTATTGAGCTGGAAAATCGCGCCCGCCCTCGCCGCCGGGAACACCGCGGTGGCGAAGCCGAGCGAACTGACACCGATGACGGCCTATCTGCTTTGCGATGTCTGCCGGGAAGCAGGTTTGCCTAACGGCGTCCTCAACATCGTGCACGGGACCGGCGCCAATGTCGGCGCGCCAATGACCGCGCATCCGAAAATCGGGACGATCTCTTTTACCGGTGGCACGGTGACGGGCCGCAAAGTGGCGGAAGCGGGCGCGCCGCTTTTCAAGAAATTGTCGCTCGAGCTCGGCGGCAAAAATCCCAACATCATCTTCGCCGACGCGGACCTGGAAGCGGCCATCGCGGGGAGCGTTCGTTCCTCTTTCGCCAACCAGGGCCAAGTCTGCCTCTGCGGTTCGCGCGTCTTCGTGGAGCGGCCGGTTTACGACGACTTCGTCCGGCGTTTCACCGAGAAGGTGGCGCAGTTGAAGCAGGGCGATCCGCTGGAGGAAAAGACCGAGCAGGGCGCGATCGTTTCTCAGACGCAGCTCGAGAAGGTGAAATTCTATGTCGACCTCGCGCAGGAAGAAGGCGGCACGATCGCGCTCGGCGGCGTCGCGCCGTCTGCGCCTAACGACCGCTGTAGCGGCGGTTATTTTTTCCCGCCGACCGTTATCACCGGGCTGCCGGTCGGGTGCCGGGTGAACCGCGAGGAAATCTTCGGACCGGTCGTAACGATCACGCCCTTCGATCGCGAAGAGGAAGTGATTGGCTACGCTAACGACACCGACTACGGCCTCGCCTCCAGTGTTTGGACGCAAAATCTGAGCCGCGCCCATCGGGTCGCGGAGCAAATCCACACCGGCACCGTCTGGGTGAATTGCTGGCTCGTGCGCGACCTGCGCGTGCCTTTCGGCGGGATGAAACAAAGCGGCGTCGGCCGCGAAGGCGGCGAAGAAGCGCTCCGCTTTTTCACCGAGCCGAAGAATGTCTGCATCGCAAAATAAAATGAGTGAATCTTTTGAAAGCACGCGCGCGCCGGAAGCGGTCGGCGCCTTTCCGCACGCGAAACGGGTCGGCGATTTTCTTTTCCTTTCCGGGATCGGACCGCGGGTGAGGGGGAGCAAAGAAATCCCGGGCGTCACGCTTGATGCCGGGCGCAACATCGTGAGCTACGACATCGAGAAACAGTGCCACGCCGTTTTTGAAAATGTGCGGCTGGTTTTGGAAGACGCCGGTGCGAGCTGGGATGACATCGTGGATGTGACGGTTTTCCTCACGAACATGAAAGAGGATTTCCCGATTTTTAATCGCATTTATCCCGGGTTTTTCGCCGGGCCCGGGAAACCGAATCCGACCCGGACCACGCTCGAGGTCGGCGCCCTTCCGACCCCGATAGCGATCGAGCTCAAGGTGATCGCCGCGGTGCGATAGATTCTGGGGAGCGCACGCGCCTGGCACGGGGCCATGACATGGGTAACACTCTCCAACGGTACGTGCCCTCCGTTTTTCCCTCTAGAGGAAGGCATTTTTGATTTGGCGAGTCCCCTTAATTCCAGAGGGAAAAAGGGGGTCTCG
>JBBSLW010000120.1:0-8425 GCA_038233495.1 Chthoniobacterales bacterium | reverse complement strand
CGCCGGCGGCGGGCTAGTCGAGCTTT
Organism: Chthoniobacterales bacterium; assembly: GCA_038233495.1. Taxonomy (GTDB): domain Bacteria; phylum Verrucomicrobiota; class Verrucomicrobiia; order Chthoniobacterales; family UBA10450; genus Palsa-1392. Next base: position 8,399 of record JBBSLW010000120.1, on the reverse strand, counting down.
TCATCCTCGAGAACGCCTACGAGATCGTGGCCGCGAGCGCGCCCCCCGAGGTGATGGTGAAGCCGGTCAAATCCTACGCCGGCTTGCTCGACGAACCGGTCGACGTCTGGGCCGTGGGGCCCGGGCTCGGCCAGGCGCACGCCAAACAAATCATCGCCCTCCTCCGCGCCGCCAGACAACCGATGGTGATCGACGCCGACGGCCTCAACCTCCTTTCCAAGAAAATGGCGACGCTGAAAAATGCGAAAGGCCCGCGTCTTCTCACCCCGCATCCCGGTGAGATGAAACGCCTCTTCCCGGCGAAGAAAAAGATGTCGCGCGCGGAAACCGCAACGGCGTTCTGCGACCAGTATGCCGTGACCCTGCTCCTGAAAGGCAGCCGCACGATCGTGGCCGAAGCGGGTCGGCCGCTGAGCTACAACCCGACGGGCAACCCGGGCATGGCGACCGGCGGGATGGGCGACGTCCTGACCGGCGTCTGCGCCGCGCTCCTCGGCCAAAAACTTTTGCCTAACGATGCCGCCCGCCTCGGTGCCTGGCTCTGCGGGCGCGCCGCCGAGTTGGCCCTGGCCCGCGGCCGCGCGAGCGAAGAATCCTTGCTGCCACGGGACGTTCTCGATCATCTCGGGCTGGCCTTTCGTGAACTGCGCGGCCCGTCGTGAAACGTCTTTTCTCCCGGGTAGGGTGGGCGTCCCGCCCGCCGGCGAACGCGTCCTCGCGTTCGCGAACTTGCCAAGATGGTTTGCGCGAGCCGCGCAAACCGGCGGGCAGGATGCCCACCCTACCCGGGAACTTTCGGACCCGCCGAAGCAGGCGCAGAACATTTTTGAAAAGACGGGCCCGGGGATGAAGAACATCCTCGTCATCGGCTACCCGAAGAGCGGCTGCACCTGGGCGACGCGGCTCGTGGCCGAGCTGGCTGGGTGCCCGGTGGCCGGTTTCTGGCTCTCCGACAAAAAAGAGATCGCGATCGAGGGCACGGAGCGGGTCTCCGATTTCCGCTGCTACAAGTCGCATCACCAGCTGGCCGAGCTGAAGATTGCGCCTGACGATTCCGCCACCCGCCTGATCTACATTCTGCGCGACCCGCGCGACATCGCGCTCTCGGCCGCGAACCACTTCCAATTCGATCGCGCCCCGCGGCTCGTCGCCCTCCTCCGTCACGCACGTCCGCTGGAAAAACTCTATCGCCACACCCTTTACCCACTTGTCGTTAGGGAAAACTATCGGCTCGAGCGCATGACCGAGGCGCTCCTCCACGGCTCGGCCGCGGTTCACAACTGGGTCCGGGTTTCCTGGGCGGAACATTGGCGGCCTTATCGCGAGGCGGGTGTCCTGATCGTGCGCTACGAGGATTTGCTCGCCACGCCCGAGGAAGAGGCGCGGCGCATCCTCCAGGCGCTCGGGCTGGAGCGCACCCCGGGCGAAATCACGGCTGCGATCGAAAACCAGTCCTTTGCGCGCAAGAAAGAAGTGCTCCTGCAAAGCGGAGAAACCGGCCGGGCGAAATTCCTCCGAGTCGGCCGGAGCGAGCAGTGGCGGGAGAAACTTCCGCTCCCGCTCCAGGCCCGGTTTGCCGCGGAGCTCGGCCCCGAGCTGGCCGCCTGGGGATACCCGGCCTAACGACGACGTTCGCCGCCGGGCGCGGCCGCCGGCTTTTTCGCGAGGAACGCCTGGAAGCGCGGATCCTGCCGGAGCCGGTCCCATTCCCAGCGATACCGCAGGTCGTTCTGCGTGATGCCGTAGAGGACGCTGTCAACCGCGCCGGGCGTTTGCAGGAGCTTCCCGAGAAGCGCGATCGCCTCGTCGTTCTCGCCCGTTTGCGCGTAGATCACGGCGAGGTAGCAAAGTATGATCGCGCCGTCGACTGCGTCCTTCGTGATCGGCCGTAGCTCAACCGCGCGCCGCCCTTCCGCGATCGCCTCCTCTTTCTGCCCGAGGAATGCGCTGACCAGGCCGAGATTGGCGTGGACCTCGGCGATGAGCGGCGAGTCCTCGACCGCGCCGGCAAATTCGCTGCGCGCCTGCTCGAGCAATGGCCGCGCGGCCGCGGGATTGCCCCGCGCCAATTGCACGCAACCTTCGAGCAGACTCTTCGGCGTGTTGCCGCCATTAAGATAATCGAGCGCCGTCCGCGGCGAACTGCGCAGGATGTTCTCGGCCCCGTTGAAATCGCGCTCGATCATCGCCACATCCCAGCGCGCGCCCGTTACGATCCCGTCCGGATCCGTCACGTCCGGAATTTGCGCGAGCAGGCGTTGCAGCGTGCGCGTCCTGCCGGCGCTGAAGAAATCGAGATAACCTGTCTGGATTTTCGCGACTAACGAGTCCGGGCTCATCGCCCGCCAGCGCTCCGCCGCCTTCCGCGCTTCCGGCCATTGGCGCAGAGCCGAGTAAGTATAAACCAGGTTGCGCGCGACGTTGGAATTGCGCGGGTCGAGCTTCGCGACCCGCTCATACTCCGCGATCGCGTCGCGAAATTTCCCGGTTCGGCGCTTGACCGCCGCGATCAGGGCGCCCACGTCGGTGTCGTTAGGCGCGAGCCGCGCCGCGACGTCGAATTCGTCCAGGGCCGCTTCATAGCTGTCGTCGAACCAGTAAAGACAAAGCCCGAGCGCGAAGTGGCCCTCGGCCAGGTGCGGGTCGAGGTGCAGGGCGGTGGCGGCTTCGACCCGCGCTTTCCTCGCCCATTTCTCGAGCGGCTCGTGGAAATGGAAAATGGCCGCGCTCGTGCAGCCGAGCCGGGCATGGGCGAGGGCGAAATCCGGGTCGAGCGCGATCGCCTTGCTGTAAAGATCAACCGCGATCTTGTAATCTTGGAGAAGCGTGTCGGGCCTATGCTCGAGCCCGAAGGCGCGCAGATAGAGCGCGTAAGCGTCCGCGTTAGTCGTCGGCTTCTGCGCAACCCGCGCCTTTTCCTCCGGCGAGAGAGTGGCGTGCAAAGTATCCGCGATCTCGGTCGCGAGCTCGCCCTGCAAGCCTAACGAATCCTCCAGCGTCCGATCGTAATGCTCCGCCCAGACCTGCGAATCCTTGTGCGCATCGATCAGCTGCACATTGACCACGAAATGGTTGCGCTCGCCGCGGACACTTCCCTCGAGCAAATACGCGACCCCGAGCGCCTTGCCGATCTCGCGTGTATTCCGCTGCGTGCCGCCGGCCCGGTAGCGCATGATCGAGGTGCGACTGATCACCTTCAGCTCGCCGATGCGCGAGAGGCTGGTCAGAATGTCGTCCTGGATGCCTTCGGCGAAGAAAGCGTTCTCCTTGTTGTCGCTCAGGTTCGAGAAAGGCAGGACGGCGATGCTCTTCGTAGGAATCTCCGCCTCGTGCTCCTTCCAGGGCGAAAAGCGGAGGAAAAGGAGAAACCCGATCGCGAGGGTGAGAATGCCGATGATGGCAAAGTCGAGTTTCCGCCCCGTCTCCCAGCGAATCGATTTGCCCGGCGCAACCTCGTCGGTTTTCACAATCCCTTCCGGCGTCAGCTCGAAAGCCCAGGCCAGGATGAGCGCGAAGGGAAATCCGATAACGAGCACCACGATGATCGAGCGCACCACCCAGTTTGGGATCGCGAAAAAGGGAAAGACCTGCGTCGCCACCTGGATGAGGAGCCAGGCTGACATCGTGTAAATCACGCCGGCGCGATAGACATTGCGCCGTTGCAGTTCGGCAAAAAATTTCCTTGGATCCACAGGCAGAACTCTTTCCGTAACGCCGCAGCGTCCCTTACAACCGCGGCCGATGCAATCCGCTCTGCGCCGCGGAAAAAATCTGCCGGGCTGGCCCGCGAGCAGCTTCTTTTATGAACCGTGCAGACGCCGGCTCGCGATCGAACAGTGCAACGGAGCGCCGCCTTCGGCCTCGTCGTGCTCCTCCTCGCGCTCGCGCCGCCCGCCCAGGCCCGCACCCGCCGGCATCGCAAACCGAGCCCGCTCACCGTTGCGCTTCAGCCTTTCCTGCTCGCCCACGCCGTCGTTCACACCGTCGCCGACCCGATCGGCGAGCGCGCCCCGCGCGCCATCGCGACCGTCGCGACGGCGCCGATCCGCATCGCCTACCACGCCGCGCGCGATCGTGAACTAACCGTCCTGCGCGACGAGATGGTGCGCGCGCCCGGGCTCTCGAATCAGTCCGCCCGTGTCGCGTATCTCGTCCGCGCACCCCGCGGGCCGACCAGAGTTTCGCCTCCGCACCGGAGCCGGAACGCGAGCCGGAAGATTTCAGCGATCGCCCGACCGTCGCCGGCACCCGCGCCGTTCTGCGGGGCGACATCGCCTACGCGCCGTCGCACGCCCCGCAGAGCGTGAAGAACGCGATCTGGGCCGCCAACAGCCTGCGCCGCAAACCCTATTTCTGGGGCGGCGGGCACGGCAGCTTCTTCGATCGCGGTTACGATTGCTCGGGCACCGTCTCCTTCGCCCTGCGCGGCGCGGGCGCGCTCACCGCGCCTCTCCCCTCGAGCGACTTCATGCGCTACGGCGAACGCGGCCGCGCCGCTGGTTCACCATCTACGCCCGGCCCGGCCACACCTTTGCCGTCATCGCCGGGCTCCGCCTCGACACGACCGATTTCCAAAACGGCGGCAACACCGGCCCGCGCTGGCACACCGACCCCCGCGACACCCGCGGCTATTCAGCCCGCCGGAATGTAAAACGCGCCCGGCAAAACTTGACCATGCACTTCAACCTGAACAAAATCTGGAGAATGGACGGCGAACCCAAAGACGAAACCGGCGACACCCATGAAACGGGCACGCCGGAACAGGGCCGGAAAGTCCCGCTCTCGAAGCTGCGCGATCTCCGCCCCGAGAAAGACCCGATCGGCGCCGGCCGCCACCGCGCCTCCGGCCCCTCCTCGAACTCGTTCCTTCGTTAAACCGCGGCCTTTCGCCGGGAAATTTTCGATCCCGCTGCGCGAAAAGAACAAGAGAAATCTGGAAGCCAGGAATCCAGGAAAGAAGTCAGCGATCATACCTGCCTGGAGTCTGACGAATCGGAACAACCCGAACGCAGGGTCAACCAGGCGGAGGCTTGCTCCTGCCCGGGTAGCGCGCGCGTCTCGCGTGCTGGCTTAGGCGTCCCGCCTTCGCGAACTTTTCTGCACCTGGCGGTTCCAGGTCGTCCACGCGGAAAAGGGAAGTTCGCGACGGTGGGACACCGTCGCCAGCACCCGGGAGGGGCGCGCTACCCAGAAGTTTTGCAGCGCCGCCGGCTGCTGCTCATCGGCTTCTGGTCGAGCTGATGAGTCCCGCTGCCTAGAAACTCGGAAAGCGCCGGGCCGGGGTAGGCGAGGGCGACGGGGCGGTGGGTGCGGAGACCTCGCCCGGCGGCGCGGATGAGACGGCCGGCGCTTCGATGCGCAAGGGAGAGACGCCAGTGCCTCGGGGCGTCCCGACGATGAGAGTGGATTGGCGCGGGCTCCAGCGATAGCCGATGCCGAAGCCGAGCGGGGCCGGGTTGCTCTGCTGATAATAGCCCTGCAACTGTGGCTGGTAGTATTGTTTGAAAAGGTCGATCGGTCCGGCGTAGCTGCCGAAGAAGCGGAGGAGCCACTGGTTCTGGTCGAAGGCGGCGATCGGGATGCCAGAGTCGTCCTGGACGAGGGCTTTGCTGTGCGTAAGGAGGAAGTTGCGGATCCGGCTGAAGCCGTTCTCAAACATCAGATAGGAAGCGGACTTGAGCAGGCTCCCGCCCGTCCCCTGCGCTTCGCAAAATTTCAGGAAACCGGGCTGTTCGCTGATGCCTCCGTTCGAGAGATCAGTGGTGAAGTAGTAGAGGGTCTGGGTGGCAGTGCCGGCGCCGCCGTGATAGGTGACACGGACGCCGGGAGTGAGGCCTTTTCCTTTCTCGTTAGGCGAGGTGGGCCGGGGCTGGCCGCTCTTGTCGAGGGTGATGAAGCTGATATCGGTGATGGTTTTGCCGGCCCGGGCGAGGAAGACGTAGAAGATCGGCAGAGTGCCTTTCAGTTCTTCACGCTGGAGATCGGTCTTCATGTCCTTGGTGATGAAAAAGGAAAAACTGAGGACGCTGTTGAGCGATTTTTGGAGATTCTGCAGGACGGTCCCGAGGGCCGGGCCCTGGAAGCGGAGGATGTCGGGGAGCGGGCCGATCGGTTCGGTCCCGGCGAGGATGTAAGTGCTGGCGTTCGGGAAAAACTGGGTGGCGTAGAGGAGATCGGGGCCGCTAAACATGTAGTAGACAACCGGGAGCGGCTGGGTGGCGTCGGGCAGGTAGTTCTCTTCCCATTCGCGGATGCCGGCAAACTGGCGGACGGCAAGTTTGTTCCAGGCCTGGTCGAAGAAAGCGGCGTGTTGTTGCCAGGCTGGGTCGCGACTGAGCAGGGCGAGCGGCGAACCGTCGGAGACGCGCAGCCCGGCGAGGAAATAAGCGGTGTCGTTGACCGAAACCGGGGCGCTCGGGACGTTCGGCGGCGGGATTTCCGGCGCGGGCGCGGCTTGGACAGGCGGCGTGCCTGGCGCGTTCGAGTTATCGGGCGCGGGCGATTGTGCGACCGGCGGCTCGAGCGGCAGGGCGCGGCGGACTTCCTGGGCGAGGGCGTTGCCGCCGCCAAGGCAGAAGGCAAGGAGCGCGAGCCTAACGAGCTGGTGTTGATGAAATTTCATGGTGCTGATGTTTCCGGGGCAGGAGCTGAGGGCGCGCTCAGCGCGAGACCTCGGCTTTCCCGATGGCGGAGGGCGCGCCACGCGCGATCCGCCGCCGTAAATTCACGACTTCTGAAAACATCTGCAAGCTGTCGTGCATGAGATGCACTTTGCTCCCCTCGTTGTGATCCCAGCGCACCGGCACCTCGAGCTGCCGAAGGCCGGCGTGCTGCGCGAGGTAGAGCAGCTCCACGTCGAACCCGAAGCCATTGATCTGGGCCTGCTCGACGACCTGCCGCGCGGTCTCCATGCGGAAGGCCTTGAAGCCGCATTGGGTGTCGTAGAACGGCAGGCCGGTGAGCCGGCGCACCATCAGGTTGAAAATCTTGCCGCTCTGCTCCCGGCGCCAGGGCTGGCGCTCGCCGATCAACCCGCGATCGAGCGCGCGCGAGCCGAAGACGATGTCGTAGTCGCCGTTCTCGATCGGCTCGACGATCTTCGGCAATTCCGTGATGGGGGTGGATAGATCGGCATCGGAAAAAAGCGCGATCGGCGCCTGCGCAGCGAGCAGGCCGGCCCGAACGGCGTGGCCTTTGCCGCGGTTTTGTTCGAAACGCACGATGCGGGCCGGCACTTCCGGATGCCGCTCGAAGAACGTCCCGGCCACGCCGGCGGTCTCGTCGGTCGAGCCGTCGTCGACCACGATGAGCTCGGCCGCGGGCCGGTAATCCTGCAGGTAATGGAGGAGAGCCTGGAGGTTGGCGGCCAGGCGCCGGGCTTCGTTGAAGGCCGGGATGACGAGCGAGAGCGGCGGAGTAATCATGCCGGACGATTACCTAACCCATTGCGCCAAAAGCCAGGCCGAGACCGTAAGTCACGACCGCTTCGATGATGCCCACGATTGTCATTTCGAAACCGGAGGCCCACCACGAGCGAATCGTGAGGAGCGACTTGACCGCGCCGACCGCAAAATGCGCGATGATGCTGATGATGAAGGCGGCGATCACGGCCGGGAAACCGCTCATGAAAAAGAACGGGATGATCGGGATGAAAGCGCCGATCGCGGTCGAGAGCGCGGCGGAAAAGGCGGAGGTCCATTGGTTAGGGAAATGGTGCTGGGAAAGGCCGAGCTCGCTTTGCGCCATGGCCGCCACCATCTGCTCGGGCTGCTCGGCGAGGCGCTCGGCCATCCGCTGCGATTCCTCCGGCGAAAAGCCCTGGAGCTGATAAAAAAGCGCCATTTCCTCGATTTCTTCTTCGGGATTTTCCTCGACCTCGGCTTTCTCACGCGCGATCTCGGCCTCGTAGATTTCGCGCTCGCTCTTGTTCGCGAGGTAGGCGCCGGCACCCATCGAGAGAGCGGACGCCATCATCCCGGCGAGACCGGCGATGAGGATGACGTGCTGCTGGTTATTGGTCGCGCCGGCCACGCCCGAGACGATGCCGAAGACCGCGCCGAGCCCGTCGTTCACCCCATAAATCGCGTCCCCCACCCAGCCGCCGCCACGACCATGCCAGCGTTCGCGTTTCAGAATGGTGTCGAGCAAACCTTTCGGGCCTAACGACACGGTGGCCGCGCTCATCGTGTTGAGAATGCGCGAGTGCGCCTTTTCCTCGAGCGCGGTCTGGCGGAGAAATTCCTTTTCCTCCTCGGTCCCGCCGAGCTCGCCGGCGCGTTGCGCCTGGTAACGTTCCTTGTCACGATCCTCGGCCGCTTCCATCCGGCGAATCGCGACCTCGGCTCCGGCCGCGCGGTTCCACCATCGGTTAATCTTGCGCCGAAAATCGTCAGGCAACT
>JBBSLW010000119.1:0-8471 GCA_038233495.1 Chthoniobacterales bacterium | reverse complement strand
TTGAAGAGCGCGATCGCCTCATCGTTAGGCAAATCGTCCGGCACCGCAAGAGTGTCGACCCGCGGCGTCATGCAATCCTTCGCCGTTTTATCGCCCAGCTTGATGATTTCCTGGATCATCTCGCCTTCCGCCTCTTGCAGGGTGCCTTCGGCTTCGCCCATCTCGACCAACGTCTCGAGTTCGTCGTCGCTGATCCGCGGCCGGACCCGCAACTTTGCCGGGGTGAGCCGATCGATCACGACGGTGCTGATGTTCTCGAGCCATTGCCCGACGCGATCGAGCAGCGGCATCATGACCTTGAGAGTGAAGACTCCGACCGCCGAGATCCGGTAGGCGGTGGAGAGCGCGAGCAGCTTCGGGATGAGATCGCAAAGCAGGACGATGACCGCGAAAATCGCGAGGGCCGCGACCCAGCCGGGGAGATGGGTGAGGAGCGGGCTTTCCCAGATCAGGACGAGGCAAAGCAGGATGAGCGGGACGTTGACCAGGGTGTCGCCGAGGAGGAGGACGTTGAGGACGCGCCGCGGATTGTCGCGGAAGGTTCGAAGGAAATCGGTAAGTGAGGGATGCTGTTCCTGGAGACGCTGGATCTGGTGGCTTTTGAGCGCGAAGAGCGCCGTCTCGAGGCCGGAGAAAAGCGCCGAGCAGAAAATCAGGCAACCGATCGCGCAAAGGAGAAGCGTGAGCCCAACTGCCGTCATCCGTCACTCGCGGCCGTGCGCACCCCAGCCCTCCGTTGGAAAACAATGCGTGCTGGGTTGCCGGTCATCTCTGCCGAAACGAGGATAAGCTTTCCGTGAACAAAGACCAAAGAATTTCCCGGTTGGTCGAAGAGCTGAGCGGCGAGCCCGCCGATCGGGCGGGGGAGGAAATTGCGGATCATCCCTGCTACCTCGGCTTCTTTCGTTGCTGGAATGAGCAGCGTTATTACGAGGCGCACGACGTCCTCGAGCATCTTTGGCTGCGCACGAAAACCGAGGACGCGAACTATTTCAAAGGGCTCATCCAGGCCGCGGGCGGGTTCGTGCATTTGCAGAAACAACATGCGCGGCCGACCCACCCGAAGGATGGCCGGCGGATGTATCCCGCAGTGCGGCTCTTCCGGTTGGCGGAGAAAAATTTGCTCCCTTATGCGCCGGTCCGGCATCGATTTGATTTGGATGATTTCCTCCGGCTGCTGCGGCGGGAGGTGGACGCGATTCTGGCTTCCGAGCATCGGACGAATCCCTGGACTCCGAGAACAGCGCCCAAGATCGGGCTGATTTAAAGCGGCCGTCCCTCCAGGCGTGCAGTTGTTACCGGGTGAAAATCAGCTTCGTCCCGGCAACGAGGAGCACGATCGCGAGAAGCAGCGAAATCGTGCGGACGGGAAATCGCTGGCTGCCGAAATGAGAACCGGTCGCGCCTCCGATGATCGCGGCCCCCGCCAGGAGCAGACCGAGCGAAGGAATTGACCGGTTCGCGACGAAATAACCGGCCAGGCCGGCAATCGAATTCACGAGAATGAACAGCGCCGAAACCGCCGCCGCTTCGCGAATGCGCGCCCAACGAAGAAAGAGCAGCGTCGGGGTGAGAAAAATGCCGCCGCCCGTTCCGGTGAGACCGGAAAGCAGGCCGATCACTCCGCCAAGCCCGATCGCCGCGGGGGGCGGAGGCGATTGCACCTCTGCCGGATCGTTCCGGCGCATGAACAGGCGCACGGCGGAAAAGAGCAAAACTAGCCCGATCAGAACTCTCAGGATCGCGACCGGCAGTTGCAGATAGCCGCCGAGATAAGCCGCCGGAACGGAGAGCAGGGCAAAAGGCCAGAACAGTCCCCAGCGGAAATAACCGGCCCGCGCAAATTGAATCGAGCCGATGATCGCGACGAGAATGTTCAGGACCAAGGCCGTCGGGCGAATCGTCGCGGGCGCGATGCCGAGCAGAGTCATGACCGCGATATAACCCGAGGCGCCGGCGTGGCCGACCGAGGAGTAGAGGAAAGCGACGATCCCGATCGCAACAAAAAGAAGTGCCAGAACCGTTGCGTCCACCGGTTCCACTGAAGCACATCCTGCCGCATGGCGCTTTCCGCGCGCCGGCACCTGCCCTACATTCACGATGTGACACCGACTCCACCACTCGCGCACGTCGAACACACCAACCGGCTGGCGAAGGAAAAATCGCCTTACCTGCTCCAGCACGCCCATAATCCAGTCGACTGGTATCCCTGGGGCGACGAGGCGTTTGAAAAAGCGCGCCGGGAGAAGAAGCCGATTTTTCTCTCGATCGGCTATTCGACCTGCCACTGGTGCCACGTGATGGAGCGCGAATCGTTTGAGAACGAGGAGATCGCAGCGTTTCTCAATTCGCGGTTCGTCAGCATCAAGGTGGACCGCGAAGAGCGGCCGGATGTCGACCGGGTTTACATGACCTTTGTCCAGGCGACAACCGGCGGCGGCGGTTGGCCACTCAGTGTCTGGCTGACGCCTTCGCTCAAGCCGTTTGTCGGTGGGACTTATTTCCCGCCGGATGATCGCGGTGGGCAGCCCGGCTTCCTCAAGGTGCTGCGCAATATCTCGGAGGCCTGGGAAAATGATCGTCTCAAGATCAGCGAGAGCGGCGACAAGATCATGACCGCGCTGGCGCATTCCGCGGCGAGCGCGCCCGGGACGGGCAAGGTGGAACCCAAGCTGATCGACGCGGCTTACCAGCAGATCGCGCGCGGCTACGATTCGCGCGAGGGCGGGTTTGGCGGCGCGCCGAAATTTCCGCGGCCGGTCACGCTCAATTTTCTTTTCGACGCCTATCACCGCGCGGCGCCGAACTCGGAAGCGGGCGACGCGGCGCTCGGCATGGCGCTCCTCACCCTGCGCAAAATGGCGGCGGGCGGAATCCACGATCAACTGGGCGGCGGCTTCCATCGTTACGCGGTCGATGGTCTCTGGCGGGTGCCGCATTTCGAAAAAATGCTCTACGACCAGGCGCAGCTGGCCAGCGCCTACCTCGATGCCTACCAAATCACGGGCGACCTGCGCTATGAGGTGGTCGCGCGCGACACGCTTGATTATGTGCGGCGCGACCTGACCGATAAAGAGGGCGGCTTTTACTCGGCCGAGGATGCCGATAGCCTAACGACGGCCGGCGGAAAGGAGAAGACGGAAGGCTCGTTCTACGTCTGGACGAAAGAAGAGATCGATCAGGCGCTGGGCGAGTATGCCGAGGTTTTTGATTATCAATATGGCGTCGAAGCTGAGGGCAACGCGCCCGAGGGGAGCGATCCGCAGGGCGAATTCAAGGGCAAGAACATCCTCTACGAGCGGCAGAGTTTTGCCGAGACAGCGAAGCATTTCGGGAAGCGCGAGCTCGATGTCGACGAATCGATGCGCTATCGCCGGGCGACGTTGCTCGAGCTGCGCGGGAAACGGCCGCGGCCGCATCTCGACGACAAGATCATCACGGCCTGGAACGGGCTCATGATTTCGGCGTTTGCGCAGGGCGCGCAGGTCCTGGGCGACCAGACCTACCTGGAGGCGGCGACGCGCGCGGCCGAGTTTGTGAAGGCGAAACTTTACGACGAGAAGACGCACACGCTGCTCCGGAGTTATCGCGGCGGGCCGTCCAAGGTGGACGGGTTTGCGGAGGATTACGCCTATTACATCGAGGGCCTGCTCGATCTCTACGAGGCTTCCTTCGAGGTGAAATGGCTGCAGCTCGCGGAACAACTGCAAGCGACCCAGGACCGGCTTTTCTGGGATGAACGCAACGGCGGTTATTTCACGAGCGCGGGCGATGACCCGAGCATCTTGATTCGGTTGAAGGAAGACAACGACAACGCGGAACCGGCCCCGAGCTCGATCGCCGCGCGCAATCTGCTGCGGCTGTCGCAGATCCGGGACTCAAAGCCGTTGCGGGAACGCGCGGAGAAAACGATCGCGGCCTTCGCCGCCTCGCTCAATCATTACCCGAGCGCGATGCCGCAGATGCTGGTCGCGCTTAACTACACCCTTTCGAAACCGAAACAGATCATCATCGCGGGCCAGCCCGGCGCGGCCGACACGCGCGAGCTGCTCGATGAAGTGCATCGGCATTATCTTCCGCGAACCGTCGTGCTCCTGGCCGATGGCGGCGCGGGCCAGAAGTATCTTGCCGGCAAACTCGAGGAGATGAAAGAGATGAAACCGATCGGCGGAAAAGCCGCGGCCTACGTCTGCGAGAATTTCACCTGCAAGGCGCCGGTCACCTCGGTCGAGGAATTGCGCAAGCTGCTGGCTCGTTAGGCGGGCTTTGTTTGGGGAGCGCATGCGCCTCGCGTGCTGTTTGCGGCGCCTCGCCGCGAACGATCTGCGCGCAGCGTCGCTCTTTGTTCGAGGGCGTTTTCCACGGGCGGATAATTCGGCGTGGCGCCGAATTGAGCACGCGAGGGCGCGTGCGATCCCCGGAGAAGAGGCGCTCGCGCCGCCTACTCGGCGCGGCCGGAGACGTCGGCCTCGGCCGCCGTCGCCGGGAAAATCTTGCGCCTGCGCAGGCGCATCCAGTTGTTCCAGGTTTTGCGCACGCTATCGCGCGGGGTCAGGTACTCCTGGTTCAGCTCGTTGCTTTTCACGATCCGGGCGAGTAGGCCGCGGAGCGAGAAGTCTTCGGTGTTCAAAATGGTGTAGGCCGTCCCGATGGCGGCGTGATGATGCGCGTCGCTCGCCGCCGTCATCGGCAGGTTACGGTCCTGCGCATACTTGAAGGCGAGAAGGTTGTAGCGGCGCAGGGTGGTGGCGGCGTTGAAGACTTCGAGCGCGTCAATCGGCAGCGTCTCGAGCGTGGAAAAACGAATCCCGGCCCGAAACAAATCGTAGGGATGCGGCGGGATGGCGAGGCCGCCGCGTTCGTGGATGAGATCGCACACTTCCCGCGCGGGTCGCCCTTTCAGGTAGGGCAGGGAAGCGCCGATGCAGAGGAGATGGCCTTCGGCGGTGGTGACCTCCACGCCCGGGATGATGAGGAAATCATTCACCGGCATCCCGTCTTCGCGCATCAGCCCTTTCTCGAGCAGATAGGTGACGCCTTCGTTCGTGTTGTGATCGGTCAGGGCAAAACCGTGCAGGCCCTTGGCCTTGGCCGAGGCGATGTTTTCCTCCGGGCTGGACACGCCGTCACCCGAGAAGAACGAATGCGTGTGCAGGTCGATCTTGAAGGGCATGCGCGGGAGCGTAGTTTGCGAGCCGCCAAATGCAAAGGATCGGTTTCAAGGAATGGGCGCTGGTTTGCGAAGCGCTCGGCAGCACCCGGCAATCGGTCATCATCCGTAAAGGCGGGATCGCGGAAGGACGCGACGGGTTCACCTTTCAGCATCGGGGGTTTTTTCTCTTTCCGACTTTTTTCCACGAACAACTGGAGCGGGTCCGCCTCACGGACGCGGTCATGCCGATCGCGCGGCCGGGCGAGATCGAGATCCGATACTTCGCACGTGTGAGCGAGGTGCGGGTCCTGACTGACTGGGAGGAAGTGCGGGCGCTGGCGCCTTTGCACATTTTGCAGGAAAGCGTGGTCCGGAAACGATTCGATTACGCGGAAGAGCCCGGGGTGCACGTGGCCTTCGTGCAGATCGCGCGGCTCGAACCGGCCTGGCGTTTCCCGGATGCGAAAGCCTACGGCGGTTGCCGCAGCTGGGTGAATTTACCCGACCCGCCGGCGGAATTGCAGTTCCGGCCCGTTTCCTAAACGGTCGCGGCCGCGAGGAGCTCGACTTCCGCGCCGGGCTCCTCGGGGTTGCGGTTGAACTGGAGATCGTAGAGCCGGCGATAGTAACCGGAGTTCTCGAGCAATTCAGCGTGCGTCCCGATCTCCTTGATCTTGCCTTTCTCCATCACCACGATCTGGTCGGCGGAGAGAATGGTCGAGAGCCGGTGCGCGATCGCGATCACGGTCCGTCCTTCGGCAAGACGTTCGAGCGCGATCTGGATTTTTTGTTCCGACTCGGTATCGAGCGCGGAGGTGGCTTCGTCGAGGAGAAGGACCGGCGCGTTCTTGAGCAGGGCGCGAGCGATGGCGAGACGCTGTTGCTGGCCACCGGAAAGGAGGCAGCCTTTGTCGCCGACGAGCGTCTCGTAGCCTTGCGGCTGCGCCATGATGAAGTCATGCGCGAAAGCGGCCTTGGCCGCAGCGTAGATTTCCTCGTTCGTCGCGTCGAGCCGGCCGAATTGGATGTTTTTCAGGATGGTGTCGTGAAAGAGAAACGTGTCCTGCGAGACGAGCCCAATATGGTGACGCAAAGATTTCTGGGTCAGCGCGCGCACGTCGTGCCCATCGATCCGAACGACGCCGGCGGTGGGATCATAGAGCCGCAGGATGAGGGAAAGGATCGTGCTCTTGCCCGCGCCACTCGCGCCGACCAGGGCGTAACTCTTGCCCGGCTCGATCCGAAGATTGAAATTCTTGATTGCATCGGAGTTGCCGCCGCTATAGCGAAAAGTGACCTGGTCGAACTCGAGCGCGCCGCGGGAATGCGGCAGCTCGATCGCATCGGAACGATCGAGGATGGTTGACTTGGAATCGAGGACTTCGAAAATCCCGACCGTCGCTTGGATGGAACGCTGCATGGTGATATGCATCCGGCTGAGCGTCTTGATTGGTTCGTAGAGGAGGAATATGCCTCCGAGCAAGGCGATGAATTTGGCCGCGGGGAGGGCCGCGACGTAGACGTAAAGAAGTGCGAGCGCCACGCCGATCGCGGCGATCGTCTCGACCAGCGGGCTGACCGCCTCCATCGAACGAAGAATGCGCATCGAGTTGGTGAACTGCGCCTGGTTGCTGCGCCGAAAATCCTTCTCCTGCTGGTCCTCGCGCGCGAAGGACTTGATCACGCGGATGCCGGCGAAGCTCTCCTGCATCGTGACCACCATCTGGGCGAGCCCGAGTTGTTCGTTCTTGACCGCTTTGCGCGCCCTTTTGCCATACATGCTCAGGGGCACCAGGCAGCTTGGGAAAAGCACCAGCGTGACGATGGTGAATTTCCAATCCATGTAAAAGAGGACGCTGATGCCGGTGATGATCGCGACCGGCTGCTTGAACAAATCACTGCTGATGCTGGAGAGAGCGGTCTGCATCATCCGGGTGTCGTTCGTGATCCGCGACATGAGGAAACCGGACTGGATCTTGTTAAAGAAATCCATCGATTGGCGCACCATCTTGCTGAAGAGCTGGGCCCGGATATCAGTCAGCACCTTGAAGCTGACCCAGTTCATGTAATAGGCGTTGGCGTAGCCGCAAAGGCTGCGCAGCATCATGACGGCGGGGATGGCGAGGCAGAGGAAGATGAGGGAGTTGATCTTCGGGCCGGTATTCATCACTTCCGGGTGCGCGATCATCTGCTGCGGTCCCATCGCGCCGCCATGGCCTTTGAAGACGACCCCCGCCACCTGGGCCATGACCAGGGGCATCATGCCACTGATCGCTCCGAAGAGAAACCCAAAGCCGAGCCCGAAAAGGAACCGCACCTTATAAGGCATGGCATAGGCATAGAGGCGCTTATAGGGGCGCCACCCAATGCGGATGGTGGTCCAGAGTGACTGCTTGGTTTTGGCCACGGGCGGAATCTTGCTCATGTGACTGGTGTTGCCGGATTCGACAGCAGCGTCTGCATAGCATCGATCACTTGTTCCGTCGAGATTTCCTTCATTGGGCGCGGGGTCTGTTTCGGCACGAAAGGCGCCCCGGGGCTGACCCCGCCGGCATGCAAAATCCGGCTCGGCGTGGCGCGCGGATGCCAGTGAAAAGGGTTGGTCAGGCCAAAGAGGGCGACTTGCGGAGTGCCGAGCGCGCCGGCCAGGTGCATCGGCGCGGAATCGATCGTGACAAGGAGGCGAGCCCGCTCGATCAGCGCCGCGAGCGTGAGCAGATCGAGCTGCCCCGAGAGGTCGACCACCGGATGGCGCAGGTGCTTCTTGATCCGGGCGATGTGTTCCTGCTCCATCCGCGTTTTGCCGCCGGTTAGGACGAAGCGCATGCCCGCTTCGACACACATCCGGTCCGCCATCTCCGCCCAGCGCCGCGCGATCCAGAATTTCTCTGCCCGGGCCGAGCCGGGATGGATAATGACGAACCCGTCGCCGAGGTTTTGAGCCGCAATCACGGCAGCGGCCTCCTCCTGCGCGGCGCGCGGCAGAACGAGATGCACCTCGCGCACCGGATCGTGCACGCCTAACGGCGCGAGCAGGGCGAGGTGATGATCGATCGTGTGGACATCGCGGACCCGGGACGGGACGAACTCGTTGTAGCTGAGCTGGCGGAGCGGCTTGCACCGGATGGTTTCGTAGGTGATCCGCTTTTTCGCGCCGGAGAGGAGGGTGAGGAAAGCCGAGCGATCGTTGCGCGAGAAATCGAGGCAGTAATCGAATTTCGCCCGGGCCAGGGCGAACCATTGCGCGGCATCGGTCACGCGGCCGCGGGACACGAAAGTGTGATCGATTCCCGGAATCGCCGGGAGCAGTTCGCGCGAG
>JBBSLW010000118.1:0-8508 GCA_038233495.1 Chthoniobacterales bacterium | reverse complement strand
GCGAGCCAGAGCTTCGCTTCGAAGCCGAGATTCGCGGTGGAGTTGTTCTTCGAGGAGGAGCGGGCGCCGGGCATGGACCGGGCAAGAAAAGCTGAAAGCAGAAAGGCTGACAAGCAGAAAACGTCGCGGCGGGCGGAGCCGCCGGGCTTCTTGGTTATCGCCGGAGTTAATCACAGACGCCCCAAGCGCAAATTCAATATGACAACCGCCTGAAGCGCTGCCACGCGTCTGGCGCAAATGTTTCGTCCACACGCGATCCGACGAAAGTGATGGGTGACGAGTGACGTGAGGTCGGTGGAGCGGCCGAGCCTTCAAAGCCCGCCTTCGCCAGAGGCTGCGTTACGGGTCGCGCTTGATTAGCTCTTCGCAGGCGAAACCGTTGAAGCGCTCGCCCGCGCCGTTGGCCACGGCTGCATGTTCCTGCCGCGTGCTCGCAGGATTGAGGCCGCCATTTCCTGCAGCCGGATAACAGCTGCGACTTTTTCTGGAAAAGAAAGCTGCGCCAAGGCGTGCCTTCGACTGGCCTTGGCTGAGAAAAGGCGCCTGATCTCAGCCTTCATCTGATCCATTGCTTCCATTTCGCCTCCAGATCATGCCGCGTCAAGACGCCGGCAAGATAGGGCAAATCGAGCTTGCCGTGTTCCCGCGGGAATCTAATGCGCCCGAGGGCTGGATGACGGAAGGCGGTATGGAGCGACTGGGGTGAGCGACATCGACGGGGTGCCGCGAGGTAGCGGTAAGCGAGCGGGCTGCGAGCGCATCAAGGCGGAGGGCAGAGGGCAGAGGGCAGAGGACGGAGGTAGCACAGGCGTCTCGCCTGTGGGGACACCGGGCATCTTGCCGGTGGTTCTTGATTCGCTTTGCCTTGAACTTTGCTTCACCGGGCGAGACGCCCGGTGGCCCCACAGGCAAGATGCCTGTGCTACGGCCGTCGGCAACGCACAGGGCCACATCGCCAAAGGCAATCCTGCAAATCTTGTAAATCCTGTCTAAATCTAGACGTCGAGAGAGCGGAGGGAGCACAGGCGTCCCGCCGGTGGGGACACCGGGCATCTTGCCGGGTGGTTCTTGCTTCGCTCACCAGCCGATCATTTCGTAACGAGAATTCAGATTCCGAGGTCAGCCTTCAATTCTTCGAGGGAGATGGTGGGAGCGTCTTTCTCCATTTTTACCGCCTCCCGCAGATCGGCCAGGTCTTGAGCGTCTGCGAGAAGGCTCTGGAGCGCGACAAACTCATCGTAGGGCAGGATAACGAACTCGCTGACACCATTCTTCTTTAGTATTTCGGGATGCAATTCAATCATAAGAGCTGCTAGCGATAAGCCTCGCGGCGATGAACGACACGATAAATGACGATGGCGGAGGTGTAATCCAATAGCTGCCGAAGAAAGTGATGGGGTGACGAGTGACGAGTGACGTGAGGTCTGCGGTGACCGAGCCGAGGGTGAAGGGCACGCCGAACGGAGCTCCCGCGGTTTTGGCGGTTGGTTATTGGGTTCCTGGGGGGCGCCGGGGGGCTTTGTAACGGGCGGGTTCTTCGCGGACGACGGCGCTCTTTTTCGGCAGCGGCTCGATAACGACCCGGACGCGGGCGTGCAGCGCAGCAGCTACGCGACGAAGCATGCTGAGCGAGTGGCCTTCGTACGAAGGCGATTCCAAGCGACTGATCTGCTGCTGGGTGGTATCGAGACGTTCCGCGAGTTCCTTCTGTGAGACGCCCGCGTTCTCCCGCAAGCGGGAGATTTGCAGCGCCACATCCCATGCTTCCCCAGCAGCTTTGAAACGCTCGGCGAAGTCAGGGTCCTGGAGCTGTTCCTCGAGGAACCGATCGAAGTTGGTCTTGCTCATGATGGGCGCCTTTCGATCCAGTCGGCCATCCGCGCCCGGGCAGTTTCCAAATCACGCGATGGAATCGACCGCCCTTTACTGCGAATGCCATGAACAGCGATGATCCGGCGCCCTTGTTGGAAGAACCAGAGCACGCGGGTATTGAGCTTGCCGACATGTCGAAGTTCAAAAAGCCCGCCGTTAAGGGCCTTGGTCAGAGGCTCGCGGTGATACTGTCGGTGGCGCATCTTTTCCAAGCCGGCCGCAACCGCGGCGAAGTCATCAGGATCGCTGGCTTTAAGTTTCAAGAGAAATTCGCGCACGGGACATTTTCCGGCCTCCGTTTCGTAGAACTCTACTGTAAATTCCATCGTCCAGCTACATCAAATTTGGCGTAAAAGAAGCGCCAAAGGCAATCCTGAAAAATCCTGTAAATCCTGTCTAATCCCAAACGTCGAGCTCGCGCACCGTGACGGCATTCGTTGCTTCTCGCTTTGCCTTGAACTTTGCTTCACCGGGCGAGACGCCCGGTGGCCCCACAGGCAGGATGCCTGTGCTACGGCCGTCGGCAACGCACAGGGCCACATCGCCAAAGGCAATCCTGCAAAATCCTGTCTAAATCTAAACTTCGAGCTCGCCTCGTGGCGCGCCGGAGGGCGGGGGGATCGCCGGTTTTCGGCTGAGACAGCCAACGCTACGCCCCGAAGTCACAATTCACCAAAACTCCCCGGAAAGATCCGCTGAGGACAGCGGACGCTACACGAGCCAGCTCTAAGGCTTCGCGCGTTCGGATGCGCTTTGGGCGCGGAGCGGTTTGTATTCGTTCCCCTCTTTCCAATCGGGCCAACTGGTGGAGTTAGCCAGTTCCTGACCCAAGGCGTAGGCGACGCTGGCTTCCTGGACGGTGCCGGCAAAGGTCCACTGCGAATTGAATTGGTCACAGGGTTGGTGGTAACAGTTGGTGTTATAAGTCGAGACGATCTTCTGCCCGGCTGCGGTGCCGCCTTCGACGAGGTCGCGCCCGGCGCGGAAGGCGAGCACGGGGACGCCGCGTTTCGCGAAGGGGTAATGGTCGGAGCGATAATACCAGCCGGCTTCCGGGTTGGGCTCGGGCGTAACCCGGAGGTTTTGCGCTTTCGCGATGCGGGCGAAGTCGTCCTCGAGGGTGGTGCGCCCGACGCCGATGAGCTCGATGTCGCGGGCGGCGGGGAGGACGACGTGCGGGTCGAGGTTTATGACCGCGGCCAAGCGGGCGAGGGGATGGAGCGGATGGCTGGCGTAATACTCGGAGCCGAGCAGGCCCTTCTCTTCCGCGGCCCAGGCGGCGAAAAGGACGGTGCGGGCGGGCGGCGGGCCGCTCTGGAAGGCGCGGGCCAGCTCGAGGACTTCGGCGGTGCCGGTGGCGTTGTCGACCGCGCCGTTGCGGATGCCGTCGCCGGTCTTGTCGGGGCCGTTCTGGCCGTTCGCATCCCAGTGGGCGCCGTAGAGGATATACTCGTTAGGCTGGGTCTTGCCTTTGCGCTGGGCGAGGACGTTGTGACTTTTGAAGGGAGTGGCTTTGATTTCGCCCGCGGCGGAAAGGGTCGCGTCTTTCATGGGAAAGGCGCGGAATGCGGGATCGCGCGACTTGGTTTTCAAGTCTTCCAACTTCAGGCCGGTCTTCGTGAGAAGGTCTTGCGCGACGTCGAGCGTGATCCAGCTGCTGAACTGGATGGCGGACGGCTGCAAAGGAGCCGGGACCATGCTGGGAAGAGCGTCACCGCTCCCGAGCTGCGAGAAGGGATAACTGGCGGCGGCTTCTTCGTGGATGATGAGGAGACCGGCAGCACCGGCTTTGGCCGCGGCTTCGAACTTCGCGCCGGAACGGCCGGCGTAAGCCATGCGGCGCCCTTCGAACCCGAGGTCGCGTCCGCCTTCGAAGTCGGGGTCGTTGGCGAGGATGACGGCGATCTTGCCTTTCATGTCGACGCCTTCGTAGGCGTTCCAGCCTTTCGCGGCATCGACCACGCCGTAGCCGGCGAAGACGAGCGGCGCGTCCTTGACTGTGGTGGCGCCGGCGTTGCGCAGGGACAGGGAGGCGTCGCGGCCGAGGACGAGTGGCGTTTCCTTGTCGCCGACCTTGAGCGAAAGGGTGGCGCCGGGCTGGCGATCGAGCCGGACGAGCGGGACTTCTTGGAACCAGGTGCCGTTCTCGCCCGCGGGCTCGAGGCCGGCTTTCTCGAAAGCCTGAGCGAGGTAGGCGATGGTCTTCTTCTCGCCTTCTTCGCCCGGGCCGCGCCCGAGGAATTCATCGGACGAAAGCTTTTCGACGTCGGCTTTGATATGCGCGGCGGAGATGGGGCTGGCCGGCGCGGCCGCCGGATCGGGGGCGGCGCATAGGATGGTGGAGACGAAGAGGAGCGCGCAGGTGCAGGAGATGGATCTCATGAGGGGGAATTTGTGCGCTGGGGCGAGGGTGGCAACGGCCCTTTTGCCCGCGCGTCCTTGTCTCTGGCGCAGGCCAATGTTGATTGAGCGATGGCCATTGCATCGATCAATCCCGCGACGGGCGAAACGTTGAAGGAATTCAAGGCGCTCACAGAGGACGAGCTGGAAGCGAAGCTGGCCACGGCCGAGCGCGCGTTTGCGATTCATCGCACGACTTCGCTGGAGAAACGGAGCGCGATCCTTTTCGCGGCGGCGGATCTGCTGGAGGAAGAAGTCGAGTCGTTCGCCCGCACGATCACGCTCGAGATGGGCAAGCCGATCGGCGCGGCGCGCGATGAGGTGAAGAAGTGCGCCACCGGCTGTCGTTATTACGCGGAGAATGGCGCGCGTTTTATCGAGGAGGAAACGATCCAGACGGCGGCGGCGCGAAGCTCCGTGCGCTGGCAGCCGTTAGGCGCGGTCCTCGCGATCATGCCGTGGAATTTTCCGTTCTGGCAGGTTTTTCGGTTCGCCGCGCCGGCTTTGCTCGCGGGAAATGTCGGACTGCTCAAGCATGCCGCCAATGTCCCGCAATGCGCGCTCGCGATTGAGGAGATTTTCCGGCGGGCGGGCGCGGCGGAAGGTGTTTTCCAGACGCTGCTGATCGAGTCGGAGAAGGTCGCCGGGTTGATCAAGGACAAGCGGATCAGGGCGGTGACCCTGACCGGGAGCGACAAGGCGGGGAGCGCGGTCGCGGAAACGGCCGGACGGGAGGTCAAGAAATGTGTCCTGGAGCTGGGCGGGAGCGATCCGTTCATCGTGCTGCCGAGCGCGGACCGGGAAAGCGCCCTAACGACCGCGGTGAAAGCGCGGACGCAGAACAGCGGGCAATCGTGCATCGCGGGCAAACGGTTCCTGATCGCGGACTCGATCTACGATGAGTTCGTGAGGGAATTCGTCGAGCGGATGCGAGCGCTAAAAGTGGGCGACCCGATGGAGGAGGGGACGGAGATCGGGCCGCTGGCGACGCCGTCGATTCGCGAGGGAGTGGATGAGCAGGTGCGGCAGTCGATCGCGGCCGGCGCGAAGCTGCTCGCAGGCGGCGAGCCGCTCGAGGGGAAGGGGAATTTTTATCCACCGACTGTCCTGGCGGAGATCCCGGAAAAGGCGCCGGCCTTTCGCGAAGAGGTCTTCGGGCCGGTGGCGCTGTTGTTCCGAGTGAAGGACGCGAGCGAGGCGATCGCGCTGGCGAACGAGAGCGACTTCGGGCTCGGCGCGAGCGTTTGGACGAATGACCCGAAGGAACAGGAACTTTTCGCGGAGCAACTGGAGTGCGGGATGGTGTTCATCAACGCGATGGTAGCGTCGGACCCGCGGCTCCCGTTCGGCGGGGTGAAGCGTTCCGGTTACGGGCGCGAATTGAGTTCGTTAGGCATGCGCGAGTTTATGAACGCGAAGACGGTGGTCTTCAAGTGACAAGTGAAGAGTGATAAGTGACGAGTTTTTGGGGTGCGCGGCAGCTTTGCGTCGGGGTTGTTCACTCGTCACATGTCACCCGTCACTTTTTCCGAACTGCTCTTCCTTGTTCTTGAACAGGACATTGAAGGTCGTGAGCGAGCCGTAGCAGCGGGTGATGTATTGCTGCAGATCGAACTTGTCGGCGTCGCTCAGCTTGTCGTTTGCGTTCACCTTCTGCTCGAGGACGCGGAGGTTGTTCCGGATCATCACGATCTTGTGAAAGAAGGTCTCGAGCGGCACCTCTTTTGGTTGCAGCGATTCATCGGCCGACTTCAAGACAACCGTGCCGCGCTGCCAACGGGTGGCCAGGCCCTCGACCAGTTGATCGGCTTTCTCGAGGCCGAGCGCGGCGACCATCGCCTGCGCCGTCTCGCGGATGAGCGCGGAGAGCGGCATCTGCATTTCCGTGAGGCTGGCGGTCGGCTCGTCGGCGCTCAGTTCGCTCGTCGCGGGGTCAACCGTGCGTGGGGCGTCATCGAACGTGATATCGGCGGTGTGCTCGGTCAGCGCCTTGATTTTCCCCACGCCGTAGCGCGGATGACGCACCTGCATTCCGATGTGAAGACTTTGAACAGGGATACCCATGGCGTCTTCAAAGTCCGGCGCGTCGTCCTCGGCGCAACCGCGAAAAGAAGCTCACACAACGGCCACAAAGGACACGAGGGCATTTCCTCCTTTGTTACCCTTGGTGCTCGTCGTGCGAGTCTCCGCCAAGATTTCTGAATCCAAAGATTCTCTCGGCTGCATCTCACCAGCGATGATCATGGGGTTCACCTCGGTCGTCGGGTGGTGACGACGAATCTCTCGACCGGCCTGCAGCCTTCGGTTTACGAAAACTGCGTGGCCGCCGCGCCCGTCGTGGCCCTGGGCGCGCCGCTCGGAGTCTTTGTGGTCAACGTTGTCGGGCGCAAGCCGACGCTGCTCTTCGTGCGCCTGGGGAGCCCTGCTCGTTGGTACATGCCGAGAAGTTCGCTTCAAGTCCACCCTCCGCACGACAGGGTGCTGCCACGTCCGCAATCGCTGGCTTTGTGAAATGCTTGATTGTTTCCGCAGGACCGACAACGCCACGCGCGCGACCGTCGTTCAGGCGCCTCCGTGATCTTCCGCAGCGCGGAGTCCGCCCGATCCCGTTTTCGCCTGAGCGCAGTCGCCAGTGCCTCTACGGTGTTTCATGTTCATGAACATATGCCGCAGGATTTTGAGTTAAGCTCTCGTAACTTGACGATGATATAGAATCAATCCCGATGCTGCCATCGCCAGGAAGATCAGGGTTGATCCGCCTTCGGGAACACGAGGAATGACATAATCCTGACCTGGTCCCGAGAGAGCGATAAGTTTCGCACCGTCGCCAGAGTAGTTTTCGAGGCTTTGCAACATAAAGCCGGCACCATAATCATTTCCCAAGACGGAAAAATAGTCCGGTGCGACGGTTAGCCATATCGCAATCTGCAAACCTGCAGCCTCTTCAGCGGTCATATCCGGCGAATAGGCCATTGCCCAGAGCTTGCTGACAGCCTCCGCTTTGATCGGTCCCATCGTGCCCGGAAGTTTCGGCCCAGCGGATAAGGAGCGAAACTCATAGCCTGACGATGAACTGAGACTGAAGTGAAAGGGGTCGATGCAGAAGCCATCGGCGGCCACTCCATCAACAACTAGTTTCAGGATTCCCACAGAGACTTCTCCCGTATAGAAGTCCGTTACGGATATGCTGGCCGTCTCAGCAGGACTAACGCCAAGTTCCTGGACTGTGAAAGCCTGCGCGGTGCGGAGAACTGACGCCGCGCAGATAAGCGCGGCAGCAACTCGGATCATTTTTTGTGAACGTTTCATTTAATTATATTTAATATGGGTATTACAAGGCGAAGCACGCTAGCAATCCCCATGCCTCTAATTATCCATTTTCTTACCGACAGAGAAACGTAATACATATATGCTTTATGGCGCGCTATTTACAGAAGACTTTTTTTGAAAGTAATTTATGTTAGTCGGTGCACGTCGTTTCGCGATTAATGTAATATTTGCCGACGGTTTGGAGATAGGAAGGCATGTTCATAGGGCGCAACCTGCGCGCCATGACGATGTTATTGTAGTTGTGGAATGTGTAAGCTCTTCCGACAATCCTTACAACTTTGAGAATCGTGGAGATTTGACCGAATCCGAGCCCGATGTCGCTAAGTCGGCCGTAAAAGCTCCCACTACCGCGGACCTCCTGTTTGGGTCAGAGGTCGCGCCTGTGAATTGAGTAAGCCGTTTCCTTTGGCAATGCGCCACGCTTTGCTCACAGAAGGCAGTGGTTGCCGGACTGCTGTCTCTGACTGATCACACTTCCTTAGTTCGGGGATGGTACCGGTACGCTGAAGTTGGCAGCTTTGGCACGTGCTCTGCTTGTAGAACCAAAAACGTTCGTGAATACCAAAATCTACATTGCTCTCATTTGTTTGACCCTAGGATCCCCAACAATTGCGCACGCACTTGTAACACCGACACCAACGCCCGCACCGACTCCAACAGCGACGCCAGCGCCAACGCCGACAGCGACACCAACCCCGACAGCGACACCGGCTCCAATAGCGACGCCAACGCCAACGCCGACAGCGACGCCAACGCCGTCAGCGACGCCAACCCCGACAGCGACGCCAACCCCGACAGCGACGCCAACCCCGCCAGCGACGCCAACCCCGCCAGCGACGCCAACCCCGCCAGCGACGCCAACCCCGCCAGCGACGCCAACCCCGCCAGCGACGCCAACCCCGCCAG
>JBBSLW010000117.1:0-8581 GCA_038233495.1 Chthoniobacterales bacterium | reverse complement strand
TAACCACCGGGGCGGGGGGGCTCGGGTGGGGGGGTGGGGGGGGGGGTGGGCCGGGGTGGGGGGGGGGGGGGGTCCCCGGGGGGGGGGGGGGGGGTCGGGGTCGGTTTCGGCTTGGGAGTGGGCGCCGGCGCGCCGTAGAGAAATTGAATCCCGGACTGATCGTCCGCCGCCAACAGGCCCAGGTTGCTCACGATGGAATTCATGATCGCGTCGACCTTCTGGCCGGCGCTATCGGGATGATTCAGCCCGAGGGCGTGCCCCATTTCATGCAAAAAGACGCGCTGAATATCGCAGACACATTTGCCCTGGGAATTGAACTGCAGATTCCCGCGATAGGACTCGAAGCTCTGCGCGGTGTTAAAGAGGATATCGGCTTCCTTGAAGATGCCACCCTGAAAACTGTAGTAAGTGACCGCGAGCACTCCGCTCCCGAAAGAACCTCCGAAAACCGTGTTGGAAAAAACGGCGGAATTGACGCCGTCGCCGGAGGTGGCGGGCTTGTTCGAATCCAGCACCGCCTCGACCTGAATGTTTCGCATCTCCGCATTCCAAGCGTTGATCGCGGGGATGGTGGCGTCGTTCCAGGAAACGCTGCCGTCCTGTAGTGGCGCTCCGGGGGAACCGAGTCCCATCTCCATCTTGATAACGGTGCCGGTCGGCCAGGTCTTGTTCTCGAGAGAGTAACCGGAGGCGCGCGGAGCGCAAAAACTGGCTGCAAAAGCGAAGCAGGCACCGAGAAAAAGGGAACGAGAAAGAGAGAAGCTCATAAAGGAGACCCCGGGAAAACGGGGCGTTTTCTATAATCTCCATAGAGCAGTTTCCGTGCACACGTCCGCGCGAAAGCCCTCTTTTGGCCTCGAAAAGGGTGCGAATAATCTCCGCCGACGCCCCGCTCCGACTCCTTGTAGCCGGGGACGTGTCCCCGGCCGCGCTGTGCTCCGGTCGTTAGTTCAGGCTGTAGATCTCAAGCAACCCAACCCCGGTGGTGTCGTTCTTCCCGCGCACGATCGCGGTGTAGCCGCCAGGTGGCAGCGTCGCGACGATGGCGGATTCGAGATCGTTCGAAGGCTGGAGACCGGTCGCCGCAATCTCCGCCTGCTGCGACTCCTTCCAGTTATCATCGGAGGAAAGGAGGACGCCGTTGCCGTCGTGCAGTTCGAGAGTCGGATCCTGCAGCGCTCCCGTGACCCCAAAGGCGGTCAACGACGGCCCGATCGCGCGCACAATGACGTGCCCCGGACCGCCGTCGATGATAAAACCCCCGATCAGCACGTTGTCGCCGGTATTGACAAACCCGCGCCGTGCTGATGTTCCCGAGTTTCGAATTAGCGGCGCCATCGAGGTCGTAGGCTTCGACCAGGCCGATGCCGGTAGAGTCGTTTTTTCCGCGCACGGTCGCGGTGTAACTCGCCCCAGCAGCCGGCAGCGTCGCCAGGATGGCGCGGATTCGAGGTCATCCGTCGGTTGGAGCATGGTGGCTTCGATCTCGGCCTGCTGGTCGCTTTTCCAGTTGTCGTTGCTGGCGAGAAGACCGCCGTCGCTGTCGTGCAGTTCGAGAATCGGGTCGGCCAGGGCATCGCCGACGCCGAAATTTCCAAGCGTCGGCCCGATTCCGCGAATGAGGACCTTCTTCGGATCAGCGCCCGTGATAAACATTGTCGCCGGTCTGGACGCGTAACCGGCTCGAGATGTTGAGGAGTTGCCCGACGGAAGTGGAAAACTCGGAGGTGTTGCCGAGAGGATCGGTCGCCGTCGAGGTCACCCGAAGCGCGCCGGGCACGAGGGGGAAACATGAGGTCAAAAGCCGCGTGGCCGCTCACATCCGTTGGCGGGCGAAGCCTGGGTCGGGTGGGACTCGAACCCACAACCAACGCCTTAAAAGGGCGACGGTTTACGAGGGAGACGATTCCTCGTTGCTATTTTGTTGCTACTTTTCAGCCATCTTCGGCAGCTCTTCACGCAACAAATCGATAAAAGCTTTCTCGGGATTCACCCTGTTTGCTTTTGCGACTCGACAAAAGCGGAGCCAAAGGGTTTTCGGGAGGTGAAAGGGGATCGGTCGATGGCCCTTGCAGACGAGTTGAAAATACTGACGCTCCTCTTTCACACCTTTTAACCAAGGGTAACGCCGGGCTCGACCGTAGAACAAACCGTAGAAAAGACTGCGGCCCCGAGAACGAATCCCCGGGGCCGTGTGCTAAGCCATGCCATGCTTTGATGCGGTGGCAACCGCACTGATCGGATCAACTTTTCACGGCCTCTGGGTCATCCGCTGGCAAGATTCCGTTAGAACATGCGCTTTGGGTCCACCGCTGGTCTCAGCATTACGTGGTTACGTGATCGGTCAGATCGATGCGGCGAACATCGTGGGCATCTCCGCCAAGCAACGCGCAGCGTAGGCTGCCTCTATTTCTTGCGCGCGCAGCCACAGAGGTTGAAGGGGGCGCACCCGAGGTCCCGAGCATTTCACGGCGATCCTGGGAGGTCCGGCGCTCGCACGCTCCGCAGCTCGTATTTCGAAAACTCCATTTCGTCGCCGATTGGCCGGCCGGTCTTCGGAGAAAAAACCATGTCGTCCTCCACGCACTCGACGCTTCCCATCACGGCGCGCCAGATGTAGTCCTCCAAGCTTTCCTCGGAGAATTCAGCAGCTCGCACCAAACGCTTCCACGTGGCCGGAGCGCACTGGAAGGTGTCAGCTTTGAACGAGCGCGGCGCAGAGAAGTCACGCGTGATGTCGCGCCTCGGGAGCTGGCCCGGCAGCTTGTGGAGCGTCCACTGCGTCAGGAACGCTTCCACCGTCAGGCCGAATTCTTTCGCCATCGGGGCGAGGAGCGCTCGAAACTCCCGGTTCAGATTCCAAGTCCTGCTGAAGTTTTTCCCTTGGACCTCGAACTTGTTCATCGCGACCTCCCCGCCGTGGCGAATTCGCGCTGCTTTGCCGTCCAGCGCTGCGCAACCGCGGCTGGGGTGAGTGAGGACAGCGGGAGATCGAAACTCGCCCCGTAGGCCGGCGAGGACGGGTCGCGATCGGTGAAGGTCACGCCCGACGGCAGGGCGCATGGTGTAGGTGTAGTCATAGGGGGTAAGTAAAAGAGCACTTTTTCGCGCCTGTCCACTACCCCAAATTGATTGAAACGATGCCGGAGAAGAGTGGCACGCTTTCTGAGGAGAACGCCTCTCAGAGCGAGGGGAAATTGAAACGAACTGGAAACCGATTGAGACGAGCCAAAAGCCGCTCCCAAATTGAGACGAACCAGACCTGAAAATTTATTTCTTAAGGGCCGACCGTTTTCCGGCGATCCTGGTGCGTTTCAGAACTTGCGATCGTCGGCCGGCGGCTTGCGGGTTGTTCGGCGCGTCTCCTGCTTTCATTGACCGCATCATGAAACTTCGTTAGCCTTTCTCTTGTGATGAGCGTCACGGCCAATCCGAAAAATGCCAGCATCGCTTCCGAGCTGCGCGCCCGCGCTCTGACTCTCAATGATCCGGAGTTGAAAGCTAAAGCCGAACGGGTAGCAGAGATCGTGGAGCGCGCTGAAGAACCAGCGCCTGCATCAATTCTTGACCTGCCATTCCGTCATCCGACGCCGGCCGAGAAGCGGCGCGGGATAGAGTTTGAAGCATTGGCTCGCCAGCTTCTCGCCGCGCATGGCAAAGCCGTTGCGTAGCGTCATCCGCGAGCACCTTTTCGAGGATTCGCTTTCCGCGCTGATTCCTGATCCGATTGCCGCCGATCGCTTCGTTGAGTCTGCCGAATGGCTCCTCGCTCACGAGCCCGACATTGGTTTCCCCATTCGCGAAAACTCTCCGGTGTGGTCGCTGCCATTGCCGCTTATCGAAGGCAGACAAGCGACGTTGTATTACACCTTCGACGCAGCAACGGTGCGCCTGCTCGCGATTGAAACTATCGGCCCCATGAAGTGACGAGCGAGCACTCGCGCATCATGACTTGAACGTCGTTAAGTCGTTAGGGATTTCCCGCGCCGGAGTGGACGAGACCACGGTCGCGGGAATCGGCGGCTCGCGGTCGGCCCCCACCGCCGATCGAGGGATAAGGATGGGATATGGAGCCCATCCCCACCGTCGCGAGAAAGTTCATCGGTCCGAATCGTTAGGCGGGAAGCCCGGTGATTTGGCACAAGCCAAGCGGGGACTGGCAAATCACCGCGGCCCGCAGCTCGGCGCGCACAGAAACGAGGTTCTTTTTGAAGTCGTCCTCATTCGAATTTGTCATATCGACAAATAGGCCTTTGCGCCAAAAGATCGTGGCACATTGCTTGAAGGCACCGACCAAAGCCGTTCCCTGAGCGATCGCCGTCGTGACGGCAACCGGCAGTTGCCAAACGGTCGGCACCTGGATCGGAACCAGTTGATTGCCGTATGGCGCATAGAAGGGACCGCTCCCGAAATACTGGTTGTTCGAGTCTTTCGTTAGGCGAAGCGCCGCCCAGTCGTTCGGATGCATGATGATGCCGTCCGCTTTGAAGAATCCAACGCTATTGACCCTGCTGATCGCGAGGAAGATCGCGTCCAAAGCAGTATCGGTTGCCTTCGCCTGAGTTTGAATTCCGGCGGTGTTGCGCAGGCCCAGCAAGTTGGGAGCGATGCCGTCGCCGTTCACGATCTGCGCGTCTAAAACCGCGCTGACCATGTAGCCCAGGCGGCCGTTGAGGAAGGTCTCCACCTGCGCAAAATCTTGGATAAGCTCGTCCGAGACCTTGCTCACGACGGCGATTTTCCTGACTGGGGAGTCGATCTCGGATAAATCAAGATCCGCAGAGGGCTTAATTCCAGCTTCGGAAACCGCGGTCGCGGCATTAGTGAAACTATCCTCCCGGATGAATCTCACCGTCGGCATCGAAGTCTGCGCCTGCATGAGCAGGTCAGCCACGAGGAGATTCGGGACGCCGAGAGCCACTACGCCTTGCCGATCAAAGCTGGTAAGACCAGCACCCGACACAGTGAGCGCGCGAGTGCCTACGACTTCAGGGAACTCGACTTTGAACATCTTCCCGCGGCCACTGTTTTTGGCGAACTCCTGGTAGTCGCTCCGGGACACGATTCGCTCTCCAATGGAACCAGGCTCCGACGTGGAGAGATTTCCGCCGGCATCGCGGAACCCGGGATGCGGCGTGGTCTCGCGATCTGGCGTTTGCAGCGGACGCGCCTGTTGAAACGCCTCCCTCATGCAGTGGCTCTGGAACTCGTCCAAGGTCTTGTGCTCGGAGATAAAGCGCTCGGCCTCCATGTCGAAATTGAGTTTGCCTTTGAAATTGGGGCTGCCGTTAAAATGAACGGCGAGCTCGCGGATATTGCGGGAGTGCCTCTCGCGCTGAGTTTCGGTTAGACGATCGTCGTCGTTGGTTCGGGTCTGTGTTCATAAATGGTGAGATTTCCTGCGGTTGGTTTTGAGCCCGGCCGACGCCGACGGTGTAGTCAGCGGGAATCGACACGAGCGAGCATTCGAAAAGCGTCCAGCGGGTCGCGGTGTAGGTTTCTTCGTCCTCATCGACTTCGAACTTGTTCACCTCATACCCGATGCTGCATTCCGTAAGGATTTCATCCTGCACGTCCGCGAGCATCTGCCGCCCCATCTCGCTCTTCGAAAACTTCAGGTCGACGTAGAGCTTGCCGTTGCGCAGTTGCGGGTTGGAGACTTTCCCGATGAGCTCGTTTCTCTGGTGGTTAAACAGGAGAGGCGAGGCCCCGGTCGTGACCCGGCTCAAGTCGATCGATCCAGGCGAGTGGCTCAGAATCTCCGTGCCGTAGAAACGCGCGTAGGGCTCATCGCTCGAGACGCTCACGTCACGGATGATGCGTGCCCCTTCATCGACGCTCTGTCGAGAAAGGTGAGCACTGCGATAACGGATTTCGGATGTCATGTCGTGAGGTTGAATCAAGCGCCTGAGAACAGCCGGTCGGGCGGCCCGTTCTTCGGCTCGCTTCCTCACGTCTCCCGCAGCGTCCTAGACCCACGAGTTTCGAGATTCGTCTGGCTTTCGCTTTGGCGCGTCCTAGACCGCCGCCACGATTGCTAGCGGAGACTCGCACAGCGGGAAATAAGCGCAATCTCATTTTTGAGAACCCTTTCTCAAGATTGAGAAACTCACTCCGGCCCGATGCGCAGTGCGGCGAGTTTTCATCGCGAGCAGGCAAACGCGGCCGTACCGATTTCTCTACGTCGCTCCTCCGGTAAAACTTCCGCCCGTTCACCACTCGCGCCGGCCGGACCTGGTTCTTTGCGATCCGCCTTCGGATCGTTCCCCGGTCCATCCCGGTCATTTCGCTCAGGCGATTGACGCTGAAAGATTCTTCTTCACTCATTCGTTAGGCTGTTGTGGTTGCTGGTCAAAACTGAAAAAGTGCACTGACTAGCCAATCAACGAACTTCGGAACCTGTGAGGGGTGTATGTTGGGACAGAACCTAAATTTAAGCTGGCCTTCATCCACACAGCGTGGTGGTATGAACAGGGGCGCACATGGGGTCACGGCTTCGGCTCTTCGTTAGGCAAGCTGAGCGGCTGGCGATCGCGGTCCCGTCGGGCCTTGCGAGCGCGGGCCCGGAGCAGCAACACGCGCCGCCGTCGCTCGGAATCTGTGAGCTGCGGATCATCTCGGTTGCTCGGCCGCGGGTCACGTGTCGATGGCTTGGGGTCGCCCATCACTCCGCGCTTTCTTCTCCGTTGGCTCTCGCGAGAATCTTGCCTCGGAGCTTGCTCAAGTCATCGGCAATCATTTCGAGATTCCGGGAAGCCAAAGGCTGGCGATCATCGATACATGAAGAGAGCTTGGCTTGGTGGCCGGCGACCACTGCCGCCAGGCTTCGCAATTCATCCGGCGCGTGCTGATCGATCAATTCCTCTTTCTCGGCTGATGACCGGAAGAGATTGAGGAAATGTTCTTCGAGCTGGTCGTTCGTGAAGGTGTGTAGGTCTTGCGATTCGTTCATAGAGTTTGGAGCTTTCAGGTTTGGAGCTGTGGCCGGCAGGGTGTGGATGGCGCATCGGAGCCGGAAACGATGCGCTCAAATTGTTGCTTCGCGGTTTGCAGACGCGCGCGGTAGGCACGCCAGGAGCCGTCAAAATCCGACGGGACGGCGACGGCTTCCAACCGGTCCATCGCTCCGACGGTCGAGCGGATAACGTCGAGCACGATGCCGGCGCGCTGGAGGTAGATGATCGGGGCGCCAATTTCGTTATCAAGAAAGGCGACGACGTTGGCTACCTGGTCCTTTGTGTTGGCGATGCGATCAGTGATTCTCATTGGTTTGCGATCCAGAGGTAGCGAATGGATCGGTTCGCCCGAGCCAGCTCGACTTTCTGAAGGACGCCGAGTCCGACGAAACGCCCGAGGATGCAACTGGCCCACGGCTGGCTAATGCTCAATCGATCCGCCAAGCTTGATTGCCCGACCGGAAATTCGGCGCCTTTTGCAAAGCGCGAAAATGACCGCAGGAGACAGAACGCTTCCTGTTGTGGTCCGCTGCCGACGCTATCGAAAAGCCGGCTCTCGGATGCCGAAAAACCTTCGACGGTCTTGGTGAAGATCGATTGCCACGCAGCGCGAAACTGGCGCAGGTGCTCTTCAAGAGGCGTCCCGATGTTCGCCTGGTAGGTCTCGAAGTGAAGGCGGATGACATGTTCCGAGAGCTGCTGACCAAATTTGTGGAATAGCTCGCCGGCCAATTCCAAGAGCACGCTGTTTCGACTACCGATTCTTTTGACCGGGTGGGCATCGATGATCTCTGCGATCAATCGAACGGTTGAACTTGAAGCGAACGGCCTTGAGTTGTTGTAAGAGGAACTTACTGCTTCTCTGACTCGTATAAGTCCCCGAGGGAAAACGCTTCGACTTATACGAGTGGCATCGGAAGCCGGTTTTTCAGTTGCCAGATGATCGATCAACGGCCGTATCGTTTCGGCCAAAATCCTCTCAGCTTCGCCTGTGGTCGGGTTGACCGTCCCAGGCAGGCGAATGGCTCTGCCGATGGCCTGAGCCGCCGTTTTGTCGCTCGGGAATGTTTCGCAGAGCCCATCTTGGATTTCCGCGCCCACCAGCTCACAGGTATCGCGGAGCAACAACGACCACTCGGCAACCGGACGAGGCTCACGTGCGAAAACGAAAACGTGATAACCGCGGCCGCTGGCACTCAAGATGAGGTAGCGGTCGCGATACTCCAAGAGCAGGGAAAAGGCCCGAATTGAACGACTCTTGGCCAGTTCGTCGTCGCCCGAATGCGCATCAAAATCGAGTGCGCCCCACGTCGATTCGTTCTGGTGGTTTTTTGGATAGAGACCGATCGAGGTTTTCCGTTTTGAGCGTCCTCGAAGGCTGTCGTATGTCCAGCTCCCCGCGTGGTCCAGACGCTTGTGCGGCTTGGCCTTCGCGAACCTAGCGCTTCCATCGTCATCGCGCCAAACGGTGAGAAAATGGCTCTGCGGATTCCCGTTCGCCATGTGCTTGATGAGCAACAGAAATTCCTCCTTCGTCATCAACTTGTCGATCGTGACTGGCGGCTGGCGCACCACCTTCGCAGGCAAACCTTGCTCTTCGGCGATCAGCGATGCTGGCATTTGTG